>NZ_AVCH01000001.1 GCF_000747075.1 Arenimonas malthae CC-JY-1
GGCCGTGCCTGTCGCTGTCGGTCGCCGGCCCGGCCCTGCGCATCATGAATGGCAGCGAAGAGGGCGCCGCGCTGCGCGCCCCGCGCTTGCGCGAACAGGGCCCGCTCACGCTACTCTGCGCACGCACGCCCGGTGGCCGCACGCTGCGGCTGGCCTGGTGGCCCGACACGCTGGACGCGGCGGGCCGCCGCCAGCTCCGGCTCGCGGTGGCCGCCTCGTCCCGCCATGACCCCATCCTGCCCGCCGTGGCAGCCTAGGACCCCATGTTCCAGCCCCTGCCATTCTCGATCGGCCTGCGCTACCTGCGCGCCAAGCGCCGCAACGGCTTCATCTCCTTCATCTCGATGGCGTCCATCCTGGGCATCATCATCGGCGTCATCGCGCTCATCACCACCATCGCGGTGATGAGCGGCTTCCAGCAGGAACTGCGCGACCGCATCCTGGGCATGGTGGCGCACGCCACGGTGTCGGGCCTCGACGGCCCGCTGCAGGACTGGCCGCGCGCGGTCGAGCTGGCCGGCCAGGACCCGCGGGTGCTGGGCGCCGCGCCCTATGTCGAAACCGAATCGCTGGTGCAGGGCCTCAACCGCCGCGGCGCCATCATCCGCGGCGTGTTGCCCGAGCTCGAACCGCGGGTGTCGGAGCTGGGCGAAAAGATGGTCCAGGGTTCGCTGGCCGACCTCAAGCCCGGCGGCTACGGCATCGTGCTCGGGCGCGAACTCTCGCTCATGCTCGGCGCCGGCGTCGGCGACGCGGTGAACGTGTACATCTCCGAATCCACCGTCACCCCGCTCGGCGCCATGCCGCGCGCGCGGCGCTTCACCGTGGTCGGCATCTTCGAGGCCGGCGCGCAGGAATATGACCTGGGCATGGCCCTGGTGCACCTGCAGGACGCGCAGAAGCTGGGCCGGATGGGCGAGGGCGTCACCGGCGTGCGCCTGAAGCTCAACGACCTCTGGCAGGCCTGGCCGGTGGCGCGCGACCTGAGCGACCGCCTCGACGGCGCCTACCGCGTGCGCGACTGGACCCGCGACCATGCCAACTTCTTCCGCGCGCTGAAGATGGAAAAGACGGTGATGTTCATCCTGCTCTCGCTGGTCATCGCCATCGCCGCCTTCAACCTGGTGTCCTCGCTGGTGATGCTGGTGCAGGACAAGCAGTCCGACATCGCCATCCTGCGCACGCTGGGCATGTCGCCCGGCGGGGTGATGCGGGTGTTCGTGGTGCAGGGCCTGGTGATCGGCGTGGTCGGCATCGCCATCGGCGTGGCCGGCGGCGTGCTGCTGGCCAGCAACCTCTCGCACGTCGTGCGTTTCGTCGAAGGCCTGGTCGGCGCCGAGCTGATGCCGTCGGACGTCTATTACATCTCCGGCGTGCCCACCCTGGTGGACCCCATGGACGTGCTGTCGGTGGCGGGCGTGGCCTTCGTGCTGTGCCTGCTGGCGACGATCTACCCGGCCTGGCGCGCCTCGCGCACCGACCCGGCCACGGCGCTGCGTTATGAGTGAGGCCACGAACATGGACGTCGTCATCCGCTGCGAGAAGCTGGGCAAGACCTACGAGGAAGGCGACCTGCGCACGCCGGTGTTCGACCGCCTCGACCTCACCGTCCGGCGCGGCGAAACCGTGGCCATCGTCGGTGCGTCGGGCGCCGGCAAGAGCACGCTGCTGCACCTGCTGGGCGGCCTGGACCAGGCCAGCTCCGGCGAAGTGCACGTGGCGGGCCAGCGCATGTCGGCCCTGGGCGAACGCGCCCGCGGCGAACTGCGCAACCGCGCGCTGGGCTTCGTTTACCAGTTCCACCACCTGCTGCCGGAATTCACCGCGCTCGAGAACGTGATGATGCCGCTGCTCATCCGCGGCGAAGCCGTGGCCGCCGCGCAGGCGCCGGCCCGGGCGCTGCTCGAGCGCGTCGGCCTGGGCCATCGCCTCGGCCACAAGCCGGGCGAACTGTCGGGCGGCGAACGCCAGCGCGCCGCGGTGGCGCGCGCGCTGGTGACGCGCCCGGCCTGCGTGCTGGGCGACGAGCCCACCGGCAACCTCGACGAAAAAACCGCCGCCGGCGTGTTCGAGCTGATGCTGGAACTCAACCGCGAGCAGGGTACCGCCCTGGTCATGGTCACCCACGATCGCCGCCTGGCGCGGCGACTGGATCGAACCCTGGAACTCACCCAGGGGCAGCTGCGACCTTTGACCGAGGGCTAGCGTGCCGCCCGCGCGGGCGACCGCGCCGGCACCCTTCGGGCTGGCCGTAGCGGCCGGCCTGCTGGCGGGCGTGCTGTGGGTGCAGGGCTTGGCCAGCCTTCCCGAGGCTCCGTGGCACTGGGCTTGGGGTTTCGCGGGCCTGCTGCTGTGGTGGCGTGGCGAATGGCTGCGTCCGCTGGGTGCGGCGCTGCTGGGCATCGCCCTGGCTTCGGCGCAGGGTGCGGCGGCCCTGCAGGCCCGGTTGCCGGCCTCGCTGACGGGCCTGCCGCTCGAGGTGGAGGGCGTCGTCACGGGGCTACCTGCGCGCCACGAGGACGCCACGCGTTTCCTGTTCACCATCACCGGGGCACCGGGCCGCGCGGCGCCGCTGGCCGGGCGCACCGTGCGACTGGGCTGGTTCGTCGAACCGCCCGGCCAGCCGCCCGCGCTTGCCCCCGGAAGCCGCTGGCAGCTTCGCCTGAAACTGCGTCCGCCGCGCGGCCTGGTGAACCCCGGCGGCGTCGACGTGGAGCGGCGCGCGCTCGAGCAGCGCATCGCCGCTACTGGCCACGTGCTTGAACCGGAACGTGCGCGCCAGCTTTCGCCCGGAGAAGGCCTCGACGCGGCGCGAGCGGCCCTCTCCGGGCGCATCGCGGCCGCCGTGCCCGGCCCTGGCGCGCGCTTCGTGCAGGCGCTGGCGCTGGGCGACACCCGCGGCCTGGACGAACACGACTGGGAAGTGCTGCGCGCCACCGGCCTGACGCACCTGATCGCCATTTCCGGTTTCCACGTGGGCCTGGTCGCCGGCCTGGGCGCGCTGCTGGGGCAGGGGGCCTGGCGGGTGTTTCCCTCGCTGGGGCGGCGCTGGCCGCGACCCCAGGGCGCGGCGGTCGCGGCGCTGGGCATGGCGGCGGCCTACACGGCGTTGGCGGGATTCGCGCTGCCCACGATGCGCACCGCGCTGATGATCGCCGTGGTCGCGGCGGCGCGGCTGCTGCGACGCCCGCTGGGCACCGGCGACGCGCTGGCCCTGGCCGCCGTGGCCATCCTGCTGGTGGATCCGCTGAGCGTGCTGGCGCCCGGCTTCTGGCTCAGTTTCCTCGGCGTGGCCTGGTTGCTGTGGTGCCTGCCGGACGCCGCAGGGCAGGGCTGGTGGCGCCCCTTCCTGGGCGCGCAGGCGGTGGCCATGCTGGGGCTGCTGCCGCTGGGCGTGTGGTTCTTCAACCAGGCGTCGCTGCCGGGGCCGCTGGTGAACCTGGTGGGCATTCCCTGGATCAGCCTGGGCGTGGTGCCGCTGGCGCTGCTGGGCATCGCGCTGTCGCCTGCCAGCGATGCGGCGGCGACGCTGGCCTGGCAGGGCGCCGCCGCGCTGATGCAGGCGCTGTGGTGGGTACTGGAGTACGTCGCCGACTGGCCTGCCGCGCTGGTGTGGCTGCCGGCGCCGACGCCGCTGGCGGTCGCGCTGGCCCTGGCGGGCGTGTTCTGGCTGCTGCTGCCGCGCGGCGTGCCCGGCAAACACCTGTCGCCGCTGCTGCTGTTGCCCCTGTTATGGCCCGCGCTGCCGCGGCCCGCGCACGGCGAGGCCGACCTGGTGCTGGTGGACGTCGGCCAGGGCCTGTCGCTGCTGGTCCTCACCGAGCGCCATGTACTGCTGTACGACGCCGGTCCCGCACCGGTGCGCGGCCTCGACGCCGGCGAAACCGCGGTGCTGCCCACCTTGCGCGCACTCGGCGTGCGCCGGCTGGACGCGCTGGTCATCAGCCACGGCGACAACGACCACGCCGGCGGCGCGCCGGCCGTTATCGCGGCCATGCCACCAGCCGCGGTGTTCGCGCCCGAAGGCTGGGCCGGCCCCGGCATGCGCCGCTGCGAACAAGGCGGGGAATGGACCTGGGACGGCGTGCGCTTCCGCTGGCTGCACCCCACGCCGTATTTCCCCTACCTGCGCAACGACAGCAGCTGCGTGCTGCGCATCGAGGCCGGCGGCGCCACCGCGCTGTTGCCCGGCGACATCGGCCGCCACGTCGAGGCGCGGCTGGCGAAGCTCCCACCGGCGGCCATCCGCAGCGACCTGCTGGTGGTGCCGCACCACGGCAGCGACACCTCGTCGAGCCTGGACTTCCTGGCGGCGGTGCGGCCCTCGCTGGGTTTGCTGCCGGTGGGCCACGAGAACCGCTTCGGCCTGCCCAAGGCGCAGGTGCTGGCGCGGTACGACCGTTACGGCGTGGCCCTGCACGACAGCGCGGGCAGCGGTGCCATCCGGCTGCGCCTGGGTCGCGGCGGCGTGCAGGTGCTCGAACGCTGGCGCCAGGACCACCCGCGCTACTGGCGCCATGCCACCCCCGGCGGCGGCACAGGCTATGCTATCGGCGACCCCCCAACGGCAAAGGTGTGGCGTGCTGGAACTGATCAAAGCGGGCGGCTGGGTGATGGCGCCGATCATCGCGCTGGCCGTGCTGGCCCTGGCCATCATCCTCGAACGCTTCTGGAGCCTGCGCCGCAGGGAAGTGCTGCCCCCGGGCCTGGGCGAGGAGGTCCGTGACTGGGCCCGCGGCCGCCAGCTCGACCCCAAGCACATCGACATCCTCCGCCACAATTCGCCGCTGGGCGAACTGCTGGCCGCCGGCCTGGACGTGCGCCACCGCCCGCGCGAGATCATCAAGGAGCGCATCGAGGACGTCGGCCGCCACGTGGCGCACCGGCTCGAGCGTTTCCTCAACACCCTGGGCACCATCGCCGCGGTGACGCCGCTGCTGGGCCTGCTGGGCACCGTGTTCGGCATGATCCAGATGTTCCTGGGCATCCTCACCTCCGGCGTCGGCGACGCCAACAAGCTTGCCGGCGGCATCGGCCAGGCGCTGATCAGCACGGCCGCGGGCCTGTGCGTGGCGATCCCGGCGGTGATGTTCCACCGCTACCTGCGCGGCCGGGTGACCGAGTACGTGGTGGACATGGAAAAGCAGGCCATCGCCCTGCTCGACGCGCTCGACGAGGCCCCGTCGGCCACGCCCGGCAAGCCGCCGCGGGCGACCAAGGCCCGGGGTGGCGAGGCATGAAGCTGGGTTCGGGCCGGGTGCCCGACGAGCCGGAGATCAACCTCGTCTCGCTGATCGACGTGGTGTTCTGCCTCATCATCTTCCTGGTGGTCACCACCACCTTCGACCACCGCTCGGCGCTCAAGATCGTGCTGCCCACCACCCAGTCCAGCGCCGAGGTCGAAGCGGCCGAGCCGCTGACGATCCTGGTGGACGCCGACGGCCGCTTCTTCATCGGCAGCAACGAAGTGCTCAAGCGCGACGCCACCTCCCTTCGCGAAGCCATCGCCCGCGTGGCGGGCAGCGACCGCGAGCGCCCGGTCGTGGTGCGCGCCGATGCCCGCGCCGACACCCAGGCCCTGATCACGGCCATGGACGCGCTGGGCCAGCTCGGCTTCACCCGCATCTCCATCGCCACCACGCCCGAGGCCCGGCCTTGAGCAAGGAGACTTCGGCCTGGGTGATCTACCGCCGCCTGCTCGGGCGGGCGCGGCGCTACTGGCCGCTGCTGGCCGCGGCCGGCGTCGGCATGCTGTTCGAGGCGGGGGCCGCGGCGGCCTTCACCTGGATGATGAAGCCGATGGTGGACGAGACCTTCGTCGCCCAGAACCCGGACATGCGCTGGTCGATCCCGCTGGCCATCGTGCTGCTGTTCCTGGTGCGTGGCGCCGCCACCTTCGCCACCGACTACGGCATGGCCCGCACCGGCCGCAGCGTGGTGCGCGACCTGCGCGAGGACATCCTGGCCAAGTACCTGCGCCTGCCCAGCGTGCGCTTCGACCGCGAGCCGGTGGCGGCCATGGTGTCGCGCCTGAACTACGACACCGAGCAGGTCACCCAGGCCAGCTCCGACGCGATCAAGGTGATCCTCACCGACACGCTCACCATCGTCGCCCTGCTGGGCGTGATGTTCTACTACAGCCCGCGCGTCACCTTGGTGATGCTGGTGCTGGCGCCGCTGATCGCCGGCATCTCCTCGGTGGTGGGGCGCCGCTACCGGCGCATCAACCGCGGCATCCAGGACGGCGTGGCCAACATGGCGCAGATCGCCGAGCAGGCGCTGTCGGCCCAGCAGGAAGTGAAGATCTACGGCGCCCAGGACTCCGAGCTGGCGCGCTACCGCGACCTGGTGGGCCGCAACCTGCGGCTGGGCATCAAGGTGGAATCCACCCGCGCCGCCGCCTCGTCCATGGTGCAGATCCTGGCCGCCATCGGCCTGGCGGTCATCCTGCTGGTGGCGGGCCACGAAGCCAGCCGCGGCCGAATGACCGCCGGCAGCTTCGTGGCGCTGCTCACCTCGATGATGGCCCTGCTGCCCTCGCTCAAGCGCATCACCAACGTGCAGAGCCTGGTGCAGAAGGGCGTGGCGGCGGCCGACCGCCTGTTCACCATCCTCGACGAACCCGACGAGGACGACCGCGGCACCCGGCCGCTGCAACGCGCCCGCGGCGAGCTCGAATTCCGCGACGTGTCGGTGACATACCCGGGCCAGGAAGCGCCGGCGCTGTCGGGCATTTCCTTCACCGCCGCGCCGGGCACCGTGACGGCCATCGTCGGCCGCTCGGGCAGCGGCAAGTCCACGCTGATCCGCCTGCTGCCGCGCTTCTACGAGGCCAGCAGCGGCCAGGTGCGGGTGGACGGCCACCCGGTGGGCGATTACCGCCTGGCCGACCTGCGCCGGCAGATCGCCATGGTTGGCCAGCGCGTGATGCTGTTCGACGACACCATCGAGGCCAACATCGCCTACGGCGCCGCCGCCGGCACCGAGCCCGAGCGCATCCGCGCGGCCGCCCGCGATGCCAATGCGCTCGAGTTCATCGAACGCCTGCCGGGCGGCTTGCAGGCTCACATCGGCGAAAACGGCGGCCTGCTCTCGGGCGGCCAGCGCCAGCGCCTGGCCATCGCCCGCGCCATCCTCAAGGACGCGCCCATCCTGATCCTGGACGAGGCCACGGCCGCGCTCGACACCGAATCCGAACGCCTGGTGCAGGACGCGCTCAACCGCCTGATCCCCGACCGCACCACGCTGGTCATCGCGCACCGCCTGTCCACGGTGGAACACGCCGACCAGGTGCTGGTGCTCGACGGCGGCAAGCTGGTGGAGCAGGGCACGCATGCCCAGCTGCTGGCGCGGGGTGGGCTTTACGCCCACCTGCACCGCATGCAGTTCCGCGAGACGGAGGCCGGGTGAAAGCCGCGCTGGAGCACTGGCTGCTGCGGCGCTGGTACGGCGGCGTGGCGCCGGGCCCCGGGCTGCGCCTGCTGTCGCTCGTTTACCGCGGGCTGCTGGCGGTGCGCGCCGCGCTCTACCGGCGCGGGCTGCGCCGCGTGCACCGGCTGCGGGTGCCGGTGCTGGTGGTGGGCAACCTGGTGGCCGGCGGCAGCGGCAAGACCCCGCTCACCATCGCCCTGGCGCGGGCGCTGGCGGAACGAGGCTGGCGGCCCGGCATCGTCAGCCGCGGCTACGGCCGCCGTTCGCAGGAACCCGTGCGCGTCACCCCGCACCTGCCGCCGGAAGTCTGCGGCGACGAACCGCTGCTGATCGCCCGCCGCACCGGCCTGCCGGTGTTCGTGGACAGCGACCGCGTGGCCGGTGCGCGCCGCCTGGTCGCCGAGGGCTGCAACCTGGTGATCGCCGACGATGGCCTGCAGCATGTGCGCCTGGGCCGCGACATCGAAATCGAAGTGGTGGACGGCCAGCGCCGCCACGGCAACGGCCTCCTGCTGCCGGCCGGCCCGCTGCGCGAGCTGCCGGGCCGGCGCGTGGATTTCCGCGTGGTCAACGGCGGCACGGCGGGCGAGGGCGACTGGCCCATGCGCCTGCGCCTGGGCGAGGCCGAGCCGCTGGACGGGGGCGCCTCGCGCCCGCTGGCCCTGTTCGCGCCGGGGCCGGTGCATGCGCTGGCCGGCATCGGCAACCCGGGGCGCTTCTTCGCCTCGCTGCGCGAAGCCGGCCTGCAGGTGCACGAACACCCTTTTCCCGACCACCACGCCTTCCTCGCCGCCGACCTGCGCTTCAGCCCGCCGCTGCCGCTGCTGATGACCGAGAAGGACGCGGTGAAGTGCGTCGATTTTTCCCTGGCCAATGCCTGGTTCGTACCGGTGTCGGCGGAACTGCCCGCCGGCCTGCTCGATGCGATCGCCGAGCGCCTGGCCGACTGGAGCCCCGTGAATGCCTGAGACCGATTTCATCGTCGCCATCCCCGCGCGCTACGGCGCCTCGCGCCTGCCGGGCAAGCCGCTGCGCCTGATCGCCGGCACGCCGATGGTGGTGCACGTGGCGCGCCGCGCCCTGGCCGCCGGCGCCCGCGGGGTGGTGGTGGCCACCGACGACGCCCGCATCGCCGGGGCACTGCGCGACGAAGCCCTGACCGTGTGCATGACCCGCGCCGACCACGCCTCCGGCACCGACCGGCTGGCCGAATGCGCCGACCAGCTTGGCTGGGCCGACGACACCATCGTGGTGAACCTGCAGGGCGACGAACCCTTCGCCCCGCCCGAAGGCATCCGCGCCGTGGCCGAAGTACTCGCTTCGGGCACGGCGGGCATGGCCACCCTGGCCGCGCCCATAGAAGACGCCGACACCCTGTTCGACCCCAACGCCGTCAAGCTGGTGCGCGACCGCGCCGGGCACGCGCTGTACTTCAGCCGCGCGCCGATCCCGTGGCAGCGCGACCGCTTTGCCCGCGACCGCACCACGCTGGGGCCGGGTCCGGTGCTGCGCCACATCGGCATCTACGCCTACCGCGCCGGCTTCCTGCGCGAATTCACCCGGCTGCCGCCCGGCGAGCTGGAAACCCTGGAGGCGCTGGAGCAGCTGCGCGTGCTCGAAGCCGGCCACCGCATCGCCGTGGGCCTGACGCCGGTGCCGTTCCCGCCCGGCGTGGACACCGAAGCCGACCTGGCGCGGGCGGATGCCCGTTTCCGGGCTGACAATAAACTTTAATAATGTGACGTAACTATTTGAATATCTTGTTTGTATGCATGGGCAACATCTGCCGTTCGCCCCTGCTGGAAGGCTGGGCGGCGCACCTGCGCGCGCAATCACCGGTGGCGTATTCGGTGGATTCCGCCGGCACCGGCGGCTGGCATGCCGGGCAGCCGCCCGACCCGCGCGCCATCGCCGCCGCCCTGCGCGCCGGCGTGGACATCAGCGGCCAGCGCGCCCGGCAGCTGCAGTTCGCCGATTTCCAGCGCTTCGACCTGGTGCTGTGCGCCGACCGCGACAACCTGGCGGCGGTGAAGTCGCTGGCGCCCACGGCGGCCAAGGGCCGCATCGCCCTGGTGCTGGACTGGAGCGGGGTAAGGCGCAACGGCGAAGTGCCGGACCCGTATTACGGCGACACCCGCGATTTCGACCACGTCTGCGCGCTGGCCCGCGAGGCCGCCGACGGCTTGCTGCGGCGTTTGGCCAGGGAGGCATAATGCCTTCGTTCCCCCGGACAGCCCCCGCATGAATCCAGCCCTGGTCGCCGCCCCCGAACTGCAGCCCAGCCTGCAGTGGCTCAACGCCACGCCGCAGCGCATCGAGGCGCAGCGCGGCCGCGTGCTGGCCCTGGTGTTCTGGAACGCGGCCTCGGCCTACTGCCACACGCTGCTGGAAGACCTGGTGCGGCTGCAGGCGCGCTTCCCGGTGGGGCTGTCGCTGCTGGGCATCCACCAGCCGAAGTTCGACTCGGAACTCGACGGCCGGCTGGTGCTCAAGGCGGTCAACCGCCTGGGCCTGCCGTTCCCGGTCGCCAACGACCGCGGCTGGACCACCTGGCAGCACTACGGCATCCAGGGCTGGCCCTCGGTGGCGCTGATCGACACCCGCGGGCGGCTGCGCCAGGTGTTCACCGGCGACGACCAGTCCGGCGCCATCGACGTCGCCGTGCAGGGCCTGATCGACGAAGTCGGCGGCGCCGTGATGCCGGGCGAACCGGCCCGCCGCACCGGCGCCGAACCGCGCCTGCCGCTGGCTTTCCCGTCCGGCCTGGCCGTGGGCGAAAACCACCTGTACGTGGCCGACACCGGCCACCACCGCATCCTCGAATGCACCCATTCGGGCCGCGTGCTGCGCGAGTTCGGCACCGGCCACGGCGACCTGGTGGACGGCGCGCCGGAAGACGCCGCCTTCCGCCTGCCGCGCGGCCTGTGCCTGGTGCGCGAATCGCTGTACGTGGCCGACACCGGCAACCACGCGCTGCGCCGCATCCGCCTGCTCGACGGCGTGGTCGAAACCCTGCTCGGCAACGGCCGCGCCGGTCCCGTGCGCGAGGGCAGCGGCAAGGCCGCGGAGCTGCCACTCAACCAGCCCTGGGACGTGGTCGGCACGCTCGACCGCATCTACATCGCCATGGCCGGCACCAACCAGATCTGGGACTACGAGCTGGGCGGGGCGAAGCTTCGCCGCGTGGCCGGTTCGGGCGAACTGGGCATCGCCGACGGCCCGGCCGCCAGCGCCATGTTCGCGCACCCGGCCGGCCTGGCCCAGGTGCAGCAGACGCTCTACATCGCCGACGCCGCCAGCTCCGCCATCCGCAGCCTGCAGGTGGCCCAGGGGCAGGTGCAGACGCTGGTGGGGCAGGGACTCTACGAGTTCGGCGACGAGGACGGGCAGCGCCGCGAGGCCCGCCTGCAGTTCCCGCAGGCCATCGCGCTCGACCCGTCCAGCCCGGTGCTGTGGATCGCCGACAGCTACAACGGCAGCCTGCGCCGGCTGCGCCTCGGCGGCGGCGACGTGGCCACGCACCCGCTGTCGCACGCCCTGGAACAGCCGGCCGCGCTGGCCACCGGCCCGGGTTCGCTGTGGATCGCCAACACCGGCGCGCACGAAGTGCTGCGCTACGACCTGGGCAACGGCAAGCTGGCCCGCCTGCCGATCGGCGAATGACCGAGCCCGCAGGTGGAGCCGCCGGCTTCGACGGCAAGGCCTTCGTCCGCAAGCTGACGCCCGCGCCGGGCGTGTACCGCATGCTGGGCGCCGACGGCAGCGTGCTCTACGTGGGCAAGGCGGCCTCGCTGAAGAAGCGCGTGGCCAGCTATTTCCTCAAGGAACAGCCCTCGCGGCGCATCGCCCTGATGGTGGCGCAGATCGCCAACATCGAGGTCACGGTGACGCGCACCGAAAGCGAGGCGCTGATCCTGGAGAACCAGCTGATCAAGTCGCTGCGGCCGCGCTACAACGTGCTGCTGCGCGACGACAAGAGTTACCCGCAGATCCTGCTCACCGACGAAACCTGGCCGCGCCTGGCCTACCACCGCGGCCCGCGTTCGCTGCCGGGGCGCTACTTCGGGCCTTACCCCAGCTCGGGCGCGGTGCGCGAGACGCTGGACCTGATGTTCAAGCTCTTCAAGCTGCGCAGCTGCGAGGACAGCGTGTTCCGCAACCGCAGCCGGCCCTGCCTGCAGCACCAGATCGGCCGCTGCACCGCGCCTTGCGTGGGGCTGGTGCCCACCCGCGAGTACGACGCCACGGTGCGCCGCGCGGTGCTGTTCCTGGAGGGCCGCAGCACCGAACTGGTGGACGAGCTGGGCAAGGCCATGGAAGCGGCCAGCGCGCGGTTGGAGTTCGAGCAGGCGGCCCAGCTGCGCGACCAGATCGCCGCCATCCGCCGCATCCAGGCCCGCCAGTACGTGGAGGGCGAGCAGGTGGAGATGGACGTGCTAGCCTGCGTGGTGGACCAGGGTTTGGCCTGCGTGCTGCTGATGGCCTTCCGCAACGGCTTCAACCAGGGCACGCGCAGCTATTTCCCCAAGGCCAACGGGGTGGAGTCGCCGGAGGAAGTGCTGGGGGCCTTCGTGGCCCAGCATTACCTCGAGCAGCGGCCGCCGCGCGAGATCGTGCTCAGCCACGCCATCCCCGACCAGGACCTGCTGCAGGACGTGTTCACCGGCCAGGCCGGGCGCAAGGTGGAGCTCAAGGCCTCGGTGCGCGGCGAACGCGCGCGTTACCTCGACATCGCCCGCCAGAACGCCGCCCTGGCCCTGGCCACCGAGATCGGCAGCAGCGCCAGCCAGCGCGCCCGCCTGCTGTCGCTGCAGGAGCTGCTGGAGCTGCCGGAGCCGCCCAAGCGCATCGAGTGTTTCGACATCAGCCACACCATGGGCGAGGCCACCGTGGCGTCGTGCGTGGTGTTCGACGCCGAAGGCCCGGTGCGCGGCCAGTACCGGCGCTTCAACATCAGCGGCATCGAACCGGGCGACGACTACGCCGCCATGCACCAGGCGCTGGAGCGACGCTTCAGGCGCGGAGTGGAGGAGGGCGTGCTGCCCGACCTGCTGCTGATCGACGGCGGCGCCGGCCAGCTGGCCCAGGCGCGTGCGGTGCTCGACGAACTGGGGGTACGGGGCGTGGCCATGGTGGGCGTGGCCAAGGGCGAGGCCCGCCGCGCCGGGCACGAGGCGCTGGTGTTGCCCGACGGCCGCGAACTGCGCCCCGGTGCCGCCTCGCCCGGTCTGCAGCTGGTGCAGCAGGTGCGCGACGAGGCCCACCGCTTCGCCATCACCGGCCACCGCGGCAAGCGCCAGAAGGCGCGCGAAACCAGCCGCCTCGAGGACATCCCGGGCATCGGCCCGCGCCGGCGCGCCAGCCTGCTCAAGCACTTCGGCGGCCTGGTGGGGCTGAAGGCCGCGGGCGTGGAGGAAATCGCCCGGGTCGAGGGCGTCAACGCCGCGCTGGCGCAGCGCATCTACGCCGCGCTGCACGGACTTGAGCCACAATCGCCCTGAGCCCGCCCCCGGACGCCCGATGACCCTGACCATCCCCACCATGCTCACCATCTTCCGGATCATCCTGATCCCAGTGATGGTCATCGTCTTCTACCTGCCTTACGGCTGGACCAACATCGCCGCGGCGGCGGTGTTCATCCTGGGCGCGGTGACGGACTGGCTGGATGGCTGGATCGCCCGGCGCTATGGCATGTATTCCGCCTTCGGCGCCTTCCTCGACCCGGTGGCCGACAAGCTCACGGTGGCCTTCGCGCTGCTGCTGGTGGTGGAGCGCCACGACACGCCGTGGATGGCGCTGCTGAGCGCGGTGATCATCGGCCGCGAGATCACCATTTCGGCCCTGCGCGAGTGGATGGCGCAGATGGGCGCGCACGGCCTGGTGAAGGTGGCCGGCCTGGGCAAGCTCAAGACCATCGTGCAGATGACCGCCATCAGTTGCCTGCTGTTCCAGGAAGACCTGTGGCTGCTGCCGGTGTTCAAGCTGGGCGAATGGCTGCTGGCCATCGCCGCGGCCCTGACCCTGTGGTCGGGCTGGGATTACCTGCGGGCGGCCTGGCCGACCATGCGCAAGAAGGGCTGAATTCGAAAAAGGGTGTTGACAGCCGCCGGGGGAATCCCCAAAATGTGCGTCTGTTCCGCGGGAATAGCTCAGTTGGTAGAGCACGACCTTGCCAAGGTCGGGGTCGCGAGTTCGAGTCTCGTTTCCCGCTCCAGTTCGACACAAAACCCCGCCCGTCGGGGTTTTGTTTTTTCCGGGCCAGCCGCGCTAAGCTGCTCGCCCATGTTAGACACCCGGCCGGGTGGCAGAGTGGTTATGCAGCGGACTGCAAATCCGCGTACGCCGGTTCAATTCCGACCTCGGCCTCCAAATCTTGAAGCCCCGTCTCGGCGGGGCTTTTTTTTGGCCACGGATTTGCGCGGACACCGCGGCATTCCGCGCTGGCGGCCACCGCACGCTTGCGGCAACATCGCCGGAGGCCCGGGTGGCGAAACTGGTAGACGCATGGGACTTAAAATCCTCCGGCCGCAAGGCCATGCGGGTTCGACTCCCGCCCCGGGCACCACCTGAGGAGACGCCCATGCTGCCTTCGCGCTACTGGCCCTTCGCCGCCTGCCTGCTGCTGGCCGTGGCCAGCGGCGTGGCCCTGGTGTACACGCCGCTCGCCGGCTGGGGCCTGGGGGTGTTCGGGACGCTGTCGCTGGTGGGCCTGTGGGACCTGCTGCAAACCAAGCAGGCGCTGCGGCGCAACTTCCCGCTCACGGCGCATTTCCGCTACGGGCTGGAATCGATCGGCCCCGAGATCCGCCAGTACTTCATCGAGACGGACACCGACGAGCGGCCGTTCTCGCGCCAGCAGCGCGCCATCGTCTACCAGCGCGCCAAGGACGTGCTCGACAAGCGCCCGTTCGGCACCCAGCGCGACGTGTATGGCGACGACTACGAATGGATCAACCATTCGATGCGGCCGGCGCGCATCGAATCGCACGACTTCCGCATCGCGGTCGGCGAGGGCAGGGCGCAGCCCTACGAGGCCAGCGTCTTCAACATCTCGGCCATGAGCTTCGGTTCGCTCTCGGCCAACGCCATCCGCGCGCTCAACGCCGGCGCGAAGCGCGGCGGCTTCTACCACGACACCGGCGAGGGCTCGATCTCGCGCTACCACCGCGAACACGGCGGCGACCTGGTGTGGGAGATCGGCTCGGGTTATTTCGGCTGCCGCGACCCGGACGGCGGTTTCGACGAAGCCCGCTTCCGCGACAACGCCGTCGACCCGCAGGTGAAGATGATCGAGCTCAAGCTCAGCCAGGGCGCCAAGCCCGGGCAGGGCGGCATCCTGCCGGCGGCCAAGGTGAGCGCCGAGATCGCCGAGGCACGCGGCGTGCCGCAGGGCGTGGAATGCCACTCGCCGGCGGCGCATTCGGCGTTCTCCACGCCCATCGGCCTGCTCGAATTCGTCGATCGCCTGCGCACGCTCTCGGGTGGCAAGCCCACCGGCTTCAAGCTGGCGGTGGGGCATCCCTGGGAATGGTTCGCCATCGCCAAGGCCATGCGCGAAACCGGCATCACGCCCGACTTCATCGTGGTGGACGGCGGCGAGGGCGGCACCGGCGCCGCGCCGCTGGAGTTCACCGACCACGTGGGCGCGCCGATGCGCGAGGCGCTGATGCTGGTGCACAACACCCTGGTGGGGCTGGACCTGCGCAGCCGCGTGCGGGTGGCGGCGGCCGGCAAGGTGGTCACCGCCTTCGACATCGCCCGCACGCTGGCGCTGGGCGCCGACTGGTGCAACGCGGCGCGGGGTTTCATGTTCGCGCTGGGCTGCATCCAGTCGCAGAGCTGCCACACCGACCGCTGCCCCACCGGCATCGCCACCCAGGACCGCCACCGCCAGGCGGCGCTGGACCCGGCCGACAAGGCCACGCGCGTGTACAACTTCCACCGCAACACCCTGGTGGCGCTGAAGGAACTGCTGGCGGCCGCCGGCCTGACCCATCCCTCGCAGCTGGGGCCGGAGCACATCGTGCGCCGGGTCTCGTCCACCGAGGTGCGTTCGCTGGCCACGCTGCACCGCTTCGTGGCCCAGGGCCGGCTGCTGGAAGGGGTGCCGGCCGAGCACCCGGTGTTCCAGGTGTTCTGGGACAAGGCCCGGCCCGACAGTTTCGCGCCCCCGTCCGAAGCCGCCGCCATGCTGGCCACCAAGCTGCGCTAGGCCGGCGTGTTGACCGTTTCCGGCCGCCCGCGTAAGATTCGCGGCTCCTTGGGGCGGTTAGCTCAGCGGTAGAGCACTGCTTTCACACGGCAGGGGTCACAGGTTCAAATCCTGTACCGCCCACCAAGTCCCGAAAAGGCCCGGCACTGCCGGGCCTTTTTGTTTTCCGGGCTCAGGCGGCCCGCACGTGGCGGCCGAGCACGCGCTGCACCCGCGCCAGCGGCTTGAACAGTTCCAGCGCCAGGCCGCCGGCCAGGCCCAGGGCCAGGGCCCGCAGGGCGTCGCCCGGGGCCGGCAGGCCGAAATCGAACAGCCCGCGCAGCGCCGGCACGAAGATGCAGGCCGCCAGCACCAGGGCCGAGCCCGCGGCGATGGCGACGTAGGCCCGGCCATTGCCGCGGACCCAGGCGCCGCGGCGGTGCGACAGGCTGGCCACCAGCGCCAGGTTGCCCGCCGTCAGCGAAAGCATCGCCAGCGTGCGCACCACGTCCTGCGGCAGGCCGTCGGCCTGGGCCAGCAGGTAACTGCCCAGGCAGGCCAGCAGCAGCACCGCGCCCAGGCCCGAGGCCAGGAGGAGCTGCAGGCCGCCCACCAGCGATTCGCCCAGCGGGCGCGGCGGCTGCTGCATCAGGTCGGGTTCGTCGGGCTGGCTTTCGAAGGTGACCGAGCACATCGGGTCGATCACCATCTCGATCAGCACCACGTGCGCCGGCAGCAGCAGCGGCGGGAAACCCAGCAGCAGCGGCAGCACCGCCAGGCCGGCGATGGGCACGTGGATGGCCACGATGTAGAGCATCACCTTGCGCAGGTTGTCGAAGATGCGCCGGCCCTGGCGCACGGCGGCCACGATGAGCCCGAAGTCTTCCTCCACCAGCACCAGCGGCGCCGCCTCGCGGGCCACGTCGGTGCCGCGCTTGCCCATGGCGATGCCGATGTGCGCGGATTTGAGCGCCGGCGCGTCGTTGACGCCGTCGCCGGTCATGGCCACCACCTCGCCGCGGGCCTTGAGCGCTTCGACCAGGCGCAGCTTCTGTTCGGGCCGCACGCGGGCGAAGACGCCGGTGGCCGCGGCGGCGCGGGCGAAGGCGGCGTCGTCGAGCGCGGCCAGCTGGTCGCCCAGCAGTACGTCGTCGGGGGCGTCCAGGCCGGCCTGGCGGGCGATGGCGCGCGCCGTGGGCGCGAAGTCACCGGTGAGCATCACCACCCTGAGGCCGGCTTCGCGGGCTTCGGCCACGGCGGCGGGCACGCTGGCGCGCAGCGGGTCTTCGAAGCCGACCAGGCCGAGCCAGCGCAACGGCAGGTCGCGCTGGCTGGCGGGCAGGGGACCCTGCACCTCGGCCTCGGCCACGCCGAGTACGCGCAGGCCGCGGGCCGCGGCGTCGGAGGCGCGCACATGCACCGCCTCGAGCTCCGCGGCGGACAGGCCGCACAGCCGCGCCACCGCCTCCGGCGCGCCCTTGGTGGCGATGCGCAGTAGCCCGGCCTCGCCTGCGTGCGCCACGCTCATGGCGGGCAGTTCGGCGGTGAGCGGCAGGTGCGCGGTTTCGGCCGGCGCGGCGCCGTGTCCTTCCATCGCCTGCAGGGCGCGGTCCATCGGGTCCATCGAATGCGTGCGGCTGGCCAGCACGGCGGTGCGCAGCAGCGCCTGCTGCCCGGGCGAAAGCGCGGTGGCGGATCCAAGCCGGCTGGCCTGCCGGCCGTCGTCCAGCCAGGCCACGCGCATGCGGTTTTCGGTGAGGGTGCCGGTCTTGTCCACGCACAACACCGTGGCCGCGCCCAGCATTTCCACCACCGCCGCGCGCCGCACCAGCACGCCCACCCGCGCCAGGCGCCAGGCGCCCAGCGCGAAGAACACGGCCAGCGCCAGCGGGAACTCCTCGGGCAGCATGGCCATGGCCAGCGCGATCGACGACAGCAGGCCCTGCACCCATTCGCCGCGGACCAGGCCGTGGAAGAGCAGCAGCGACAGGCTCACCGCCAGCGCCAGCAGCCCGAACATCCGCACCAGCCGGACGGTGTCGCGCTGGAGGCGGGTGGATTCGATGCCGATGCTGCCCAGGGCCTGGCCGATCTGGCCGGTTCGCGTGGCGGCGCCGGTGCGCGACACCTCGGCCAGCCCGGTGCCGGAAACCACGAGCGTCCCGGCGGCCACTTCGCCTTCGTCGCCGGCGGCGCCCGGCTGCTTGTCCACGGGCAC
The DNA here is from genome assembly GCF_000747075.1 of Arenimonas malthae CC-JY-1. GTDB lineage: Bacteria > Pseudomonadota > Gammaproteobacteria > Xanthomonadales > Xanthomonadaceae > Arenimonas > Arenimonas malthae. The sequence goes on from NZ_AVCH01000001.1 coordinate 17,841, forward strand.
GCTTTCGCCGGTGAGCAGGGACTCGTCCACCCGCAGCGACTGCGCCGACAGCAGCGGGCCGTCGGCCGGCACGCGGCTGCCTTCCTCAAGCACGATGATGTCGCCGGGCACCACCTCGCCGGCGGGAACGCGGCGCACCGCGCCTTCGCGCAGCACGACCGCCATGGGCGCGCCCAGCGCGCGCAGCGCCTCGAGCGCCCGTTCGCTGCGTCGTTCCTGCACCACCACCAGGCCGATGGTGATGACCGCGAATCCGGCCAGCAGGCTGCCTTCGGCCGGCTCGCCCAGCACCAGGTAGGCGCCGGCGGCCAGCGCCAGCAGCAGGAACATGGGCTCGGTCATCACCTGCGCGGCGATGCGCCCCAGGCCGCGGCGCAGCGGCGGCGGCAGTTCGTTGCGGCCGAAGCGGGCCAGGCGGCGGGCGGCTTCGGCCTCGTCCAGCCCCTGCAGCTTATTCGAGCTGGGCACGGGCGAACTCGGCGTCCAGGGCCTCCATGGCGTCCCGGGGCTTGAGCTTGCCGGCCTTCTCGAAGGCGTTCGCGGCCTGGTCTTCCTTCTTCTCGCCGTGCAGCAGCAACAGCAGGTTGGCGTGCTCGACGTGCGCGATCGGCGAGTCGGGCGTGAGCTTGAGCGCGGTGGCCAGGTGCTTCTCGGCCTCCGCGGCCTTGGCGCCGTAGGTCAGGCCGCCGACGAGCGTGCCGACCTTGTCGATGATCTCGGCGTGGTACAGGCCCAGCGCCGTGTGCGCCTCGGCGTGCTTCGGCGCGAGCTCCAGGGTTTTTTCCAGCGCCTTGCGCACCTTGGTGGCCAGGCCCAGCTTGAGCGCCTTGGCGATCGAGATGCCCTGGCTGTAGCGGCCCATGGCGTGGGCATAGCGGTAGTGGCTGTTGGCTTCGCCGGGCAGGGCGGCGATGGCGGCTTCGGCCAGCTTGCCGGCCTGCTCGTAGCGACTGAGCTGCTCGTCCTCGTCGTCCACCAGGTGGGTGGCGTGGATGGCGATGGCCTTGCAGGCCACCGACGCGCCCACCGGGCCCAGCGCGCTGCCGGCCTCGAAAGCCTGCTGGAAGTCACCGCGGTGGAAGGCGCGCCAGGCGTCCTGCAGCGCTTCGGCCAGCTCCGCGGCGTCCATGCCCTTGGGCGCGGCCTTGCCGGCGGCCTTGATCAGCGCGGCGGCGCGCTTGTCGTCGGGGAAGGGTTCGGCGTCGCCGGCGTGCAGGCCGGGCCAGGCCTTCTTGAGCTTGTCGCCGGCGTAGTCGAAGGCCTTGGCGTCGTGCGGGGACTTCGCCCAGGCGGATTTCTTGGCGGCCATGCAGGAGCACTCCATCGCGGGGATGCGGGCAGCATCGCCCGACCTTCCGCGCCCCGCAAGCCGGCGCCGGCTCTAGTGTGAAAACTCGGGGCGGGGCGCCGAGACTCGGGGGCGAAACGGGCCGCCCTGGCCCCGCCACGAGGTTCGCCATGACCCGACAGACTTCCCCGCGCCGTCGTCGTCCCGCTCCCGTCGTCCTTTCGCCGCGCGCCGTGCTGCTTGCCGGCCTGGGTGCCGCGTCGCTCGCCCGCAAGCAGGCAATCAAGCAGATCGCCGCCGCCGCCGCCAATGCCGAGGCCCTTCGCGCACGCGCCGACGCCGCGGCCCTCGAAGCCGGCCGCAAGGTCGCCAAGCTGCGCAAGCAGGCCGCCGGCTTCGCCGCCCAGGCCGAGGCCGAGTTCGAAGCCCGCTTCCTCAAGCCCAAGCGCAGCCCGCGCCGCCCGGCGCGCCCGGCTGCCAAGCGCGCCCGCAAGCGCGCCTGAGCCACCGTCTCTCCTTCCCGTCAGTGGGAATTGCACGCCCCGGCCTGGCCGGGGCGTTTTTTTTGCGTGCGCCCGGGCGGTTCAGCCGTGGCGGCGCTGGGCGGCCTCGAAGGCGGCCAGCTGCTCCGGCGTCGCCTCGCGCTGGTAGCGCGCCTTCCATTCGGCGAAGGGCATGCCGTAGACGTGTTCGCGCGCCGCTTCCTTGTCCATGGGCGTGCCGGCGGCTTCGGCGGCCTCCTGCAGCCAGTTCGAAAGGCAGTTGCGGCAGAAGCCGGCCTGGATCATCAGGTCGATATTCTGCACGTCGCTGCGTTCGCGCAGGTGCGCGAGCAGGCGGCGGAAGGCGGCGGCTTCGAGGGCGGTGGTGTCGGTCATGTGGCGGTCTGCAGGGAGGTTCGGGGATAATCCTGCCATGACCGCCCGCATCCTCGACGGCAAGGGCATTGCCGACAAGCTCCTGGACGACCTCGCGCAGCGCGTGAAGGCGCGCCAGGCCGCGGGCAAGCCGGCCCCCGGCCTGGCGGTGGTGCTGGTGGGCGAGGACCCGGCCTCGGCCGTCTACGTGCGCAACAAGCGCCGTGCCGCCAAGAAGGTCGGCATCCGCGCGGTCGACTACGACCTGCCGGCCGGCACCTCCGACGCCGAACTCACCGCGCTGATCGACCGGCTCAACGCCGACCCGACCATCCACGGCATCCTGGTGCAGCTGCCGCTGCCCGGCGGCCGCGATGGCAGCCACCTGATCCACCGCATCGACCCGCGCAAGGACGTGGACGGTTTCCACCCGGAAAACGTCGGCCACCTGGCGCTGCGCCAGTTCGGCCTGCGCCCGTGCACGCCGCGCGGCATCACCACGCTGCTGGCCTACACCGACCGCCCCGTGCGCGGCCAGAGCGCCACCGTGGTGGGCGTGAGCAACCACGTCGGCCGGCCGATGGCGCTGGAACTGCTGATCGCCGGCTGCACCACCACCTGCTGCCACAAGTTCACCCCGCGCGAGGTGCTGCAGCGGCACGTGGGCGAGGCGGACATCCTGGTGGTGGCGGTGGGCCGCCCCGGCCTGGTGCCGGGCGAATGGGTGAAGCCGGGCGCGGTGGTGATCGACGTCGGCATCAACCGGCTCGAGGACGGCCGCCTGGTCGGCGACGTCGGCTTCGACGCGGCCTTCGAGCGCGCCTCCTGGATCACGCCGGTGCCGGGCGGCGTGGGCCCGATGACCGTCGCCACGCTGATGCAGAACACGCTGGAAGCCGCCGAAGCCTTCGACGCCGCATTGGCGTCATCTTGACCGGCCACACTGGAGCCTGACGCCATGCGAATGCTCCATCCCGCCCTGGTTCGACTGCTGCTGGCCGGCCTGGTGGCCCTGGCCGCGGGTGGCTGCGCGGCGGTGATGGGCAAGGCCAGCGACCGCCTTGCCAGCAACCTCGGCGCCGCGGTGATGGCCAGCGACGACCCGGCCACGGTGCGCGACGGCCTGCCGGCCTACCTGCTGCTGCTCGACGGCCTGGTCGCCGGGCAGACTCCCGGCAAGGCCGCCAACGCGCCGCTGCTGTTCGCCGCCGCCCAGCTCAACGGCGCATATGCCGGCAACTTCACCGAAGGCGACCAGGCGCGGGCGCGCCGCCTCGCCGCCAAGGCCATGGACTACGCGCGCCGCGGCACCTGCCTGCAGGACCCGCGCCTGTGCGCCGCCATCGAGGGCCCGGTCGAGCCCTTCCTCGAGGCCGTTGCCGCCGCCCCGGCGAAGCGCGTGGATACGCTCTATGGCCTCGGCGCCGCCTGGGCCGGCCACCTGCAGGCCAACAGCGAGGACTGGGCCGCCATCGCCGAACTGCCCAAGGTCCAGGCCCTGCTCGAACGCGTGGTCGCCATCGACCCGGCGCACGACCGCGGCATGGCCCGCGTCTACCTGGGCGTGCTCAATTCGCTGCGGCCCGAGTCCATCGGCGGAAAGCCCGAGCTCGGCCGCGAACACTTCGAGGCGGCCATCGCCCTCAGCGGCGGCCGCAACCTCTACGCCAAGACCCTGATGGCCGAGTACTACGCCCGGCTGGTGTTCGACCAGGCGCTGCACGACCGGCTCCTGGCCGAAGTGCTGGCGGCCGAGCCACGCCAGCCCGGTTTCACCCTGATGAACGTGCTGGCCCAGCAGCGTGCGCAAGCGCTGCAGGCCAGCGGACGCGACTACTTCTGACCGCCCCCGAGGCCCCCCATGCTGCGCCGGACCCTGTTGCTGCTTCTCGCCCTGTGCCTGGCCGCCCCCGCGGCCGCGCAGACGCTCAAGATCGCCACGCTCGCGCCCGACGGCTCTGCCTGGATGCGCGAATTGCGCGCCGCCGCCGCCGAAGTCAGGCAGGCCACCGGCGGCCGGGTCGAAGTGAAGTATTTCCCCGGCGGCGTGATGGGCAACGACGCCGTGGTGCTGCGCAAGATCCGCCTGGGCCAGCTGCAGGGCGGCGTGCTGACGTCGAGCGAACTGTCGATGGTCTACCCGGACGCCACGGTGTACAGCCTGCCGTTCCAGTTCTCCGGCTGGGCCGACGTGGACAAGGTGCGCCCGGTGGTGGACCCGATGCTGGCGAAGGGTTTCGGCCAGCGCGGCCTGCACATGCTCGGCGCCTCGGGCGTGGGTTTCGCCTACCTGATGGGCAACAAGCCGCTGCGCAGCCAGGCCGACATGGCCGGCGTGAAGCTGTGGGTGCCGGCCAACGATTCCATCGCCATCCGCACCTTCGAAATCGGCGGCGTGAACACCATCCCGCTGCCCATCGGCGACGTCTTCACCAGCCTGCAGACCGGCATGGTGGACACCGTGGCCAACACCCCCAGCGGCGCCATCGCGCTGCAGTGGCACGGCAAGCTGCGCAGCCTGGTGGATCTGCCGCTGAGTTTCGTGGTCGGTTACCTGGTGGTGGACGACAAGGCCTGGAAGAAACTTTCGCCGGCCGACCAGGCGGCGGTGCAGAAGGCCTTCGACGGCGCGGCGCAGCGGATGGACGCCAACGTGCGCCGCGACGACGTGGCCGCGCTCGAGGCGCTGAAGAAGCAGGGCCTGGTGGTGACCACGCTCGACCCGGCCGAAGCCGCGCGCTGGCGTGGTTTCGGCAAGCAGGTGACGGCCGAGATGGAGGCCAAGGGCGAGATCTCGCCGGAAATCCTGGCCGCATTGCGCCAGGCCCTGGCCCAGACCGGGGCCCGCTGATGGCGCAGGGCGGGCCCGGCCGCTGGCTGGCGCGCCTGCACCGCGCCGAAGACGCGCTGCTGGCCGGCCTGCTGGGCGCGCTGTTGCTGCTGTCGGTGGCGCAGATCGCGCTGCGGGTGTTCTTCGACGGCGGACTGGCCTGGGCCGAGCCGCTCAGCCGCGCCGGCGTGCTGTGGCTGGCGCTGCTGGGCGCGCTGGGCGCCACCCGCGGCCACAAGCACATCGCCATCGACGCCTTGCCGCGCGTGCTGCCGCCGGCGGCGCGCCGCGTCGCCTGGGCCATCGCGCACCTGTCCGCGGCGGGCATCTGCGCCGCCCTGGCCTGGTTCGGCGCTGGCATGGTGGGTTTCGAGCGCGAGGCGCCGGTGCCCTTCATCGCCGGCGTGCCCAGCTGGGTGCCGATGCTGGCGCTGCCGGCGGGCTTCGGGCTGATGGCGCTGCGCTTCGTGGTGTCGGCGCTGGCCGAGCCGCCGCCGCTGGAAGGCGAGGGCGGCGCATGAGCCTGCCGCTCGGGCTCGTCGTCATCCTGGCCCTGGCGGCGCTGGGCATGCCGCTGTTCGCCGTGATCGCGGCGGTGGCGCTGCTGGGCTTCCACCTCGCCGGCTACGACCTGGTGGTCGTGGCCGTGGAGTTCTACCGGTTGGGCGACATGCCGGGCCTGATCGCCATCCCGCTGTTCACCCTGGCCGGCTACCTGCTGGGCGAAAGCGCGGCGCCCAAGCGCCTGGTGCGGCTGTCGAACGCGCTGCTGGGCTGGCTGCCGGGAGGCCTGGCCATCGTCGCCATCGTCGCCTGCGCCTTCTTCACCGCCTTCACCGGCGCCTCGGGCGTGACCATCGTGGCACTGGGCGCGCTGCTGTACCCGGCGCTGCGCCAGGCCGGTTATTCCGAACGCTACAGCCTGGGCCTGGTGACCTCGGCCGGCAGCCTGGGACTGCTGTTCGCGCCCTCGCTCCCGCTGATCGTCTACGGGTTCGTGGCGGGGCAGGTGGGTGGCGAAACGCCGGTGACGATCCCCGACCTCTTCCTGGCCGGCCTGCTGCCGGGCCTGCTGATGGTGGCGATGCTTTCGGCCCACGCGATGTGGGTGGGGCAGGGCCTGCCGAAGTCGCGCCACCGCTTCGACGCCGGTGAATTGGCGACGGCCCTGCGCGAATGCGCCTGGGAACTGCCGCTGCCGCTGATCGTGCTCGGCGGCATCTACTCGGGCGAACTGGCGCCGAGCGAGGCGGCGGCTGTGACGGCACTTTATGTTCTTCTCGTAACTGTCGGTATAAAAAGGGAAATAAGCCTCCGAAGCCTGCCCGGGGTAATGGCCGAGTCCATGCGCATGGTGGGCGCCATCCTGCTGATCCTGGGCGCCGCCCTGGCCCTGTCGAACTGGCTGGTGGACCAGGAAGTGCCGACCACCCTGTTCGAGGCCCTGCGCGGGCACGTGGACAGCCCCTGGGTGTTCCTGGGCCTGCTCAACCTCTTCCTGCTCGTCGTGGGCATGCTGCTCGACATCTTCTCGGCCATCGTCATCCTGACGCCGCTGCTGCTGCCGGTGGCCGCGGGTTTCGGCATCCACCCGGTGCACCTGGGCGTGGTGATGCTGGCCAACCTGCAGCTGGGCTACTTCACCCCGCCGGTGGGCATGAACCTGTTCATCGCCGCCTACCGGTTCAACAAGCCCATCGGCACCCTGGTGCGGGCCTGCCTGCCGTTCTTCCTGATCCTGGGCCTGGCGGTCGCGCTGCTGACCTGGTGGCCGGGGCTGAGCCTCGGCCTGCTCTGACGCGCCGCCCCACAGCGTCCTGCCGTCGGGTCCCTGCGGGGGCGGCGGGGCGGCTATAATGTCGCGCTTCCCATCCCCCGGAGCCGCTCCATGCTGCGCATCCAGGCAGAAGCACTGACGTTCGACGACGTCTCCCTCGTTCCCGCCCATTCCGCGGTCCTGCCCAAGGACGTCAGCCTCGCCACGCAGCTCACGCGCGGCATCCGCCTGAACCTGCCCATCGTCTCGGCCGCCATGGACACCGTGACCGAGGCGCGCCTGGCCATCGCCATGGCCCAGCTCGGCGGCATCGGCATCATCCACAAGAACATGACGCTGCAGCAGCAGGCCGCGCACGTGCTGCAGGTGAAGAACTTCGAAGCGGGCGTCATCCGCGAGCCCTTCACCGTGACGCCGCAGACGACCATCGGCGAAGTGATCAAGCTCACCCGCGCCCGCAACATCTCCGGCGTGCCGGTGGTGGACGGAGGCCAGCTGGTGGGCATCGTCACCAGCCGCGACATGCGCTTCGAGAAGAAGCTCGACGACCCCGTCAAGAACATCATGACCCGCAAGGAAAAGCTGGTCACGGTGCGCGAGGGCGCCAGCGACGACGAGGTGCTGCAGCTGATGCACAAGCACCGCATCGAGAAGGTGCTGGTGGTGGACGACAGCTTCGCGCTGCGCGGCCTGATCACCGTCAAGGACATCCAGAAGGCCCGCGACAACCCCTACGCCGCCAAGGACGCCGACGAGCAGCTGCTGGCCGGCGCCGCGGTGGGCGTGGGCGGCGACACCGAGGCGCGCATCGAGGCGCTGGTGGCCGCGGGCGTGGACGTGGTGGTGGTGGACACCGCGCACGGCCATTCCCAGGGCGTGCTCGACCGCGTCGCCTGGGTCAAGAAGAACTACCCGAAGCTGCAGGTCATCGGCGGCAACATCGTCACCGGCGACGCCGCCCTGGCCCTGATGGACGCCGGCGCGGACGCGGTGAAGGTGGGCGTGGGCCCCGGTTCCATCTGCACCACCCGCATCGTCGCCGGCGTGGGCGTGCCGCAGATCACCGCCGTGGGCATGGTGGCCGACGCGCTCAAGGGCCGCATCCCGCTGATCGCCGACGGCGGCATCCGCTACTCGGGCGACATCGCCAAGGCCCTCGTGGCCGGCGCCAGCTGCATCATGATCGGCGGCCTGTTCGCCGGCACCGAGGAAAGCCCGGGCGAGATCGAACTGTTCCAGGGCCGCAGCTACAAGAGCTACCGCGGCATGGGTTCGCTGGGCGCGATGGAGCTGGGCAGCAAGGACCGCTATTTCCAGGACGCGTCCGACGCCGACAAGCTGGTGCCCGAGGGCATCGAGGGCCGGGTGCCGTACCGCGGCCTGCTGCGCAACATCGTGCACCAGCTGGCGGGCGGCCTGCGTTCGTCCATGGGCTACGTCGGCTGCGCCACCATCGAGGAAATGCGCACGCGGCCCAAGTTCGTGCGCGTCACCAACGCCGGCACCCGCGAAGCCCACGTCCACGACGTGCAGATCACCAAGGAACCGCCCAACTACCGGATGGGCTGAGGCCAGGACGCCACCACATGACCGACATCCACGGCGACAAGATCCTCATCCTCGACTTCGGCGCCCAGTACACGCAGCTGATCGCCCGCCGCATCCGCGAGTTCGGCGTCTACTGCGAAATCTGGGCCTGGGACCACGACCCGGCCGAGATCGCCGCCTGGGGCGCCAAGGGCATCATCCTCTCGGGTGGCCCGGAATCGACCACCGAAGCGGGCTCGCCGCGCGCGCCGCAGGCGGTGTTCGACGCCGGCGTGCCGATCCTGGGCATCTGCTACGGCATGCAGACCATGGCCATGCAGCTCGGCGGCCTGGTCGAGGGCGGCCACCACCGCGAGTTCGGCTACGCCGAGGTCGAGGTCACGGCCGAATGCTCGCTGCTCGACGGCCTCAAGGACCACGCCGGCAGCCCGCCGCGCCTGGACGTGTGGATGAGCCACGGTGACCGCGTCACCCGCATCCCCGACGGTTTCGAAGTCACGGCGCGCACCGCGTCGGTGCCCATCATCGCCATGGCCGACGAAGCCCGCCGCTGGTACGGCGTGCAGTTCCACCCGGAAGTGACCCACACCAAGTCGGGCGAGCAGATGCTGCGCCGCTTCGCGGTGGAGATCTGCGGCTGCGCCACGCTGTGGACCGCGGCCAACATCATCGAGGACCAGATCCAGCGCGTGCGCGCCCAGGTGGGCCAGGACGAGGTGCTGCTGGGCCTGTCCGGCGGCGTCGACTCCTCGGTGGTGGCGGCCCTGCTGCACAAGGCCATCGGCGAGCGCCTGACCTGCGTGTTCGTCGACACCGGCCTGCTGCGCTGGCAGGAAGGCGACCAGGTGATGGCGATGTTCGCCGAGCACATGGGCGTGAAGGTCATCCGCGTCAACGCCGCCGACCGCTATTTCGAAGCCCTGGCCGGCGTGTCCGACCCGGAGGCCAAGCGCAAGATCATCGGCCGCCTGTTCGTCGAGATCTTCGAGGAAGAATCGGCCAAGCTGCGCAACGTGAAGTGGCTGGCCCAGGGCACGATCTACCCCGACGTGATCGAGTCGGCCGGCTCCAAGACCGGCAAGGCCCACGTCATCAAGAGCCACCACAACGTGGGCGGCCTGCCCGAGCACATGAAGCTGGGCCTGGTGGAACCGCTGCGCGAGCTGTTCAAGGACGAGGTTCGCCGCATCGGCGTCGAACTGGGCCTGCCGCGCGAGATGGTCTACCGCCATCCGTTCCCCGGCCCGGGCCTCGGCGTGCGCATCCTGGGCGAAGTGAAGCGCGACTATGCCGAACTGCTGGCCCGCGCCGACGCCATCTTCATCGAGGAGCTGCGCAAGGCCGGCTGGTACGACAAGACCTCGCAGGCCTTCGCGGTGTTCCTGCCGGTGAAGTCGGTGGGCGTGGTCGGCGACGCCCGCGCCTACGAGTGGGTGATCGCGCTGCGCGCGGTCGAGACCGTGGACTTCATGACGGCGCACTGGGCGCACTTGCCCTACGACTTCCTCGACACGGTTTCTCGCCGTATTATCAATGAGATACGCGATATTTCTCGCGTAGTTTATGACATCAGCGGCAAGCCGCCCGCGACCATCGAGTGGGAATGAGCGAACCCCGCAGCGACGAAGACTGGATGCGCCACGCGCTGGCGCTGGCCGACCGGGCCGAACAGGAAGGCGAGGTCCCGGTGGGCGCGGTGCTGGTCGGCCCCGGCGGCGAGCTCGTCGCCGAGGGCTGGAACCGCAACATCACCGAGAACGACCCCACCGCCCACGCCGAGATCGTGGCCCTGCGCCGCGGCGGCCAGGCCCTGGGCAACTACCGGCTCACCGGCTGCACGCTCTACGTCACGCTCGAGCCCTGCGCCATGTGCTCGATGGCCATGGTGCACGCCCGGCTGGCACGGGTGGTGTACGGCGCCAGCGACCCCAAGACCGGCGCCGCCGGCAGCGTCTTCAACCTGCTCACCGATTCCCGCCACAACCACCGGCTGCAGGCCGAGGGCGGCGTGTTGGCGGAAGAAGCGGGGTCGCGCCTGACCGAGTATTTCCGCCGCAAGCGGGCCCGCCCGGGGCTCTGATTCAGTCCTTCCGGCCGCGGCGGGTCATTTCCAGGTCCAGCTCGGCGCTGAAGTTGCGCACCGCCAGCACCACCTCGAGCGTGAGGAAGAAGCTGGCCAGCAGCAGGCCCAGCACGCCGGCCACCGCCAGCACCGTCGGCGCCAGGCCCAGCCGGAAGCCGCTGAAGGCGTCCACCGCCAGCGCCAGGCTGGTGCCCACGAAGCAGCCCAGCGACACATAGAGCATCACGCAGGCGCGCAGCACGTGCTTGGAGCGCACGCGGTGGCGGCTGATCTGCAGCTCGAGTTCGGGGCGGTGCTGGGGCGAGCTGCCGTCGAGCTGGCCCACCAGCGAACGCAGGCGGTCGACCACGCGCGCCAGGCGGTTGTTGGCCGAGATCAGCAGCGAACCGGTCGCGGCCATCAGCAGGGCGGGGGCCAGCATGGACGAGAGGATGCGGTAGTGGTCCAGGTTGTCCGCGGGGAACATGGTGGGGCCTGCGTGGTGGGAAGCGCGGGGTATCATGCGGCCATCGCAACCACGCCGCCATAGCCCCATGCCCGCGCACGAACAGAACCTGATCTGGATCGACCTCGAGATGACCGGCCTCGACCCCGACACCGATTCGGTGCTCGAGATCGCCACCCTGGTCACCGACAGCCAGCTCAACGTGCTGGCCGAAGGCCCCGAGCTCGCCATCCGGCATCCGCTGGAACGGCTCGAGGCCATGGACGAGTGGAACCGTGGCACGCATTCGCGTTCGGGCCTGTGGCAGCGCGTGCTCGACAGCACGGTGACCATGGCCCAGGCCGAGGCGATGACGGTGGCCTTCCTCAGCGAATGGGTGCCGGCCGGGAAATCGCCGATCTGCGGCAACTCGATCTGCCAGGACCGGCGTTTCCTGGTGCGGCACATGCCGCGGCTGGAGCGCTACTTCCACTACCGCAACCTCGACGTCTCCACGCTCAAGGAGCTGGCGCGCCGCTGGGCGCCGGACGTGCTGGCCGGGGTGGGGAAGGTGGGCGCGCACACGGCGCTGTCGGACATCCGCGAGTCGGTGAAGGAACTGGCGCACTACCGCCAGCACATGGGCAAGCTCGGCGGCCAGCCGGCGCCCTGACGCCGCTCAGCCGCGGTCGGTGTCTTCCACCGCCGCCGTCACCTGCGCCAGCGGGCGCCCGTCGGCGTCGTGGTGGTACACGTGCAGGTCGCGCTGCGGGAAGGGGATGGACACGCCCGCCTGGGCGAAGTCGCGGTGGATCGCTTCGGTCAGGTCGCTGCGCACGGTGACGAAATCCGGCGTCTTCACCCAGGCGCGGAGCACCAGGTTGACGCTGCTTTCGCCCAGGCCGCTGACCAGCACGTCGGTTTCCGGCGTGGCCAGCACCCGCGGGTGCGCCTTGGCCAGGCCCAGCAGCACCGCGCGCGCGTGGCGGATGTCGTCGCCGTAGCCCACGCCCACCGGCAGGTCGATGCGTCGCTCGCCGCGCGAGGTGAAGTTCACGATGGGCGAGGTGGTGACTTCGCTGTTGGGCAGGGTGATGTCGTGGTTCTGGTAGGCCCGCAGCACGGTCTGGAAGATGCCCACGCGCTCGACGACGCCTTCCTGCCCGGCGATCTGCACCGCGTCGCCGGCGCGGAACGGCCGCAGCACGATCAGCATCACGCCCGAGGCGATGTTCGACAGCGAATCCTTCAGTGCCAGGCCGATGGCCAGGCCGGCGGCGCCCAGCACCGCCAGCAGCGAGGTGGTGGGCACGCCCAGCGCATCGAGCGCGGCCACCAGCACCACCACCAGCAGCACCACGTAGGCGATGTTGCGCAGGAAATCGCGCAGGATCAGGTCCATGCCCACCCGCGTCATCACGCGGTCCAGGCCCTTGGCCAGCAGCCGCGCCAGCCACATCCCCACCAGCGCGATCGCCAGCGCCACGCCGATGCGCCACAGCCATTCCGAGGAAGCCAGGCGACCGAGGAAGTCGCCTGCGTTGCCGGTGAGTTCGGCGAGCGTGGCCGGTGCCGCCATCAGCTGGCCTTGAGCTTGGCCAGGCGCAGCCAGGTGTCGATCACGGTGTCGGGGTTGAGCGACACCGACTCGATGCCCTGCTGCATCAGCCACTCGGCCAGGTCGGGGTGGTCGGACGGACCCTGGCCGCAGATGCCGATGTACTTGCCCTTGGCGCGGGCGGCGCCGATGGCCATGGACAGCAGCTTCTTCACCGCCGGGTCGCGCTCGTCGAACAGGTGGGCGACGATGCCGGAATCGCGGTCCAGGCCCAGGCTGAGCTGGGTCAGGTCGTTGGAACCGATCGAGAAGCCGTCGAAGAGCTCGAGGAACTCGTCGGCCAGCAGCGCGTTCGAGGGCACCTCGCACATCATGATCACCTTCAGGCCGTTCTCGCCGCGCTTGAGGCCGTTGGCCTCGAGCGCCGCGATCACCGCGCGGCCTTCGTCGAGGGTGCGCACGAACGGGATCATGATCCAACAGTTGGTCAGGCCCATCTCGTCGCGCACCTTGCGCACGGCCCGGCACTCCAGCGCGAAGCAGTCGCGGAAGTCGGGGTGCACGTAGCGCGAGGCGCCGCGGAAGCCGATCATCGGGTTTTCTTCGTGCGGCTCGTAGGCCTTGCCGCCGACCAGGTTGGCGTATTCGTTGGACTTGAAGTCCGACAGGCGCACGATGACCGCGTTCGGCGCGAACGCCGCCGTGAGGGTGGCGATGCCCTCGGCCAGGCGCTCGACGTAGAAGCTCACCGGGTCGGCGTAGCCGGCGGTGATCTGGTCGATCTGCTTCTTCAGCTCGGCCGGCTGCTTGTCGTATTCGATCAGGGCACGCGGGTGCACGCCGATCTGGCGGGCGATGATGAACTCCAGGCGCGCCAGGCCGATGCCCTGGTTGGGCAGCTGCGCGAAGTCGAAGGCGCGCTCCGGGTTGCCGACGTTCATCATGATCTTGAGCGGCGCGGGCGGCATGTTGCCGAGGTCGGTGGTGGTGACCTCGAAGCCGAGCTGGCCGGCGTAGATGTAGCCGGTGTCGCCCTCGGCGCAGCTGACGGTGACTTCGGCGCCGTCGGGGATGGACTGCATCGCGTCGCCGGTGCCCACCACGGCCGGCACGCCCAGCTCGCGGGCGATGATGGCCGCGTGGCAGGTGCGGCCGCCGCGGTTGGTGACGATGGCGGCGGCGCGCTTCATGATCGGCTCCCAGTCGGGGTCGGTCATGTCGGCCACCAGCACGTCGCCGGGCTGGAACTTGCTCATCTCGGCCAGGCTGCGCACCACGCGGGCGGTGCCGGCGCCGATCTTGTGGCCGATGGCGCGGCCCTCGCTGAGCACCTCGCCGCGGGCGGCGAGGGCGTAGCGCTCGATCTGGGTGGCGTGGGCGCGCGACTTCACCGTTTCCGGGCGCGCCTGCACGATGTAGAGCTTGCCGGTGTTGCCGTCCTTGGCCCACTCGATGTCCATCGGGCGGCCGTAGTGCTTCTCGATGACGAGCGCCTGGCGCGACAGTTCCTCGACGTCGGCGTCGGTGACCGAGAAGCCGCGGCGCAGGTCGGCCGGCGTGTCCTCGATGCGCACGCGTTCGCCGGGCTTGTCGGAATACACCATGCGGATCAGCTTGCTGCCCAGCGTGCGGCGCAGGATGGCCGGCTTGCCGGCCTGCAGCGTGGGCTTGTAGACGTAGAACTCGTCCGGGTTCACCGCACCCTGCACGACCATTTCGCCCAGGCCGTAGCTGGAGGTGACGAACACCACGTCGCGGAAACCGGATTCGGTGTCGAGCGTGAACAGCACGCCCGAGGCGCCGATGTCGGAGCGCACCATCAGCTGCACGCCGGCCGAGAGGAACACGTCCTCGTGCTTGAAGCCGTGGTGCACGCGATACGCGATGGCGCGGTCATTGTAGAGGCTGGCGAAGACTTCCTTCACCTTGTGGACGACGTCGTCCTCGCCGGTGACGTTGAGGAAGGTCTCCTGCTGGCCGGCGAAGCTGGCGTCCGGCAGGTCCTCGGCGGTGGCGGAGGAGCGCACGGCCACGGCCAGGTCGGCGGCGCCGGCTTCGGCGCAGAGCTTGCGGTAGGCCTCGCGGATGGCCTGGTCGAGCTGCGGCTGCAGCGGGGCGTCGATGACCCAGCCGCGGATCTCGCCGCCGGCGGCGACCAGGGCGTCCACGTCCTCGACATCCAGCGCGGCCAGGCGGTCATAGATGCGCTGGTGCAGGTTGTTGTGGGCGATGAATTCACGGAAGGCGTGGGCCGTGGTGGCGAAGCCGCCGGGCACCGAAACGCCGAGGTGGGCCAGCTGGCCGATCATCTCGCCGAGCGAGGAGTTCTTGCCGCCGACCTGGGCCAGGTCGGAGAGGCGGAGTTCGTGCAGCCAAAGGACGTCGGCGTTCAATGCGGTCTCCGTGCGCTCGGGAGTGGGGGCGGCCAGAGCGGCGGGCCCCGCGTGCGATGGGTTCAAGCTGTATATGATGCGACCCGAGGGCAAGCCATACAAGCTTGAATTGTCTAGGGATTCGTGCGCCGGGAGACCGGTGCCGCAGGCGGGGGCAGGGCATGGAAGGGGTTCGGCCGATTTTCTACGTTTCCGACGGCACCGGCATCACCGCCGAGACCATCGGCCACAGCCTGCTGACCCAGTTCAGCGGGGTCGAATTCGCCAGCCGGCGCATCGCCTTCGTCGACAGCGTGGAGAAGGCCGAGGCCGCCGTGGCCGAGATCCGGGCCGCCGGCGAAGCCACCGGCTGCCGCCCCGTGGTGGTGAACACGGTGGTGGACGAAGAGCTCAACGCCCTGCTGGCCAGCAGCGGCGCCCTGATGCTGGACGTGTTCGCCCCCTTCATCAGCCCGCTCGAGCAGGAACTGGGCCGGGTGCGCCACCCCCGGGTCGGCCACGCCCACGGCCTCGTGGACTTCGCCGCCTACGAACAGCGCATCAACGCCACCAACTACGCGCTCACCCATGACGACGGCATGGACATCCACTACGACGACGCCGACGTCATCCTGGTCGGCGTGTCGCGCTCGGGCAAGACGCCCACCTGCCTGTACATGGCCCTCCACTACGGCGTGAAGGCCGCCAACTACCCGCTTACCGTCGAGGACCTGGAAGGCCGCGAACTGCCCAAACGCCTGCGCGCCCACCGGCGCAAGCTGTTCGGCCTGACCATCGACCCGGCGCGGCTGCAGCAGATCCGCCAGGAACGCCGGCCGAATTCACGCTACGCCACCCTGGAAACTTGCCGCTCGGAAGTGGTGGCGGCCGAGGCCATGTTCCGCCAGGAGAACATTCCGGTGCTCAGCACGACCCACACTTCGATCGAGGAAATCGCGGGCAAGGTGCTGGCCAACCTGGGCATCCACCGGCACATGTTCTGAGCCCCGCGGGCCGGCGCCGGGCTGCGTGCTAGCATCGGCCCATGCCCGCAACGCACCTGAAAAACGGACTGCCGCGCCTGAGCCGCTTCGAGTGGCTGATGGGCCTTTACGGCGAGAATTTCCAGCGCCTCACGCGCATGTTCCAGCCGCAGGCGCTGGCCGAGGGGCGCTATGTTTCCAGCGTGCCGGGCGGCCTGGAACTGCAGGTGGACGTGCTGGCACAGCACCCCTACACCGTCGAGCTGCGCCTGAGCTACCGCATGCTCGACGCCGCCACCGGCCAGCCCGATCCTTCGGCCTACGTGCGCCTGTACCGGGACGCGCGCCAGGCCGAAGTGACGCACTGCTACGTCGGCCGCCACTGGCAGGACGTGCTGGGCCTGCGCCCCAGCGTGCAGGCCATGGTCAGCCACCGCCTGCGCATGAACAGTTTCCTCAACAAATGGCTCGACTATCTTGAAGGGCAGGGGCACGGTCCCCACACCCTGTCGGACACCGGCGAAACGCCGGCCGACAAAAAAAGTGCGGCATGTGCTTGACGAACGTTTGGCGCCTGTCTAAACTTTCGCTTCTTCCTTCGGTGGGGCTATAGCTCAGCTGGGAGAGCGCTACAATGGCATTGTAGAGGTCATCGGTTCGATCCCGATTAGCTCCACCACCGAATCAAAGCGGCACGCTGTCCCCATCGTCTAGAGGCCTAGGACATTACCCTTTCACGGTAGCGACCGGGGTTCGAATCCCCGTGGGGACGCCATCATCAGTGATGTCCAGAAAGCCCGGCTCCGGCCGGGCTTTCTTTTTGCCCGCCGCCTGGTGCGAAGATGCCCGCCATGCCTGCCGATTTCCGCGACCACGACGTGCTGCTGGCGCTGCTGCCGATCGCCTCGGTGCCGGCGATGCCCGGCTGGCTCGGTGGCGAGGAGCGCGACCGCCTCGCCGCCATCGCCGCGGGCCCGCGCCGCGCCCAGTTCCTGGCCGGGCACGTCCTGGCCCGCCAACTGGCCGCGGCGTTCGCCGGCGGCGAACCGCCCGACTGGCACTTCCATGTCGCCGCGGCGCAGCGCCGCGAGCTTGTTGGCCCCGGCGGGCGCCGGCTCTGCCTCTCGCTCAGCCACAGCCACGACCAGGTGGCCGCCGCGGTCGCGGAGCGCCCCATCGGTGTCGACCTCGAACTGGCGCCGGACCGGCGCGACTGGGCCGACCTGGCGCGCCGGCTGTTTTCCCCGGCCACGGCCGCCTGGGTGCTGGGCGATGGCGAAGCAGGCCGCGACCGCCGTTTCCGCGAAGCCTGGGCGCTGCTGGAAGCCCAGGGCAAACGCAGCGGCGAAGGCGTGCAGCGGGCGGTGTTCCGGCGCCTGGACCTGGTGCCCTGCGACCCCGGGGAAGCCGACGCGCTGTCGTGGCCGGCCGGGCAGGGCTGCCTGGCCCTGGCCGGCTGGCGCGGCATGCACGTGGGGGGCGCGGCCCTGCCGGCGGGGCCGGCCACCGCCTGGAGCTGCCAGGCCTAGGCCGGCACCAGCTCGCCTGCCAGCAGGCCCACCAGGGCGCAACCGGGCGTCGCGGGCGGCGGCATCTGCAGCAGATGTTCCAGCCGGCGCCGGTTGGCCTGGATTTCGTCCTCCTGCCGGCGCAGCTCGCGCAGGCGCTCGGCCACCAGGGCCTCGATCGCGGTGCTGCCGCAGGGGCCCAGGCGCGAGAGTTCGATCAACCGGCCGATGTCGGCGATGCGGAAGCCCAGGTCGCGGGCATTGCGGATGAAGCGGAGGGTGCGGATCTCCTCGGCGCCATAGTCGCGGTGGCCGGACTCGCGCCTGCGCGGCGAATGCAGGATGCCCTGGGCTTCGTAGTGCCGGATCATGCGGGCGCTGAGCCCGGTGAGCTTGGAAACCTTGCCGATGTTCATGGCACCGATTCTCCATGGCGCGAACACGTCGTCGAGTGCAGCCAGCGCCATTCCGGTGGTCCGCCGAAGGTGACTTCCTGGCTATTGAGCCTGCCACGGTGGCAAGCCCCAGGATCGAGGCTCGGGGAGCCTTCGACTACTGGAGAACACGCTTGGAAACGAACCATCCGCTGCACCGGACCCGGGCCCGCGGCATCGCGGCGCGCCGCGCGCCGCTGGCCCTGGCCATTGCCTCCTACTGGCGCGGCGCCGCGCTCGGTCGCGTCGCGTTCGCGGGCCTGGTCGGCCTGGCCGCGCTGCAGCCGCTTTCGGCGCTGGCCGCCGAAGAATGCGGCGCCGCCGCCCCGGGCGGCACGGTAACCTGCGCCCCGGGTGCCGAACCCTACGAGGGCATCGACTACCAGGGCGTCCAGGACTTCGAGGTCGTGCTGGGCAGCGGCGCGCAGGTGCATGGCTCGGTGGCCGTGATGGGTGACGGCGAGGTCCGTTTCACCGCGGAAGCCGGCACCGAGGTGGTCGGCGGGGTGGCGCCGGCGATCGAGGTCGCGTCCACCAGCGGCCGCGTGTCGGTGGTGGCCGACCAGGTCCAGGGCGGCCTGCACGGCATCGCCGCGCTTTCCGGCGGCGGCGACGTCAGCGTGGTGGCCGATCGCGTGGCCGCCGACATCGCCATCCAGGCCGAAAGCTTCACCGGAAACGTTTCGGTCACCGCGCGCGAGCTCCACGGCGGCGCCGGCGGCGCGGGCGTGGTGGCCGGCACCGTCACCGGCGACATCGCCGTCTCGGTCGGCGAGATCCACGTCCAGGACGCGCTCTACAGCCAGGGCGTGTTCGCCATTTCCGACAGCGGCGCCATCGACGTCGACGTCGGCAGCATTGCCATCGCCGGCCACCGCAGCGAAGGCATCCGCGCGCTGACCCTCAGCGGCGACATCGACATCCGCGCCGGCGACGTCTGGATGGACGGCGGCGAGATCGTCGGCATCTTCGCCGGCAGCGACACCGGCGACGTCAGCATCGAGGCCGGCAACGTCGGCGTGTTCGGCGACGTCGCCCGCGGCATCTTCGTCGACACCTACGCCGACATCGACGTGCGCGCCGACAGCGTGCAGACCAACGGCTTCATCGCCGACGGCCTGCAGCTGCTTTCCCTGGACGGAAACATCCGCGCGGAAGTCGGGTCCATCGAAGCCGGCGGCGACTGGTCCACCGGCATCAGCGCCGAGACCGGCGGCGCCGTGGACTTCCAACTGGGCACGGTGCGCACCTACGGCGAATACAGCGCCGGCGTCGGCGCCTTCGCCGGCGGCGACGTGTCCATCGTGGTGGACCGCATCGAAGCCTTCGGCAACGGGTCATCGGGCATCGTGGTGGGCACCGGCGAGGGCAACCAGCACCTGGTGGTCGGCAGCGTCATCTCGCATTTCGAAGGCGGCGACCTGACCGCGGCCATCGCCACCAGCACCTGGTCGGGCGACACGCGGATCGAGGTGCTCGACGAAGTGGTGGCGCTCAACGGCCCGGCCATCCTCAGCGAAAGCATCGAGGGCGGCGTCCGGGTGGACGTGCATGAGAACGCCTTCGTGTTCGGCAGCCTGGCCGGCATCATGGCCCACTCGGGCACCGGGACCCGGGTGGACATCGCCGGCATCGTGCTGGGCGGCGAAGGCCCATCGCTGCAGGTCAGTGGCGGTGGCTCCGACATCCGCGTCGCCGCCACGGGCCGCCTGTGGGGGCCGTTCCAGCTGAGCGAGGGCGTAGACGTCCTGGCCAACGACGGCCGCATCTACCTCGAGGGCACCAGCGACTTCGGCGACGGCGCCGACCGCCTGGTCAACCGCGGCCTGCTGGCGCTGGCGCCACTGGCCGGGCCCGCTGCCTCGGTGCGGGTGGACGGCCTGGAGCGCCTGGAGAACGCCGGCCGCATCAGCCTGGTGAACCACCGCACCGGCGACCTGATGTCGTTCTCCGGCGAGCTGGTGGGCGGCGGCACGTCGCGTGTCGCGCTCGATGTTTCCCTGCTGGCCGGCGGCAGCGCGGACACCCTGGAAGTGGGCAGCGCCTCGGGCACCACCGTCATCGAGCTGAACCTGCTCCAGGCCGCGAGCGGCCTGGGCCTGGACGGCCCGGTGCTGGCCCGGGCCACGGGCACGGCGACGGGCGGGGAGTTCGTGCTGGCCCAGACCGCCCTGGGCTTCATGGACCTGGGCCTGGATTTCGACGCGGTGGACCGCACGTGGTCGCTGGAAAGCGAACTGGGCGAACGCGCCTACCGCACGGCCTTTGTCGCCGACGGCGCCCGCGCGCTGTGGCGCGCCGGCGTGGACGCCTGGTCGCAGGGCCGGCGCGGCGGCGGCGAAGACGGTTTGTCCGCCTGGGCGCAGGTAATGGGCGGTGAAACCGACCAGGAAGGCCGCGCACGCAGTGCGCAGGGCCGCCGCGACGTGGCCTGGGACGGTTCGCACGACGGCGTGCAGGTGGGCGTGGAATACGCCACCGGCGCCTGGCGCGTGGGCGCGCTCGGCGGCGCCGGCCGGTCCGACATGCGCTTCGGCAACGGCGACCGCAGCGAGTTCGACGGCCAGCACCTGGGTGCCTACGCCGCCTGGGACGGCGCGCAGGGCTGGTACGGCCAGGCGCTGCTGCGCGCCGACTGGCTGGACCTGGACACGCGCTGGACCAGCGTCGGCATCCACGGCGAGCAGGTCGCGCGCGTGGTCGGCACGGCGCTGGAATTCGGCCGCCGCATCGCGATGGGCAGCCTGTGGCTGCAGCCGTCGGCGAACCTGCAGTGGACCGACGTGGACCTGCCGGTGCTGTCGGGCAATGCGGGACGCGTGGACCTGGCCGGCGGAAGTTCACTGGCCGCCGGTATCGGCCTCGCGCTGGGCAACTACGCCGGGCGCAGCTCGCTGCCGTTCCAGTGGACGGTGGACGTGGCCCTGGGCCGTGACGCCGGCGACGACGGCGAGGCGCGGCTGGACATCGTGGACGATACGGTCCTGGTTGAACGCGACGGCGCGTCCACCCACGGCCGCCTGGGCCTGGCCGTGTCGAAGCGGTTCGGCCGCACCGAACTCGGTGCCCGCGTCGAGCAGGCCTTTGGCGACACCGAGGGGCTCGGCGGCATGCTCTCGGCCCGCGTCCGTTTCTGACGCCTGCCGGGAGGCAGCCATGCGCAAGGTCGTCTACACCCGCACCGGCCCCGCCGGCGACGTGCTCACGCTCACCGAGGCGCCGGTCCCCGTGGCCGGCCCCGGCGAAGTGCGCGTGCGCGTCGCGTGGTCGGGCGTGAACCCGTCCGACACCAAAAGCCGCGCCGGCACCCGATCATCGGCGCTGCCATTCCCGCAGGTGTCGCCGCACAGCGACGGCGCCGGCGTCGTCGACGCGGTGGGCGAGGGCGTGTCGGCCGAACGCATCGGCCAACGCGTCTGGCTGTGGAACGCCGCCTGGGGCCGCCCTGACGGCACCGCCGCCGACTACGTGGTGCTGCCCTCGGCGCAGGCCGTGCGCCTGCCCGACGGCGTGCCGCTCGAGGCCGGCGCCTGCCTGGGCATTCCCGCGCTCACTGCCTGCCATGCCGTCACCGGTTACGGCGGCGTGGCCGGCCAGCGCGTGCTGGTGGCCGGCGGCGCCGGCGCGGTGGGCCATTACGCCGTGCAGATGGCGCGGCTGGCTGGCGCATCGCAGGTGATCGCCAGCGTCAGCTCGCCGGAAAAAGCCGCGCTGGCGTTGGCAGCCGGCGCGCACGCGGTGGTGGACTACCGCCGCGAAGACCTGGTGGCGCGCGTGTTGGCGCTCACCGGCGGCGAGGGCGTGCAGCGCATCATCGAAGTGGACCTCGCCGCCAACGCCACGCACGACTTTGCCATGCTGGCCACGGGCGGCATCGCGGTGGTGTACGGCAGCGGCCAGCCCGAGGCAAGGGTGCCGTTCGTGCCGGGCATCCTGAAAAACCTGCAGCTGGCCTTCTTCATCGTCTACCACCTCGCGCCGGACGATCGCCAGCGCTGCGAGCGGCAGCTTTCGCAGTGGCTGGGCGCGGGCGCGCTCAGCCACAACATCGCGCTGCGGCTGCCGCTGGAGCGCATCGCCGACGCGCATGCCGCGGTGGAAACCGGCCAGGTGGCCGGCAACGTGGTGCTGTCGGTGTCCGGGGAGGCCTGAGCCTCCCCGCTGCCCGGGCTTACTGCGCGCCGCCGTGGCGCGCGTAGGGCGTGGCCTTGCCGTCGGGGCTGATCAGCTCGACGGTGTAGGGCTGCACGCGGCCGTCCGGCGTTTCCATACCCGGCGAACCGGCCGGCATGCCAGGCACCGTGAGGCCGCGCGCCTTCGGGCGTTCGGCCAGCAGGCGCTTCACGTCGGCCGCGGGCACGTGGCCTTCGACGAAATAGCCCTCCACTTCGGCGGTGTGGCAGGAGCCCTTGGCCGGCGGGATGCCGACGCGCTGCTTCACCGGGCCCATGTCCTCGGTCTCGACCACGCGCACCTCGAAGCCTTCGGCGCGCATGTGTTCGACCCACTTCACGCAGCAGCCGCAATAGCGGCTCTTGTGCACGGTGACCAGGGGCAGGGCGTTGTCGACGGGGCTGGCGTTCGGCGGCGCGGCGGTCGCGACGGGCGCGGCGAGCAGGCAGGCCAGCAGGGCAAGCGTGGTGCGGAAACGCTTCATGGTCGTACTCCTTCGGATCAGGTCGTCTTGCGGCGCACGGGCGCGCCGTACGCGGGGTCGGTGCTGACGCGGCTGGCCACGGTGCCGGGCGGGTTGCGGTACCAGCCCGGGTCGCTGAAATCGCCCGGGGCCAGGTCGTCGCGCACCTTGACCACGGTGAACATGCCGCCCATTTCGATGTTTCCGAACGGCCCCTTGCCGGCCATCATCGCCAGCGTGTTTTCCGGGCCCTTCATGTGGCCACTGTCGGTATGGTCCTGGTGCTCCGACATGCCGTCCTGGCCCATGGCCATGTAGCCCGGCAGCATCCGGCGGATCTTCTCCTCCACGCCCGACTGGTCCACGCCCAGCGTGTTCGGGATGTCGTGGCCCATCGGCCCCATGGTGTGGTGCGACATGTGGCAGTGGAAGGCCCAGTCGCCGGGCACGGCGGTGAATTCGATGTCGCGCATCTGGCCGACGCCGACGATCTCGGTCACTTCCCGCCGCCACTGCGACTTCGGCCAGCGGCCGCCGTCGGAACCGGTCACCTCGAACTGCACGCCATGCAGGTGGATCGGGTGGTTCCACATGCTCAGGTTGCCCACGCGGATGCGCACGCGTTCGCCGGTGCGCGCCACCATCGGTTCGATCGCGGGGAAGACCTTGGAGTTGAAGGTCCACAGGTCGAAATCCTGCATCACCGCCGGGTCGGGGCGGCGGGTGCCGGGGTGCAGGGCGAAGTTGTGCAGCAGCAGCGCGTAGTCGCGGTCCACGTGGTCGCCGCCGCGCGGGTGGATGATGAACAGGCCCATCATGCCCATGGCCATCTGCACCATCTCGTCGGCGTGCGGGTGGTACATGTGCGTGCCGTGCTGCTGCAGCGTGAATTCGTAGGCGAAGGTTTCGCCCGGGCCGATCTTCGGCTGGCTCAGTCCGCCGACGCCGTCCATGCCGCTGGGCAGGATCAGGCCGTGCCAGTGGATGGTGGTGGGTTCGCGCAGCCGGTTGGTGACCAGGATGCGCACGCGGTCGCCTTCCACGGCTTCGATCGTGGGGCCCGGCGTGCCGCCGTTGTAGCCCCAGCACAGGGCTTTCGAGCCCGGCGCGAATTCGTGCTCGAACTCCTCGGCGACGAGGTGGAATTCCTTCACGCCGCCGACCATCCGGTGCGGCAGCGACCAGCCGTTGAGCGTGCGCACCTTGCCACCGTCGCGGCGCGGCGGCAGCGGCGCGGATTCGGGCATGGCGTGGCCTTCATGGCCGCCCGATTGCGCCAGCGCGGGGGCGGCGGTGCCGGTGACCAGGCCGGCCCCGGCGCCGATCAGCAGGTTGCGTCGGGTGAGTTTCATGGCGTGGCTCCGTGGTGGTGGGCGTGTTCGTCTTCTGCTTCGGTATCGGATTTTTCGGGCTCCGGCTCCGGCTCAGGCTCCGGTTCGGGCATGTCGTGGCCCGAGTGGTCCATGCCCTGGTGTTTGGAATGGTCCATGCCCTCGTGCTTGGAGTGGTCCATGCCTTCGTGCATCGAGTGGTCCATGCCACCGTGCTGCGAATGGTCCATGCCTTCGTGCCCTCCCGCGGCCGGCGGCGCCAGGATGTCCTGCACGCCCGGCGTGCGTTCGCCGATGCCGGCGTCGCTGGGCAGGCGCTGGCCCACGGCATGGGCCAGCTCGACGCGGGCCAGCCAGTAGTCGCGCACCGCCTCCAGGTAGGCCTGGTAGGCGTCGTATTCCGCCACCTTGGCCTGGATCAGCTCGAACACGCCGATGAGCATGAAGTTCTGGCGCTCCTGCTGGCGGGCCACGATGGCCTCGCGCTGCGGCACCAGCGATTCGCGATGGGTGGCGACCACGCGGCGCAGCGCCGCCACGGTCTCCGCGCCCTGGCGCACGGCGTGTTCGCTGGAAAGCTCGGCCTGCGCCACGCGGGCCAGCGCGCCGGCCAGCTGCGCCTCGGCGCGCGCCAGCTTGCCCTGGCCCTGGTTGAACACCGGCAGCTCGAGCGAAATCGAGGGGCCGCGCAGGCGCTCGCCTTCGGCTTCCTTCTCGCGCTCGTAGCCGATTTCGCTGCCGCCCAGCCAGCGCAGCTTGCGGGTGATGCCCAGCGCGTCGGCCAGCACGTCGGCTTCCTGGCGGGCGGCCAGCAATTCCAGGTTGCCGTCGCGGGCCAGCTTCGCCAGCAGTTCCGGAGCGTCTTCCTCGGGCACCGGCAGCGGCAGCGTGTCGCTGGCCTGCCAGGCGGTCTCTTCGCCGCGCAGGCCCAGCAGGGAATGCAGGGCCAGGGCCTTGCGGCCCGCTTCGGCGCGGGCGCGCAGCGCGTCGATGCGCGCCTCGCTGGCCACCGCCTGCTCCTGCCGCAGCTGCAGCTCGCTGATGTTGCCGGCGTCGAAGAAGCGCTGCGCCAGCTCCGCGCTGGCGTCGGCGCCTTCGGCCACGGCCTCGCGCATGGCCGCCACCTGGGCGGCGGTCACGTGTTCGTACCAGGCGGCCTCGACCTCGGCCACCACGCCCAGCACCGCCGACGCGATCTCGAGCCTGGCGCGCTCGTATTCGGCGTTCGCCAGGCGGGCGCGCATGGGCAGCACCAGCAGGTCGAGCAGGGGCAGGGAGAGCCCGGTGGCGCGCTTCTCGCCGCCACTGTCGAGCGACATGCGCGAGAAGGAGATCCGCGGGTTTTCCACCTGCACGGCCTCGATCACTTCGGCGCGGGCGAGGCCGAGGCGGGCGTATTCCTCCTGCAGGCGCGGGCTGCGCAGCATGGCGACGCGCAGCGCCGCCTCGAGGGTCATGGGTTTGGCCAGCAGCGGTGCGATGGCGACGTCGCCGGCGTCACTGCGGCCGGCCTGCGCGGCCCAGTCGACGGCCGGGCCGCCTCGGGCTTCGAGCAGGGGCGTGATGTCGTCGCCGCGCGGCTGCGGGGCGAGGGTGGCGCAACCGCCCAGGGCGGTGGCGAGCGCCAGCGCCAGTCCGGCGCGGGCAAGCAGAACGGTCATGGTTTGATCTCCGGTCAATCGTTCCCGGCAAAACCGGGTGGCCCGGCGGATGCCGGGCGTGTCGCAAGGTGGCGGGCCAGGGCCCGCCGGCGGCGATCAGGCGATGGGAGGTCGGATCTCGGGCGCCGCGCTGGTGGCGGGCAGGGCGCTGGCGGCGGGTCGTTCGTCGACGCCGCGCACGGGCAGGTGGGGCAGGGATTCCGCGGCAGCGAAGGCCACCGGCGCGTGGTGCAGGCAGTCGCAGGGGCAGGCGCCGCCCTCGTCGCAGCAATCGGCCGGGGGCGGATCCACGAGGTCGCCGTCGGCGCCGTGGCAGGGCGAGGCCATCGCGGCATCGCCGGAAGGTTCGCCGGCACCGGCCATGCCCGGCGCCATGCCGCCGGCCAGCAGGGCCAGGGCAAGCATCAGGTGGGCGAGGGTGCGCAGCAGCGGCATGGGGGAAGTCTACAACGGTCGCGGTGAAACCAGCGTGGCGCCTGACCCCGTTGGAAGGTCAAGCGCCACGCCCGCCGCGGGCTTACAGGCCTTCCTGTGCCGGTTCGCCCTTGTGGTAGGTCTCGTACACGATCACCGGGATGCCAAGGCCGCCCAGCTGCTGCTCGATGAGCGGCTTCACCTCGGCCCAGTCCAGGCCACCCACGCCGGTGGCCAGGCGGGGCAGGGCGAGGCTGGCCCAACCTTCCTTCTGCACTTCGTGCGCCAGCGCGCGCAGCGCGTGGTTGACGTTGGCGGTGGTGGCGCGGCCGGGCTTGGCGCCGTGGCCATACGCGCCTTCCTGGGTGAACAGCGCGACGATGCGCGCACCGCCGGCGCCACCCCAGCTCCACAGCGTGCCCGGCTTGGGGTGCGTGGACTGGCAGAAGTGGCGGAAATCCTTGTACATCGCCGGCGAGAACTCGCGCAGCGAAAGGGCCAGGCCCTGGTTGAAGTCGTCGTTGGGCGCGACGCCATGCGCGATGGCGTTGGCCTGGCTGAGCAGGATGTCGCCGGTGACGTAACGGATCATGTGAACTCCCTGGCGCGATGGCCGTGACTGGTGGATTCCATGTTCCGCCTGCCGACGCCCGGCGGCCTTGACCGGCATCAATCCGCGGGTTCAGTCGGTGAGGCGCTTGAGGCTGTCCAGGCGCACGCCCTCGCGGGCCACCACTTCGGCCAGTGACGGGTGCTGCGACAGGTGCTGGCGCAGCGCCTCGCAGTGCGGGCCTAGCCCGCCGGGCGCCACGGCCGCGCTCCAGCGCAGGAACACCGCGGTGTAGAAGGCGAGGAAACCGGCGGGTTCGCCGGGCCCCCAGCTGCCTTCGCCCAGGCGGCGGTCGAGTTCGGCGTAGAACTCGAGCAGGCGGCGCGTGGCGGTGGCCTTGAGCGCATCGTGCGCGGCGGGATCGTCGGAGAACCAACCGGGAATCCACAGCGCGCGGTAGAGCGGATGGATGTCGCTCGAGAGGCGCTGTATCGCGGCCATGGCCAGCGCACGGTCGAAATCGCCGTGCGGCAGCAGGCCGGCTTCCGGGAAACGGCGGTCGAGGAAGTCGGCGATGGCCACGGCTTCGGTAAGCGGCCGCCCGTCGACCACCAGGGTGGGCACGCGTCCCTGCGGGTTCAGGCGCAGGTATTCCGGCGCCAGCTGCAGTTTCTGGCGCAGGTCCACGTTCACCGCCTCGTAGGCGGCGCCGGCGTGTTCCAGCGCGGCGTGCACCGCCAGCGAACAGGCGCCGGGGGAGTAGAACAGGACGAACTCATGCATGGCGGTTTTCCGGGGCGGAGGTCAGGTGCGCCATGCTGCGCCCTGACGGCATGGGAAGGTCAAGCGCCGGGGCGGCGCAGGCCGGTGTGCGTTTCTTCGCCGAACCAGGCCAGCAGCGTGCCCGAGGCAAACATGGCCAGGGCCACGAACCAGAAGGCGGCGGCCATGTCGCCGCCCAGCTGCGCGGCC
The DNA here is from genome assembly GCF_000747075.1 of Arenimonas malthae CC-JY-1. Taxonomy (GTDB): domain Bacteria; phylum Pseudomonadota; class Gammaproteobacteria; order Xanthomonadales; family Xanthomonadaceae; genus Arenimonas; species Arenimonas malthae. The sequence continues at coordinate 45,067 of NZ_AVCH01000001.1, forward strand.
AGCCCCAGCCCCAGGGCACCCACGCCGTAACCCAGGTCGCGCCAGAACCGGTAGATGCCGATCGCCGTGCCGCGCCACGCCGGCGGCGCCACGTCGGCCACCGCGGCGGAAAGGTTGGGGTAGAGCAGGGCCATGCCCAGGCCCGTCACCGCCGCCGAAACGCTCCACCACGCGACGCCTTCGCCCAGCACCATCAGGGCCACGCCGCCGCCGCAGGTGAACATGCCCAGCACGTTCGGCCACTGCCGGCCCACGTGGTCCGACAATTTCCCGGTGAACAACTGCGAGCCGCCCCACGCCAGGCCGTAAACGCCGACCACGCCGCCGACCGAAGGCAGGCTGAGCCCGCGCTGGTAAAGGAACAGCGGCAGCATCACCCAAACCAGCGCGTCGACGAATTTCTCGACCAGGCCGGCCTGGCACACCGCCATCAGCCGGCGGTCGCGCCAGGACACGCGCGCGAAGACGTCCCAGGTGCCGGGCACCGGCGTGTCGTCGGCGGCTGCGTGGCGGGCCGCGTCCTGCCGGGCCCAGGGCAGGGTGTCCTTCACCCAGGCCAGCGTCAGCCCCAGCGCCACCAGCACGGTGCCGCCGCCGAACACCAGCAGGCCGGTGCGCGCGCCCAACGCGGTGGCCAGCCATGCCGTGGCCAGGCCCGCCAGCGCCACGCCGGCGTACCCTGCGAATTCGTTGAGGCCGATCGTCAGCCCGCGCTCGTCGGGGCGGGTGAGGTCGAGCTTGGAGGTCTGGGTCATCGACCAGGTCAGGCCCTGGTTCACGCCCAGCAGGATGGTGGCGAAGACGATCCAGCCCCAGCCGGGCGCGAACCACACCAGGCCCGGGATGGGCAGTGCCACCAGCCAGCCCAGCACCAGCACGCGGCGCCGGCCCAGGCGTTCGGATAGGCGGCCGGCGACGAAGTTCATCACGCCCTTCACCACGCCGAAGGCGATGACGAAGGTGCCCAGCAGCAGGAAGGACCCCCGCGGCACGCCGAACTCGGTTTCCGCCAGCGCCGGCACCACGGTGCGCATCATCCCGAGCGTCAGGCCCACCAGCAGCACCTGCAGCAGCTGGTGCAGGAACTGCACCACGTTCGGACGGATGCCGTGGACCAGCGCGTTCAATGCGCGGGCCCGGCGAGGTCGTCGAGGATGGGGCACTCGGGCCGATGGTCGCCGTGGCAATGTTCGGCGAGCGACTGCAGCGTGCGCTGCATGGCCTGCATCTCGGCGATGCGCGCGGCCAGCTCGTCGGAATGGGCCTGTGCCAGCCGCTTCACTTCGGCGCTGCTGCGCTTCGGGTCGCCCCACAGGCCCAGCAGCACTTCGATCTGCTTCATCGGGAACCCCAGGTTGCGGGCGCGCCGGATGAAGCGCAGGCGATGCAGGTCGGCTTCGTTGTAGAGCCGGTAGTTGGCGAAGGTGCGGCTGGCCGGCGGGATCAGGCCGATGGCCTCGTAGTGCCGGATCATCTTGGCCGACACCCCGGTGAGCGCCGAGGCTTCACCGATGTTGTGCAGGCCCTGGTCCTTGGCTTCGGACAGTTCGGGGCGGATGGCGTGGCGTGCCATGGAAGGGGCTCCGTTTCAGTGCCGCGCACGCGGCGACCAGCGCCGCAGCAGCAGGGTATTGGACACCACGCTGACGCTCGACAGCGCCATCGCGGCTCCGGCGACCACCGGGTTGAGCAGGCCGGCCGCGGCCAGCGGGATGCCCACCAGGTTGTATATGAAGGCCCAGAACAGGTTCTGGTGGATCTTGCGGGTGGTGCGCCGGGAAATGTCGATGGCGTCGGCCACCAGGCGGGGATCCGGGCGCATCAGCGTGACGCCGGCGGCGTGCATGGCCACGTCGGTGCCGCTGCCCATGGCGAAGCCGACGTCGGCGGCGGCCAGCGCCGGTGCATCGTTGATGCCGTCGCCCACCATGGCCACGCGGCCTTCGTGCGCGAGGCCGCGGATGACCTCGGCCTTTTCGCCGGGCAGCACTTCGGCCATCACGTCCTCCGGGGCGATGCCCAGCGCCGAGGCGATGGCATTGGCCGCGCCGCGGTTGTCGCCCGACACCATCACCGTGCGCAGGCCCATGGCGTGCAGCGCGGCGATGGCCTCGGTGGCCTCGGCGCGCGGCGGGTCGCCGAAGGCGAGCAGGCCGCGCAGGGCGAAGCCGGCGCCGGTGTCGGCGGCAAGCCAGGACACGGTGCGTCCCTGGGCCGCCAGCCGCTGCGCGGCGGCGTCGAGGGGTGCGGTGCGGATGCCGTGCTCCTGCATCAGCCGGCCGCTGCCGAGCAGGTGGCGACGACCGGCGATGCGGCCTTCGATGCCGCGCCCGGGAATGGCGGCGATGCCGGTGGCCGGCGCGACGGCGAGTTTCGCCTCGCCGGCGGCGTCCAGCACGGCGCGCGCGAGCGGGTGTTCGCTGCCGGACTGCAGCGCGGCGGCTTCCGACAGCACCGCGTCGGGGCCGGCATCGAGCGCCTCGACGGCGACCACGCGCGGCCGCCCGGCGGTGAGCGTGCCGGTCTTGTCGAAGGCGACGGTGCGCAGCGCGCGGGTGGTTTCCAGCGCCTCGGCGTCCTTGATCAGGATGCCGGCGCGGGCGGCGACGCCGGTGCCGGCCATGATGGCCGTGGGCGTGGCCAGGCCCAGGGCGCAGGGGCAGGCGATGACCAGCACTGCCACGGCGTTGAGCACCGCCTGGGTCCAGTCGCCGCTGGCCAGGCCCCAGGCCAGCAGCGTGGCCAGGGCGATGACCACCACGACCGGCACGAACACCGCGCTCACGCGGTCGACGATGCGCTGGATGGGCGCCTTCTTCGCCTGCGCGTCCTCGACCAGGCGGATGATGCGCGCCAGCGCCGATTCCGCGCCCACCGCGGTGGTGCGCACCACGAGGCGGCCTTCGGCGTTCACCGCGCCGCCGGTGACGCGGTCGCCGGGCTCCTTGGCCACCGGCAGCGATTCGCCGCTCACCAGCGACTCGTCGCTGTGGCTGCGGCCTTCGATGACGTCGCCGTCCACCGGGAAGCGTTCGCCCGGGCGCACGACCACGTGGTCGCCGACCACCACGCTGGCCACGGGCACTTCCTGTTCATGGCCGTTGGCATGGCGCACCCGCGCGGTGGCGGGCCGCAGCGCCTGCAGCGCGCGGATGGCTTCGGTGGTCTGGCGCTTGGCGCGGGCTTCGAGCCACTTGCCCATCAGGATGAGCGTGATGATCACCGCCGAGGCTTCGAAATACAGCGGCGGTTCGCCGTGGTGCGGCTTGGTGAAGAGCAGGTGGTAGAGGCTCAGGCCATAACCGGCGCTGGTGCCCAGCGCGACCAGCACGTCCATGTTGCCGGCGCGCGCCTTCAGCGCCTTCCACGCGGCGCGATAGAAGCGCGCACCCAGCCAGAACTGCACCGGCGTGGCCAGCACCAGCTGCCACCAGCCGGGCAGGGCCCAGTGCTGGTCGAAAGGCATGCCGAGCATGGGCACCGCCAGCGGCAGCGAGAGCAGGGCGGCGAGGATGAGGTGGCGGCGTTCACGGTCGTGGGCCGCGACCTGGGCGGGCGGGGGAGTGGGGGCGGTGCCGGCGGCGGTTGGCGCGGCTTCCGGCGCCACCTCGTAACCGGCGGTGGCCACGGCCTGCACCAGCGCCTCGCGCGGCGTGCCGGCGGTCACGCGCACGCTGGCGGTTTCGGTGGCCAGGTTGACGCTCGCGGACTGCACGCCGGGCACCTTCGCCAGCGCCTTCTCAACGCGGCCGACGCAGGATGCGCAGGTCATGCCGAGGATGGCCATCGAGACTTCTTCGATGGCGACGCCGTAGCCGGCGCCTTCCACTGCCGTGGTGATCGCGGCGGCCGACACGCTGCCGTCGGTGCCGACGTCGGCGGTTTCGGTGGCCAGGTTCACGCTGGCCGACAGCACGCCCGGCACCTTGGCCAGGGCCTTTTCGACGCGGCCCGCGCAGGACGCGCAGGTCATGCCGGTCACGCCGAAGCGGAATCGGCTGGCGACGTCTGTGGGAGGGATAAGAAGCGGGGTGTTCATGGCTTGCTCCTGCCTGGGGTAGGGCCAGCCTCCGGCCTCCCATCATGGGAAGGTCAACGCCTTTTGTCACGCACCGCGCGCCTTGACCCTGCCGCCGTGGGAAGCCGGAGCGTGTGCGGTGCCGGCCGCTTGCCGGTTCCCAACCAAGGAAAAGCCATGAAATTCAATGTCTCCCCGATGGAATGCGGCAGCTGCGCCGTGCTGGTGCCGCGCGTGCTCAAGGCGCTGGACCCCGGCGCCGAGGTCAAGGTGGACCTGCTGGCCGGCACGGTGGACGTGGCCGGTGCGCTGGACGCCGGCCAGGTCGTGGCCGCGCTGGCCGCCGAAGGCTATTCGGCCGTGCCGGCGGAGCCGGCGCCGAAGTCGTGCTGCGGGACTTGCCACGGCTGAGCGGGAATTCTTCCCACCCCCGGCCGGGCGCCCGGCGGCCGGGCCGGAACGGCGACGCCGTCTCACTTATTGAGCCGCCAAGCCGGCACAATCCCCGACACGCCTTCCCGACCCGAGCGCCATGGACGAACGAGACGAGTGGTTGAACCGCCTTCGCGTGATGCGCCTGGCCTGGCCGGTCCGTTGCCAGCGCGTGTTCACGCCCGAGGAAATGGCCCTGCTGCGGCAGGGCCTGTGGCCCACGTCGCTCGAGGACCGCTGGGTGGTCTGGCTGGACCAAGGCCTGCTGCGCGTGTGGCGCGCCTGGACAGGCGAATGCATCTACGAGGCGGAAATCACCGAAGACGATGCCGGCGCCGGCCAGTGCCGCGTGCTGCGCGTCTGCGACGATGCCGACGTCTACACGCGGTCCAGCGGCGAAGCGGGGGAGATCGACCGCTTCGAAGGCGTGCTGGCGATGTTGCTCGGGCGGCGAAAGGAGGCGGCCGCGTGACTCGGATTCTGGCTGCCCTTCTGCTCGCATTGGGCGCGCTTGGTGGCTGCGCTGGCCAGGATCCGCCGGGAGCACCTGCGTCCAGGGACCCGGTGACGCCCAAGGGGGAAGCGGTGAGAGCGGCCTGGCTGGCTGCGGCGGCTCGTTGACGCCTGGGCCCGGGGATTGGGATGAATTCAATCTTTCTCACCAGCGGGGCGCGAGTGCTCTTGGCCTTCAGTCTCGCCGCCCTGTGCACCCTTGTGGTCGGTTTTCATCTCGGTGCGCCCGTTGACCCTCGGCTTGCTGAGGATCGCATCAGGGCGTTTTATGACGCGTCGTACAAGGAGGGGGCGCTGGTCAGCGCTGAGGAACGAGACAGGACGTTGGCGGACAGAGGGCACGAATTCACGGCGCCCACCAGAATGCCATCGGCTTTCAGTCGAATGGTTTCATTGCTCAACTGGTATCCGTGGGCGTTTGGAACCTCTTTGGCAGCATGCCTGTTCCTGTTTCGCCCGAGACTGCGTGGCGCCATGGCGGGCGTTGCGGCGGTCGCCCTGGTTGCTCTGTTTGGCGGTCCAAGCGCGGGCATCGCATCGGGTGCGGCTCTCGGGGCTTATCTTGTGATGGAGGTGGTGTTCTCGCGTCGCAGCCCAGCGGCTGGGGCAGGTTCACCCGATTCCTGAGACGGTGGGGTGCTGTCACAGTCCGCCAAACCGCGGCGCACCGTGACAGCCCCTGGGCAAGTTGCGGAAAGATATAGACATTTCTTCTAACCTTGTCCTCCGGGAACCGGGGGTTGCGGATGGCGTGCGACAGCATTACGGAGCATGCTGGCATCTAACGTCACGGTAAAGCGGATACCGGCCAGCGAACAGCCGGTTGCGCAAGCGGCCTCCACCCGGCGACGCCCGGGGCCGCCAACGAGCGCGAAACCCCTGCGTGGCGCGGGGTAAACACATTTCGGCAGAACCTCGTCTAACTTTCGCGGGCGAGAAACACCGCTAGCGTCCCTTTACTCACCTCCGCCAGCGCGCCTCGAGCCGCCGGCACGGACGATGCGTCGCCATCCCCGATGGAGCGTGAGCAGCTCAAGGCAGAGCGTCCTTGTGGGACATCCACAGTCTCCAAGCCCCCTGGCATGGAAGCCTCTCATTCAAGGGAGGGCACCCCATGGGCATCTGTTGACCACAAGCCGAATCGTCGCCCCGACCCATGTCGGGGCCGCTCTGTGCCTTGGAGAAATTCCCATGAAAGCCATGCATCAACTCCCGCCGTCCAGAATGGACGGCGCCATTCGATGGTCCGCTCGAGAAATTCCGCTCTCCCATGGGAGACACGTCTGCGGTCGCGTTGCCTGGACGCCACCCACCCAGTCCGTGCCCGTAGAGAGCGATCTCGAGGCGAATGCCATTGCGTTCTTCTCGCGACACGCCGGCCTGGTGGCCATCCACGCACAGCCGTTCACTCTCCGCTACGCGGATGACCAGGGCGTCCACCGGTATACACCTGACTTCCTGGTGGTCTACGACCGGGTCACCCGCGCCATTGTCCGGTTGGGATTTCGACGTTGGACGGTCGTCGAAATCAAGTCGACGTCCTTGTTGAAACGTGATCCTGACGCGGTGAGCTGCCGCTTGGCGGCTGTTCGCCGGTTGCTCGGCTTCGCCACGGTCGTGCTTACCGAATGTCACCTTCGGACGGGGAGGGCGCGGCCATGACGCTCGAACTCACCCCAGGCACGACCTGTGTCGCCAATGGCCGGGTCATTCAGATCGACGGGGCCGACTCGCTCACTCACATGCGTGTGCGTGATGTGGCCACGGGGGCGGTCAGTTCCGTCGCGATCGCCCGGATCGAGGCGCTGCCCAAGACTGCGGCAGCCTCCTCCTTCGAAGGAATCCCTGCTGCGGAATGGAAGCGCTGCTGTGACCTTGCCAAGGACCTGACGCCCCTGAACAGCCGGACCACCGTTGCCCGCAGCGAGCTCGAAAAGCTCGCCAAGCGTCACGGCATCAGCGTCAGGCAGCTTCAGAGGTCCCGTGCGACCTTCAGGAAGGACCCGCGCGCCAGCGCCTTGGCCCGAAGCCCGGGAGGTCGGCCGCTCGGACTAAATCAGCTGGATCCGGAGGTCGATGCGCTGATCAAGCACGTCATTGCCAAGCACTACCTGCGCCGGGAACGACCGTCCAAGGAATACGTGGTTGTCCGTGCCCGCTCCCTGGCTCGGCGACTCAAGCTCAAGCCGCCGTCCCGATCCGCGGTGCTGACCCGAATCGCCCGTGAAGACGGCTACCAGGCGGACCGCGCCCGGCTGGGTTGCAAGGCGGCCAAGCAACGCTGGGAGGCCCGCACCGGCAAGTTGGAGGCGGAACGGCCCCTGGATCTTCTGGAAATTGACCACACCCCGGCCGACGTCCTCGTCCTGAGCGATGACCGCCTAACCGTGATCGGACGTCCGTGGGTCACCGTGGCCATCGACGTGGCGACCCGCTGCGTCATGGGCATGTACATCTCCATGGATCCCCCTTCCGCGGTTTCTGTCTCCCTGTGCGTGGAGCACACGGTGCTGCCCAAGCCCGAGAACGAGGGCGATCCCGGCATCTGGCCCATGTACGGCAAGCCCAAGAAGATCCTGGTCGACAACGGCAAGGACTTCCGCAGCATGGCGCTGCAGCGTGGCTGCCAGGACCATGGGATCGACCTGGCCTGGCGGCCGGTGCGGACGCCGCACTACGGGGCCCACATCGAGCGCCTGATCGGCACGCTGATGCAGATCGCCCACCTACTGCCGGGCACCACCTTCAGCAACATCCGTGACAAGGGCGACTACGACAGCGCCGGAAAGGCTCGCCTCACCCTGGATGAGTTCCGCCAGTGGATGACGCAGAAGGTCTGCCGGACCTACCACACGCGCAGGCATTCCAGCCTCGGAGTTCCGCCACTGGTGGCCTGGGAGCGGGGCCTGCAGGACGAACAGGGCCAGATGGTCCCGCCGGCGCTGCCGGCGGCCCCGCTGAAGTTCCGGATGGATTTCCTGCCGTACGTGATGCGGCCGGTTCGGCGCACCGGCATCACCTTCGGCGCCAGTCGCTACTGGCACCCGGACCTCAGCCCCCTCATCCGCCAGGACGAGGTCATGGTTCGGTACGACCCCCGCAGCCCCGGTGCCGTTTGGGTCCGTCGTCCCGACGGCATGCTCGTGACGGCGCCGGCGATCGCCGGGCGGGCGGTGGGCGAACCGGGCAGCCGACGTGCCCTCGATGCCGAGGCCCAGGCCCGGATGGACGCGATGACGGACGAGGGCTTCGAGAAGACCGACCAGATTGAAGCGGCCGCCCAGGCGCAGACCCGTCAGGCCCGTCATCCGTCGCGTCGCCCGCGGACCCAACGCTCCTCGCCGCGATCTGCGGCCGCCAGTGCGGCTGCCGTGAACCCCACCGATCTCAGCGCCCTGCCGGCGAAAACCCCGTCGGCCCGTGCGCCCATCCCTGTTGAAGAATGGACCTAAGGAGCTTGTCATGACCGACTATTCCCACCTCGACCCCAAGACCCAGGCCTGGCTCGAACTGCCGGATCTGGAGCGTGCCAACCGGATGCTCATCGACCGCTTCATCACCCACGAACGGCTGCAGCCGATCATGGATCACATCGATTTCCTTCGCTTCAGTCCGCCCAAGTCCCGGGCCAGCGGACTGGTGGTCTCGGGACTTCCCGGCTCGGGCAAGACCATGATCGCCCGTGCCATTGAACGCAGGTACCCGCCGATTGCCGCCGAGGGAAGCAAGGCGGCCAGCCTCCCGGTCCTGACGATCGAAATGACGGGTGCCCGTGAGGCCCGTGCGCTCTACGACCGGATCCTGACCGAACTGGGGGTGCCCGATCCGAAACGATACGTGGGTAGCGACCGAGAACGCATGGTGCTCAAGTTGTGCCGGGCGGCAAATCTGCGCCTGCTGGTGGTCGACGAGATCCAGGACATCCTGACCTCGACGGCGCGGCAGCAGCGCATTGCTCTGGATACCATCAAGTTCCTGATGAACCAGCTGTCGCTGCCGGTGTTGGCACTGGGGACCGCGCAGGCACCCGATGCGATGCAGGTTGACGAGCATCTCAATGCCCGCTTCACCTACCGCAGCCTGCCGGTCTGGAAGCAGGACCCCTACCTGGTGAATTTCCTGGATGCCCTGGAGCGCGTGCTGCCCCTCAAGCAGCCCTCGCAGCTCTCGTCGCTGCCGATCACGACCGCGCTGCTTCGGCTGTCTGACGGCGTGCTCGATCCCATGATGCGACTGATTACCTATGCGGCGGCCCATGCGGTCGAGTCTGGGACGGAGCAGATCACGCCCCAGCTCCTGGAGCGGGCGAGGGTGGAAATGCCCACGGCCGCTGTCAGGCTGGCACGGGAACGCGCGAACGAACCGGCCAAGGCCGCGTGAGCATGGAACAAGCCACTCCCCGCTGGTGGGTCTCACCGCCCGGGCCCGACGAGTCACTGCGCTCGTGCCTGGCCCGGGCGGCCACCCTGTACGAGAGTGAGCCCGGCGAACTGTGGTCGCAGCTCCATGCCGGTGCCCAGCAACCGGCGGGGACCGTGGATGACCCATCGTGTCCCGCGCTGCAGCGCCTGGGGCTGGCCCTCGGGGTGCCAGCCCCTTCGCTGCGGCCGCATCGGTTGCCGGATTCGCCAGCGCTCTTGGCACCCCAAGCTCGAATGGCGATTTGCCCGGCCTGCTGGGCTGAGGACGACGCCGCGGGCCGGCCTCGCGGCTACCGTCGCAGCTGGTCGCATGTCCTTCGCACCATCTGCCCGGTTCACCACGCCCCATTGATTCTCCCGCGGGACCGGCTCAATCCTGACCTGGCGTCTGCACTGGGAGCGCAGGCGGCTCTCGATGACCATGATCGTGAGATTCTGGAGCTGATCGAGCGGTTTGGTACAGCACTCGAGGCCAGCCTGTTTGAGGACACCCTGTGGCCGGCAGACTGGCAGGGAAGCCCGCATTTCGCGCGCGAATGGCTCACCCGTGTGACTTTCGACCCCGGTGACACCAGGGGGCCGCCGCTCATCGCCAACGTATCGGCACCCCGAGCCCTGGCGGGATTCATCCGAGGCCCCCGCCATTACCGGGAGTTTAGAGGAGCGGACGGTTGGGAGGCCTTCCGACACCTGGTGGACCCATGTGAGCGTCGCGCCGCTCTTTGGATCGTGGCGTGGCAAGCCATGCCGGCACTCCCTGTCAGAGTCTCGCCCGGCTGGATCGATATGAAAGGACTATTCTGAACCGGCATCCGGGTCCTTAAGCACAATCAATGCTGCGCCCTTTGCGCTGGAGTCTTGCCGCTCTATGGAACTGAAGGCGGATCGAATCGGCTAACGGAGGGGCTGGCCAGAAGGGTCTGGGCGGTCCAGTCAATCCGACATGCATGAGGTCAGACGGACACGGCCGGCTAGTCGCACGTCCCCGGGGGCAGTCAATGGTCCGGACGGCGCGTAACGCAGACCCAGGCGTATCGCTCGACTTGGGTGGCTCGCCCCAAAACGGCGCGGGCGCATCCTCTAGAGTGCGCTAAGGGCGCGCATCCGATGGCCACAAGTCGCCCTCGGGCCTTAGCCATCGAAAGATTCGCCGCAGCCGAAGTTCTCGGGTCGCCAGACCACCTTGCAGCACACCCAGGATCAGGTAGTCCGCATCGAATAGATCCCGAGCAAGCATCGGTGTCATGCGCTCTACAGACGCGTCGGAGTCGAATTCATGACCTTGATCGAGAGCGCGCTTAAGTGCCAGCGCGTGGGTGACCTGGAAATGCACCACGATGGCGCTATCGGGCCCCAAGGTCTCGACCGGCGGCAACCAGACGTTGCCGCTGGGGTCGCGCGAGCCGCCGAGGTATTCCCGCACAGTCGCCAGGTCCGCCAATCCGGCGCGAATCATCTGCGCCGCCTCCGGACGCTTCACGCCGTGCTCGGAGCACACCTCGTCAATACGTTGGACCAGCAGCCGAATGTGCTCGACGTACTCACGTACCCGGGCCTCGTGTTCCGCGCTCTCGCGATCAATCTGCGCCGCAACGTCGGCAGGCAGGGGATCCTCGCCACGCAAGATTTCGTGGAATCGGTAACCCCAGTCGATAAGATGCGCATCGGGCCGCCCCAGGGGTGTTCCATGCGTCAGCTCGTACTGCAGGTGGTAGCCGACGTGATGGGCAAGCCGGATCGGCTTGTCGCCATCAGGCAGGGCTCCGAAACAGCGACTGCGGATGGTCGCATCGGCCTTTAGGCACTCGAAGAACAGAACATCCGGCATGAGCAACAGGTATTGGGACGCCAGGGCCCGGAACTCCGCAGGCGACAGGCTCTGCAGGACGTTCTTATCCAAGATCAACCCAGGTAGATTCAGTGGATCCGTGGTTGGCCGCCTAGTCATTCCCGGCACATTGAGTTGCCCTAACGTGAATTCAAGCCCTGTCGGGACCGGCGTGGCAGGCTTTCTCCAGGAAAGGCCAAGACTACCGCGGTTTGCGCCGGGCACCTGCTGCAAAAGTCGCACCCGGACTCTCCTAGCCGAAGCTCCGCGATCGTCCAACAGACGACGGGGCCTCCGGGGGAAACGAGGTAGAACCCCCCGCTAGGTTGTGGCATGCGCTATAGACTCAAGAAAACCAGAGGACCGGAAATCCCAATGCGAATCACCGCCACGCGAATCGACCAATGGGCTGGCACGCCGCAGGCTCCAGGAGGGATTGCGGTCCTGGTTCGGCGGCTGATCGGCGCCACCGCCACCTTGACCGAGCTGGCGGTGCGCGGCGCGGATACCCTGAACTTTCCTGGCTGGGACGGCTCGATTTCGGCCGCCACCGGCAATGCGTGGGTGCCAACGGGGCGGTCGCAGTGGGAGTTCGGCTGTTCGGAGGACGTGCTTACCAAGGCTCGCGGCGATTTCCGGAAGCGAATGGACGAAACTCCGGCAGAGATCGCTCGCGAGCGTGACTTTGTGTTCGTTACGCCGCGCATCTGGCGCGGCAAGGACGCCTGGCGCGACGAAGCCACCGAACAAGGCCACTGGCGCAGCGTGCGCGCCTACGATGCGGACGATCTGGAAGCATGGCTCGAAGCCGCGGCCGGCGTAGCGCTGTGGTTCGGGCAGGAATTGGGACTGCAGGGCCCGGGCGTGTGCGGCGTGCAGGCGTTCTGGGACACCTGGCGCAACCAGACCCGTCCCGGCATCTCCTTGGAAGCGTTGTCGGCGGGGCGCGTAACGCAAGTCGATCAGTTCGCTGAGCAGCTCGCCAAGGCGCCCCCGATCCTTACCCTCGAGGCCGACAGCAGTGCCGAGGCGGGGGCGTTCGCCTGTGCGCAGCTCCACGCCTTGGGCTGGGCCGATCGCGCGCTTTGCGTCACCGACGTCGAAGGCTGGCGCTTCGCCGATGCCAATCCGGAACTGCGGATCGCCGTGGCGGCCAGCCCCGCGGTAGCCGCTGCGCGCGCGCCTCGTGAGGGCCTCACGCTGATCGTGCCCTTGCCCATGGGGGACCGCGCCTCCGCCGCTGCCAAGCGCGTCCGGGCTGAGAGCCATCCGGAGGTTTCGCTCGCCCGCGCCGAGGCCCAGGACTTCGAGAACGCGCTCGTCGACCTGGGCGTAGAGCCCACCGATGCCGCCCGTCTTACGCGCAGTTGCGGCCGCTCCTGGTCGGTCTATCGACGCGTCCGCGCCACCAACCGTGCGATCGCCCGTCCCGCCTGGATGGAGCACCCGGCGGCACTGTGCCTAAGCGCCATCGTTCTGATCGGTGCGTGGAACGGCCGGCGGGCAGGCGATGTCGCCTGCGTCGAAGCGGTCACCGGCCGGCGCTACGAAGACGTGGAGCGCGATCTGCTCCAGCTGGCCGCCATGGACGATGCGCCCGTCCTGAAGATCGGTACAACCTGGAAAGCCAAAGCCCCGTTCGAGCTGCTATACCTTTTCTCGCCGTCGATTACTACGGATCAGCTGCAGCGTTTCTTTTCGACGGCGACGGCAGTCCTGACCAAGCCCGACCCCGCGCTCGAACTGGAGCACGACAGGCGTTGGATGGCATCGGTGTACGGCCAGGTGCGGGAAGAGTCGGGCATCGTCGTGGACTCGATCGTGGACTCCCTGGCCAAATTGCGCGTCTACGCCGAAGGGACAGGCGACCCCGTCGTGCTGGGTGGCGTCGATGACCTGCTGCGAGGCCTGCTCGAAGACGCCGATTCCTCTCGTTGGCTGTCGCTCGCCGGCGTGCTGCAGGAGCTGGCGGAGGCGAGCCCCGAGGTGTTCTTGCGAGCCGTGGAAGCCAGCCTTCGACACCCCGACGTCCCGATTCGGGCGTTGTTCGCGGAAAGCGGCGGCGACGTGGTGTTCGGTCGCAACTACCACACCGACCTGCTGTGGGCCCTGGAAAGACTGGCTTGGGCGCCACGGCACCTCGGGCGCGTAGTCGATGTGCTCGCGCGGCTGATTGCGTTTCCGATTCCGGAGAACCTGGGCAATCGGCCGAGCAACAGCCTCCGATCGCTGCTGCGTCCATGGTGGCCGCAGACGACGGCGGCGGCGAAGCAGCGATTGGACGTGCTCGATCGACTGATCCGCACGCATGAGGGCGTGGCGTGGGACACGCTGGCTAGCTTCATTCCCAGCGGGCCCGGGTTTGCCAGCGCCAATGCCAAGCCGCGGTGGCGCGACGACGACGCCGGCGCGCAGGGGCCGGGCGAATTCGATGACGAGTATGCCGGCGAACTCGGAGCCCGGCTCCTTAGTCTCGCCAAGGGCCGCGCCGAGCGCATCGCCAGGCTGGTACGGGATATCGACGGGTTCGAGGGCGCGTATCGCGACGAAGTGCTCGCGCTGCTGCGCAGTGCCATAGAGTTCCCCGACGCGCAGCGGCAACAGGTCCGCGATGCCTTGCGGCATCACCTGAACTGGCACCTGTCGTACAACCGCGACAACGACGCGGCGATGGCCGAAGCCAAGCAGTTGCGCGTCTTGTTTGACGATCTGGCGCCCGTAGATCTGCCCACCCGGCACGCCTGGCTGTTCGAGAACGGATGGGTCGAGTTGCCGGACGGCCGCGATGACGACTATCGCGAAGCCGACCATCAGCGCGAGCGGCTGCGCGCCACGGCGCTGGAGGAAATCTTCGAAGCGGACGGATGGGACGGCGTGGAGCGGCTCATCACGTTGGCGGGGACCCCCGGACTCGTCGGCTGGCATGTCGGAATGGCGCGCGGCCTCGAGCCCGAGGCCGCGATCTGGGCGAGGGACCACTTCGCTCGGCGCGGCCACCCACACCGCGATGCGGTGCTTCGCGGCGTCCTGTACGGCATGTCAGCGGAGCGTCGAGCCGCCTACCTTCAGGCCGTCCGAACGACGGAGGCGCACGACGAACTTTCGGCGGTGCTCAGCGCCTTGGCTTTCGAGCGCGCCACGTGGGACTTTGTCGAGACCTTGCCGATGGAGCTGGAAGCCGCGTACTGGCGTGACGTCCAGCCGGGAGTGTTTCTGGACGAGGGTCCGGACCTCGATTACGCGGTCGACCACCTGATGGCAGCCGGGCGGCCCCGCACCGCATTCAATACGCTGCAGTTTCGGCCGGCCGGGGTCGGTAGCGCGCGGCTGTTGGCGATCCTGGATGGGATCCACACCGGAACGGAGTCCGAGGGTGGCCTGCTGGACGGGTATCGCATTGCGGAAGCCTTGAAGGCGTTGGCCGACGATGAGAGCTTCCCGCGGCGTGATCTGGCCGTGCTGGAGTTTCGCTTCATGGGCGCCCTGGAGAACGGGAGAGCCGCCAAGACGCTCAAAGCGCAGATGTCTCAGGACGCCGAGTTCTTCATGGAGCTGGTCTGCATCGGCTTCCCGCCGAAAGATGAGATTGCCGAATTTGAAGTGCATCCGAGTGTGCGCAGCGAGGCATGGAGCCTGCTTCACAACGGCCGGGGGATGCCGGGACTGGATGAAGGCGGCGCCGTCGATCGCGAAAAGTTCGTCGCTTGGGTGGAGCAGGTGCGCGCGATCGCGCAGGCGAAGCACCGGGCCGAGGCAACGGACAGCCTCCTGGGCGGATGGTTGTCAAAGTGCCCCTCCGACCCCGACGGACTCTGGCCGTGCACGCCTGTGCGCGAGCTGCTAGAGGATCCAAGCGCCGAAATAATTCGGCGCGGATTTCATGTCGGCGTGCTCAACAATCGCGGCGTCCATAGCCGCGCAATGCTCGCTGGCGGCGCACCGGAGCGCACATTGGCAGAGCATTACCACACGGCAGCAAAAGCGCTGCAGGGCAGCTACCCGCAAACCGCCGCCGTGCTGGAGGGAATTGCCCGTTCCTACGAGCATGATGCCCGCTATCACGATGACGATGCCGCGTGGATGCGCGAATCGTAGACTGCGCGCCAGCGGATCGCTGCCGACGCCTCGGCGTTGTCCGCTTCGGGAAGCAAGCCGGGGTGTCAGCGAGAGAGCGACGCCCATCGCGCAAGCCGAGTTCGATCAGCTCCGCGAGGTGTTCCTTTTCGAACTGCAAGTGTTTACCCAGGGCACGATCTGATGGCGGCCGCAATGAAACTACCGGATTTGGGCTGCTGCCGGTTCCGTGGACACCCATAATCCGGCACATCGCGCATAGTCGGAACTCGCGGGCGTGGACTACCGTGAACTAACGCTCCAGGAGCTGCTTCACCGCCTCGGCCTTGAACTCATCCGTGTACCGCATGCTCCTCATAGACGTCTCCCTCGTTGCCATGAATTATGGCCACTGGAATGTCTAGGAAAGTCTGGGCGGTCCAATCTTGGCCCACACCGAGGTCACGATCGTGGGGCTATGCGGTGGCGGCTCGCATCTGGCCCAACAGCTGGCTCATATCGGCGTCGGCCGCTTCAATTTGGTGGATTTTGATCGGGCTGATGTTAGCAACAGCAATCGGATGGTCGGCCTCGATGCCGCGGCGGCAGCGCGCAAGGACCGCAAGGTCGACGTGATCCGCGAGCGCATCCTCGCGATCCAGCCCGGCGCACAGGTGGCGATCTTCGCCGCCCCTTGGCAGGAGGTGAGCGACGCCTTGAAGTTCAGCGACGTGATCTTTGGCGGCGTCGACAGCTACCGCGCCCGCGACGAGCTCGAGCGCTTTGCCCGTCGCTTCCTGATTCCCTATCTCGACCTGGGCATGGATGTGCACGGCGACCAAGCGCCCTACACGATCACGGGCCAAGTAATTCTGTCCGTACCCGAGGGTCCCTGCCTGCGTTGCTTCGGCTTTATCACCGAGCACCGCCTGACCGAAGAAGCGCAGCGCTACGGCGCCGCCGGCGGTCGACCCCAAGTCATCTGGCCCAACGGCACCTTGGCATCGACGGCCGTCGGAAAGTTCATGCAACTTGTCACGCCGTGGTCGCTCAATCGACCGGCGTTCTATACCGAGTACGACGGCAACCGATTGACCCTGATGCCCAGCCGCAAGCTACAAGCACTTCAGGGGCACCGCTGCCCTCACTTCGATGGTCCCCTCGCGCTGGGCGATGTCGTCTGGGGCCAGGCCGATCGTCCCGTACCCGCGTCCACGCCTTGATCCTCTCACCGCAGCCAGGAGCTGATGCCATGCCACGCTTCACCGTTCGTGTCGAACTTCACGGCGCCGATACTTGGGCGCACTACGAAAAGCTGTACGAGTACATGGCGCACCAAGGATTCACCGATACCCTCGTAACCGAGCAGGGGCGAGTCAAAATGCCGCCCGCCGAATACAACTACGAAGGCACCGCGACGCGTGCCGAGGTGCTGGCCAAGGCGCAGGTGGCCGCGGGCCGCGTGGTCACGTCCTACGCGGTGCTGGTCACCGAGTCTGCGGGGCGCACGTGGTCTGGGCTCGAGAAAGCGTAGCGCTGCCCATTGGGCCTACGTCTGCCGAGCTTACAAGTAGCCGGTCCCGCCCGGCGCCAGACGGCGGCTGGTTTGCCGTTCGCCGATCTGGGGCCGCTGGGGCGCGCTAGCGCTTTCCCTTCTGCGTCAGGACGCTGCCCGCCAGAGATTTCGTCGTCTTGCTGGTGCGTCCATCGGTGAGCGCCTTGGCGGCCTTGGTCGCTGTCGCCGGCGAACTTTGCTTGCTGGTCTTGGCCTGGGCCAGCGCGCTACCGGCCAACGATTTGGCGGTCGGACTGGCGGCGGGACTGCCCAGCACCTTGGCCGCGGTTTTGGTGACCTTGGGGCCCGACTGTTCCTTCTTGGACATGAGCGTGGTTCCTTCGGCTGGCCCAAGGAGACGCTCCGCACTGGAGGGGCCAGGCGCCGGTGCGGAGGCATTGCCGTCCATCAAGACTAGCGCAGTCGGGGCATCACCGCGCCAGCGGCGTCCCCATCTCAACTTCCAGCGCAAATCCGGCGTCCAGCGCCTGGCGCTGCACACCGGTCGCTGCCGCAGGCACGGTGGCGTGCAAGGTCACGGCCTCGTTGGACTGCGCCGTCAGGGGCGTGCAGCCGCGGGCATCGGCGGCGCCCTGGCCAGTCTGCACGGCGTGTTGCACCAGATGGACCTGGACGCCCGCGGGATCGCGTTGCACTTGCACGTGCCAACCGGCGAACAGGCTCACCGAAGTCAGCGTTTGTTGGGTCGCCGTGCACGTGCGCACCGGGTAGCCGTTGTCTGTGCCGACGCGCAGGTGGGCGGGAGCCTCGGTGACGTACAGGGTTTCGGCCAGGATCACCTGGCCGTTTTGGGTCAGCACCAAGCGCATCGGCGTCACGTCGCCGATGTCATCCACGGCAAGGGCAGGGTTGGTCAGGCTCAGGACGCCCAGAAGGGCGAGGATTCGCAGTCGCATGGGATCACCGTTGTCGTGGGGGCGGTCGGGGCTCAGGACGAGCCACGTGTGGCGGTCGGTGCGGAAGCCGGCCGTTCAAAGGGCCAACGCAGTTGCGCGCCATAGGCGGTCGGGAAGGTCCGGTCTCGCAGGCCCACCTCGCCGGCGACCACCCCGTTGGGCCGATCGTGGAAGGTGCCACCCAGGTGGTCCCACAGCATCCAGAACTCCCCGAAGTTGACCTGCGCGTCCTCGTACTCGCGCTTGTGGTGCCAGCGATGGATCTCGGCCACCCCCAGCACATAGCGCAGCGGCCCCATGCGGTAGTCGAGGTTGGCGTGCTGGAACGCCAGGTGCACGGCGAGCAGCGTGAGCCAGGCGCTGATGATGACCGGGGGCGCGCCCAAGGCCACGACCACTAGCAGACCGGGGCTGGCCAGCAGCATGGCGCTCAGCGGATGACGCCGCTCGCCGTTGAGCCAGTACAGCCGTTCAGAACTGTGGTGTGGGGCGTGCAGGCGCCACAGCCACCCGACGTGGTGGCTCGCGCGGTGCATCAGATACAGCCCCAGGTCCATCACCGCGCCGGCGAGCAGCACCTGCGCCCACGCCGGCCACGCGTCCGGCCAGATCGAGGGCAGGTCCACGCGCAGCGCATTGAGCGCGAACGCGGTGCCGGCCAGCACGGCCAGGTTCACGAGCGCATGGGCGATGTCGGTGGCGAGATCGTCGTGATCCTCCAGCCAGGCGCGCTGGTAGGGGATCACCCATTCCAAGGCGGCCACCACCGTCATAGCCACCAAGGCGACGGCCGCCAGCCCGGGCCATTGCCAGGCCGGGCGGGCCACGATCTCCATCACCGCCCAGAAACTCAGGCCAAACACGACCGGATAGGCCGTCACACGTAGCACGGGACGCATCGTCGTGGCTCCTTTTTCAAAAGTCCTGCGCCCGGCGGGGGGAACCACCGGGCGCCCGGCCGTTACAAACCGAGCGTCGTCGGGTCAGGGGCGGGGAGGTCGGGTGGCTACCAGGAAATCGATACTGCCTAGCGGCACCGGCAGCGGGGTCAGCGACTGCACATCGACGAAGCCGCCATCGAGCAGGAACGACGCCAGCGTGCCGGCAGCGTGGTCGCGGGTATTGGAATAGCCGTCGAGCAGGCGGACCAGATGGAACATCCCGCGGCGCCAGCCCGCTTTGGCGCGCCCGAAATCGGCGATCACCAGGCGCCCGCCCGGGCGCAGGACTCGTCGTAGTTCCTGCACCGCGCGGTGCTTGGCGTGGGGCTGAAGGTGATGGAAGAACAGCGTGGACACCGCGAGGTCGAAACGGGCGTAGGGCAGCGGCAAGGCATCGCTCCACCCGGGCAGCAGCCGGGCCTGGGCGCCGGCGGCCTCGATCTTGGCCGCGGCCAACGCCAAGATCGCCGGGTCTGCGTCGATGCCGGTCAGCGTGGCGGAAGGCGCGGCGTTGGCCAGGGCCAGCAGCAACGTGCCGGTGCCGCAGCCCAGATCGAGCACGCGCTCGCCCGGGCGGGGCGCGGCGAGCGCCACGACGCGGTTCTTCATCTCGGCCTCGCGCGTGCTCCAGGCGACCGTGCGGTCGTACCACGGGGTCAGCGCGGCAAATCGCAACGCCGGAATGAAGTCAGTGGCCATCGGACGCTCCGGGCGGGTCGGGGGTCTCGGTCAGGATCAGTCCAGCGAGCAGCGCCATCAGCAGGAGCGGGTGCAGCAGCAGCAAATGAAGCACGCTGCGCTCGATCAGGAACCCATCGATCAACAAGACGAGGGCCGCTACGGCCAGCAGACCGCGCACGGGTCGACGCTGGCGGTGGATGAAGCGAGTCAGGGTGCGGGCCCAGGCCGCCATGAAGTTCTCCAAGAAGGGGCGTCCCATGCGCCCATGACCTGCATCATCGACGTGGCGTCGCCCCGCGGCTTGAATGAACTGGCTGACCTTTGGGCTTCAGCCGCCTTGCCGGAGCGCCTGGATCACATCGCTCGGGGCGACGCCGAAATGCCGCTGCATGGTCCGGGTCAGATGGGCGGCGTCGGCGAATCCGGCGTCCTGGGCGGCCCGCGTCAGGCTCTCGCCGGTGGCCGCCACCGTCAGGGCCTGCCGCAGGCGCAGCCAGCGCAGGTAGGGCAGCAGCGGCATGCCGATCAATTCCCGCACCCGGTGTCGGAAGCGACTGGGGGAGATCGCAGCCTCCGCGGCCAAACTCGTCAACGTGCCCTCCCATGTCGTCCGGGTGACCAAGGAGTCCAGCACGCGCTGGACGCGGTCATCGGAGGGTGCGGCGACGGGCGGACTCGCCGGTAGGCCCTGGCCCAAGGCCGCGAGGATCGGTCCCAACTCTAGACGAGAGGGGCGAGGCCAGGCGTCGAGCACCGCGTGTCGCTCGGCGGACGTCAACCCGCGGGCGCCGGCCACGCACGTGGGTGACAGCAGACGGCCGGCGTGCGACTCGCGGTCCAGATAAAGCAGGTAGGCGGGCCCGGGGTGGACCCGGTGCACGACGTCCGCGTCGAGCAGCACCGCCGGTGCCTGGACCTCGCCCCGGCCACGGATCCAGACCGCCACGTCAGTCGTTTCGCCAACCACCAACTGAAGCGCGTGGTGGGCATGTTCCCGGTTGTCGCCCACGGCGCCGGCGAACGTTGCCCAACCTGCGCCCATCAAGGCGCCGCCACGCCAGGGGGTGCGCGGCCGCCGGCGATCCAACGGGATCAGGTCCGCGCTCAACCCGGACCCCGCAATGGGCGGGCGAGGGCATCGAGCGGGCGCAGTCCTTGCCCGAACCGCGCCATGGATTCGCGGTGCTCGGCCAGATCGCTGTAGGCGAGAAAGCGCAGGTCCAGATCCAGGACGCGCTGGAACGCAGGACGCGCGAACTGCGCCCGGGCATCGGCTTCGCGCCGATCCGGGGCCACCAGGAAGTAGCGCCCCGCCAGGCCATCGGTTGCGCCCAAGGCAAGGTCGAGCATGCGCACGATGCCCGAGTACAGGCTGGTGCTGTGCTCGACCTCGAACGCGGCGGCGACCCGCCCCTCGGGCTCGATCCAGAGCACATCGATCAGCCGGATCGTATCCACCGCCAAGGAGGACTCCAGTGCCGCCGGCAGGGTGTCCAGGCAGCCCTCGGCCAACCGGCCACCGTTGTAGGTGCGACCGCGATCATTGCTGGCGACCCACACCTGATAGCCCAAGGCCCGGCCCAGGTCACGCAGCCACCCTTGGACCTGGGTATGGGAGCGGTCCTCGGCCGCTTCGGCCGCACGGCGGCGCTCGGCGGCGGCATCGTTGCGGACACGGGCCAGATCGGCGGCCCACGCCGTCGGGTTGGCCTCGGCGGTCGGCAGCGGCAGCCGGCCCGAGCCGACGTCAAACAGGAACCCGGCGATCGCACCCAGATCGTTGGACAGCCGCGTCCGATACTGCTGGTTCAGCACAAGCACGCCGCGGCGCATGGCGAGGTACTCGTCCCAGCGGCCCAGCTTGACCCGGGCACCCGTGATCGTGTTGTAGCCCTTGACGATCGCCGTGTTGAAAGGCGTCACCAAGGTGGGGTGCAGGAAATACAGCAGGTTGGCGGCCGCTGGGCCCAGACCCTTGATCCGGCAATCGTCCAGCGCCTGGATCGCCCACAACACGCCGGCCTCGTCGTCGCAGCAATCGCAGGCATGCAGGAAGCGCCCGAACGTGCGCTGGTTGTCCGGGCTTTCGTAGATGTCGGGGATGCGCAGCTTTGGCTTCCACAAGAAGGCGTGATCGGCGCCCTTGAAGATCTGACGCTGCTCGGCGACGGCCGAGACCACGGTCTCCAACGTGGAGCCGCGGTAGGCGGTGCCGAACGTACCGGCCTCGATCTCCTGCACGACCGCCTGCAGGCCCCGCCGGATCGAGCGGAAGTTTTTGATCCGCTCCTCCCACAGAAACCAGGTGCGATAGGTCCCGCCCGGATCCTGGCGCCAATGCTCCAGGGCCAAGGTCAGGTCGGGCATCACCAGGGCCTGCGTCACGGACGCCTCATGGCGCCGCGGGCTTTGGCGCACGCGAGGAGCTGTGCATCGCGCGGATCTTCCAGGCTCCCTCCCGCCGCTCGAGCACCGTCGTGGCCACGCCCTGACGCACCATGGGGTCTGCGCGATCGGGCAGCACGATCGTGTAGCGGTAGGTCTCCGTGGCCCAGGCGATGTCGCCGGCCTGCTCGACCGTCACGGCATAGTCGTCGAAGGTGAAACGTTGGATATGGCCCAGTTCCGGGCCAATGTGATGCGTGACGTAATCGGCATAGGAGCCTTCGACCTTGCCCGATTCAATCACTTCATTGCGCTCGGCAAACAGGGCGTCCACCCCCGTCAGGTCTCGGCGCTCGAGCGCCGTCTTGTAAGTCGCCAGCACCGCCTTGATCGCGGCGGTGTCGTCCGAGGCTGCGGCGGCGGGGGCCGCCATCGTCGCACCGGCCAGCAGCAGGGCCGCCAGGCCCGTCCAGAATCGTGTCATTGCGCTCTCCTTGCCTCCAGTGGCCGGGGCGGCCAAGGCCGCCCCGGGCGAAACCTCACATGCCGTTGCCTTTGGCGAACTCGGCGGCCGAGAGGGTGCCGTTCTTGTCGGTGTCGAGCATGTCGAAGTGCGCAGCGAGCTTGTGTTCCTTGGGCAGTTCCGTGCGGCTGAGCTGACCGTTCTTGTCGGCGTCGAGCTTGGCGAACTCTTCCGCGGACATGGCGGCCATGTCGTGCGGCTGGGTCTGGCCGTTCTTGGCGGCCATGTGGTCGTGACCCTTGTCGTCGGCCCAGGCAAGCGGGGCGGCGATCAGCAGGGCGATAGCGAACGGAAGCAGACGTTTCATGGGGAAATCTCCTTGGGGGGACAAAAGAAACGAACCGGTGGTTGTCCCAACACCCACCGGTCCGGTATGCCTGCGCCGCCGCAGCGGCCAGGCAAAAAATCATCCCGGCTCGCTCGTGCGCAGGCGCAGCGCGTTGATCACCACCGAGACCGAGCTCAGGCTCATGGCCAAGGCCGCGATCATCGGGCTGAGCAGCAGGCCGAACATCGGATAGAGCACGCCGGCCGCAATCGGCACGCCCAGCGCGTTGTAGAGGAAGGCAAAGCCCAGGTTTTGCTTCATGTTGGCCACCGTGGCCTCGGAGATCTGCCGGGCCCGGACGATGCCGCGCAGGTCGCCCTTGACCAGGGTCACCTGGCCACTGTTCATCGCCACGTCCGTGCCCGTGCCCATCGCGATACCGACATCGGCCAGGGCCAGCGCCGGGGCATCGTTGATGCCATCGCCCGCCATCGCCACGCGTCGGCCTTGGGCTTTGAGATTCGCCACCAGGTCGGCCTTGTCTTGAGGCCGCACTTCGCCATGCACCTCGGTGATGCCCAGGGCCTGGGCCACCGCTTGGGCCGTCGTTTCGCCATCGCCCGTGGCCATGATCAGCCGCAGACCGGCGGCGCGCAGTTGGGCGAGCGCCTCGGGCGTGGATTCCTTGATGGGATCGGACACCGCCAGCAGGCCGGCGATGCGGCCATCAACCGCCAAGAACATCACACTGGCGCCCTCGGCCCGCAGCCGCTCGGCGGCGCCCTGCAGGACGGTCACCTCCACCCCTTCTTCGGCCATCAGGGTCCGGTTGCCCAGCGCCAGCGCCCGGCCATCGACGCGGCCGCGCACGCCAATGCCGCTGGCCGACTCGAACGCGTCCGGAACCGACAGCGCCAAGCCGCGGTCGCGGGCTTCGGTCACGATGGCCGCGGCGAGGGGATGCTCGCTGCCCTGGTCGAGGCTGGCGGCCAATCGCAGGACTTCGGCGGGACTGAAACCCGGCAAGGCGGCCGTGTCCCGATAGCGCGGCCGTCCTTCGGTCAGGGTGCCGGTCTTGTCGACGATCAGGGTATCGATCTTGCGCAGGTTCTCGATCGCCTCGGCATCACGGAACAAGACGCCGCCGCTGGCAGCGCGTCCCGTGGCCACCATGATCGACATCGGTGTCGCCAGGCCCAAGGCGCAGGGGCAGGCGATGATCAGCACCGCCACGGCATTGAGCACGCCATACACCCACGACGGCTCGGGGCCGAACAAGCCCCAGACCAGCAGGGTCGCCAAGGCGATCGCCAACACCGCCAGCACGAACCAGAACGACACCGTGTCGGCCATGCGCTGCATGGGCGCCCGCGAGCGCTGGGCGTTGGCGACCAATTGCACGATCTGGCTGAGCACCGTGTCGGCGCCGACCTTGTCGGCCACGATCACCAGGCTGCCGGTCGTGTTCTGGGTCGCGCCGATGACCCGGTCGCCCGGGTTCTTGCCCACCGGCATGGGTTCACCCGTGAGCATGGACTCGTCCACGCTCGAGCGTCCCGCCACCACCTCGCCGTCGGTCGGCACGGTCTCACCCGGGCGCACCCGCAGGCGATCCCCGACGTGAACGTGGCTCAAGGGAATGTCTTCCTCGCCGCCGCCGGCGTTGATGCGACGGGCAGTCTTGGGCGCCAGCCGCAGCAGCGCCTTGATGGCCGCCGAGGTCTGCGAACGGGCCTTGAGCTCGAGCAGCTGGCCCAGCAAAGTCAGGGACACAATGACCGCCGCCGCTTCGAAGTAGACCCCGACGCGACCGTGCTCCTGGAACGAGGCGGGGAACCAGCCCGGCACGATGGTGGCCGCGACGCTGTAGCCGTACGCGGCCGCCACGCCGGTCCCGATCAGGGTCCACATGTTCAGGTTCCGGGTGCGGACGGAAGCGAGCCCGCGCACGAAGAACGGCCAGCCGGCCCACAACACCACCGGCGTCGCGAGCGCCAACTCAAGCCAGCTGCGCGTGGTCGCGTCCATGCCATCCCATTGGTGGCCGAACATGGCGAGGGTCAGCACCATGAGTGTGGCGGGCAAGGTGCTCCAGAAGCGGCGGGTGAAGTCAGCCAGCTCCGGGTTCTCGTCTTCCTCTAACGAGGGCAGCATCGGCTCGAGCGCCATGCCGCACTTGGGGCAGGTGCCCGGTCCGTCCTGGACGATCTCCGGGTGCATCGGGCAGGTGTAGCGAGCGCCCGGCACGGCCGCGACCGGTGGCACCGGCGTTGGCGTCATCCCTTCGATCAGCGCATCGGCGTCCAGATAGCGCGCCGGGTCGGCCAGGAACTTCTGGCGACAGCGCTCCGAGCAGAAGTGGTAACGAGTGTCCCCGCGCAAGACGAACAACGGACCGGCGACGAACATGCCGCAGACCGGATCGCGGGGCTGCTCGGTCGGTGTTGTTCCCGGCGTCGGGGGATGGCTGGCGTGCGTGGTCATGTCCGAAGCTCCAGTTACTGCCCGTGTTGGCTAAAGGGCGTGCTGCTGCCGTCCTTGCCAATCAGGTAGACGGTGTAGGGGCGCGGTGGGCCCGGCATGCCAGGCGAGCCGACGGGCATGCCCGGGGCGGACAGGCCGCGGGCGTCGGGGCGCTCGGCCAAGAGACGGTGAATGTCCTCGACGGGCACGTGGCCCTCGATGAAATACCCCTCAACCTGGGCGGTGTGGCAGGAGCCCTTGCCGGCAGGAACGCCCACGCTGCGCTTGAAGGCGTCCATGTTGCGATCAACGACCACGCTCACCGGGAAGCCGGCGCCCTCGACGTGGCGGGCCCACAGGCTGCAGCACTCACAGTAGGGGTCCTTGTGCATGGTGATCGGTGGCAAGGCCGTGGGGTGCTCGGCGACATGGGGCGCGGACGTGTCATCCGCTCGCGGGGACGTCACGCTCGCAGCCGGGGTCGCCACCACGTGGGGACCGAAGGCTTCCGGCGGCGGGTCGTTGCGGCCCTCGCACGAAGCGAGGACCAGCGGCAGCACCACGGTGGTCAGGATCGAAGTCAACCGGCGCATGGCGGCCTCCTAGTGATGATCGCCCGGCGCTTTCGTGCGCGAGGACCAGTGGATGTGGACGATTTTCCAGCCAGCGTCCGAGCGCTGCACCAGCATGGTTTCGGTGCTGAGCACCGTGACCGGCTTGCCGTCCTTGCTCAGGTGCAGTTCGCTTTCGCTCGCGACCCAGGCCAGATCGCCGCTGACCTGGGCCGTGCGGCGGATCAGCTGGATGTGCGCGGTCTTGAGGAAGGCGGCGTCGCCCTTGGCGTGACCCCCCAGGTACTCGGCGGCGGAGCGTTCGGCGCCGCCGCTCTCCAGGATCAGCACATTCGGATCGAGCTCCGCGCCGGCGGCGTCGAGTCTTCCCGCGACCAGCGCGGTGGAGAAACGTTCGACGGTCGCCACCGCCGGCTGCGCCTGCGCAGGAATGTTCAGCACCTGGCCGGCGGTTGCCTGCGCGGTGGACGCGTCGTGAGCGTGGGGCGGGGTGACCGGGCCTTCAGCGAACGCGGGGCTACCGGCGGCGGCGAGGGAAAAGACAGCAAGGGTGGCAATACGCTTCATGGTGGTGGGTCCTGTCAGAGAGGGGTCAGTGGTCATGCGGTGGCGCGCCAGCGTCGTCGTGGGCCGGCGGCGGGGGCGCGTCGTGGTCGTGAGGCGGTGCACCGGCATCGTCGTGCGCAGCCGGGGCGGGGGCACCGTGATCGTGCGGCGCCGAGCCGGCATCGTCGTGCGGCGCGACCTCCGCGCCACCGTGGTGATCCGCGCTCTCGCCGTCCATGCCCGCCATGCCGGGCATGCCGTCGTCGTGCGGCATGCTCTCGCCGCCGCCGTGGTCATGGCCGCCACTGCTGGCCACCAGGGCCTGGTATTGCTCGGGCGACATCGTCGGCATCTGCTGCAGGAAGGCGACCATGTTCCAGATGTACTCGTCCGACATGCTCTTGCCCCAGGCAGGCATGCCCGAGGCCTTGATGCCGTGCTTGATGACCCAGAACGCGCGGGCGGGATCGGGCGCCCCCAGTTGGGTCAGGTTTGGCGGCGCGGGATACAGGCCTTGGCTGAGCTCGGTGGCAGCCATGCCCGGCGCGAGGTGACAGGTGGTGCACATGGCGGCGTAGTTGCCCGCGCCGGATTTCAGCTGGGCCGCCTCCCCCAGTGCGGGCACGGTGACGTCGTGGGCGCGCACGGCGATGGCGCGGTCCCGCGCCGTTTCGATCAGCTTGAAGACGACCGCCGAGTGCGGTTCATCGGCGCCGGGGTGCACGGCGCCAAAGTAGATGCCACCGGCCACAGCCGCGGCACCGAAACCCACGAGAATCAAACCACTCTTGATAAGGGACATTTGCGGATCTCCTGGTTAGCGGGGGCGACGGGGCGGGTTGCCGAACGCGGGATCGTTGCTGACGCGCCGGGCGACGGAGCCGGCAGGATTGCGGTACCAGCCCGGGTCGCTGAAATCGCCCGGCGCCAGGTCATCGCGCACCTTGACCACGGTGAACATGCCGCCCATCTCGATGTTTCCGAACGGGCCCTTGCCGGCCATCATCGCCAGCGTGTTCGGGGGCCCTGGCATGCCGCCATCGGTATGGTCCTGGTGCTCGCCCATGCCGTCTTCGCCCATGGCCATGTAGCCCGGGAGCATCTGGCGGATCTTCGCCTCCACGCCGCGCTGGTCCACCCCGATGGTGTTCGGGATGTCATGTCCCATCGGTCCCATCGTGTGGTGCGACATATGGCAGTGGAACGCCCAGTCGCCCGGCACCGCGGTGAACTCGATATCGCGCATCTGGCCAACCCCGACGATTTCGGTGACCTCCGTGCGCCATTGCGAGCGCGGCAAGCGGCCACCGTCGCCGCCCGTAATGTGGAACTGCACGCCGTGCAGGTGGATCGGATGGTTCCACATGCTCAGGTTGCCCACGCGGATCCGGACCCGCTCGCCGGTACGCGCCACGATCGGTTCGATCGCCGGGAAGACCTTGGAGTTGAAGGTCCACAGGTCGAAGTCCTGCATGATCGCCGGGTCCGGGCGACGCGTGCCCGGATGCAGCGCGAAGTTGTGCAGCAGGAAGGCGTAGTCCCGGTCGACGGGCACTGCCTCGCCCCGCTTGGGATGGATGATCAACAAGCCCATCATGCCCATGGCCATCTGCACCATCTCATCGGCGTGCGGGTGGTACATGTGGGTGCCGTGCTGCTTGAGCGTGAACTCGTAGGCGAAGGTCTCGCCGGGCTTGATCTGCGGCTGGTTCAGGCCGCCGACGCCGTCCATGCCGCTGGGCAGGATCAGGCCATGCCAGTGGATGGTGGTGGCTTCGCGCAGGCGGTTGGTTACGAAGATACGGATCCGGTCGCCCTCGGTCGCCTCGATGGTCGGCCCCGGCGTGGAGCCGTTGTAGCCCCAGCAGATCGCCTTGGAGCCGGGCGCGAACTCGTGTTCGAACTCCTCGGCGACCAGATGGAATTCCTTGACGCCGCCGTTCATGCGGTAGGGCAGGGTCCAGCCGTTGAGCGTGCGTACCTTGCCCGCTCGCGGGCGGGAGACCGGTGGCGCCTCAGGCGGCGCAGCGGGCTCTTTCATCTGGCTCATGTCGTGGCCCTGACTCTGGGCGCGGGCCATGCCCGTCGCGGCCGTCGTGACCAGACCGGCCCCTGCGCCCAGCAGGATGTCGCGTCGTGTGATCTTCATGGGGTGCCTCCGTGGGCGCTGTGGTCGGGCGGGGAGGGGGTGACTTCCTCGGTTTCCTTCTCATCCTGAGTCGGCGGTGCGGGGGGCGCCGGCGGAGCACCGTGCTGGGAGTGATCGACCGGTGTCGGCGTGGCCGCGGGCGATGTCGCGGGCATGTCCATGCCACCGTGGTCCATGCCTTCCATCGCGTCGGCGGGCGCAGACGCGGGGGGCGCCGGCGCATCCGACTTCGCCGGCATGTCCATACCGCTGTGGTCCATGCCCTCCATCGCGTCCGCCGGAGCGGTGGGCATCGACGACATGTCGTGGCCGCTATGGTCCATGCCCGGCATCGCCTCCTCGGCCGAGGGCGTCAGGATGTCCTGCACGCTGGGGGTGCGGTCCCCAATGGCGGCGTCGCTAGGCAGGCGCTGGCCGACGGCCCGCATCAGCTCCACGCGAGCCAACCAGTAATCGCGCACGGCTTCAAGATAGCTCTCGTAGGCGTTGTATTCCTGCACCTTGGCCTGGATCAGCTCGAACACGCCGATGAGCATGAAGTTCTGCTCCTGCTGGCTGCGCTCGACCACTTTTTCGCGCTGCGGAATCAGGGCATCGCGGTGGATCGCCACGACCTGACTCAGTTCGCGGACCTGTTCGGCCCCCAGGCGTACCGCGTTGTCGACGCCGAGCTCCGCCGTGGCCACGCGGGCGCGAGCCCGGGCGAGCAGCGCTTCGGCCCGGGCCAACTTGGCTTGGCCCTGATTGAAGATCGGCAGCTCCAGATCCAGTGTCGGACCGCGTAGACGCGACCCGTCCGCGTCGCGTTCGCGTTCGTAGCCGATCTCGCTGCCGCCGAGCCACCGCAGCTTGCGGGTAATGCCCAACGCGTCGACCAGGATCTCGGCCTGCTGCCGCGCCGCCAGCAATTCCAGGCTGGAGGTGCGCGCCAGGTCCGCCAACTGCTGGGGATCGTCTTCGGCGCCCACCGGCATGGG
This sequence comes from Arenimonas malthae CC-JY-1, assembly GCF_000747075.1. Lineage (GTDB taxonomy): Bacteria > Pseudomonadota > Gammaproteobacteria > Xanthomonadales > Xanthomonadaceae > Arenimonas > Arenimonas malthae. The sequence continues at coordinate 74,309 of NZ_AVCH01000001.1, forward strand.
CAGGCGATCGCTGGTCGCCCACGCCGCATCTTCGCCGCTGAGGCCCAGGAGGGTATTGAGGGTGAGGCGGGCGCGGCCGGCATCGGCACGGGCCCGGGCGGCGATGATGCGCGCCTCGCTGGCGGCCGCCTGTTCCTGCTTGAGCTGCAGCTCGCTGATATTGCCGGCATCAAAGAAGCGCTGCGCCAGTTCGGCCGCGGCATCGGCGCCACCGGCCACGGCCGTGCGCATATCCGCGACTTGCTGAGCACCCACATAGGTGTACCAAGCGGCTTCCACGTCGGCCGCGACGTTCAGGACTGCGCCGGCGATCTCGAGCTTGGCGCGCTCGTACTCGGCGCGGGCTAGGCGCGTGCGCACCGGCAGCACCAGTAGATCGGCCAGCGGCAAGGTCAGGCCGGCGAGACGGTTGTAACCGCTGCCCGGGTCCAGATAGGACCGGGAGAGCGAGAGGGTGGGGTTGGCCACCTGCACGGCCTCGAGCACGTCGGCCCGCGCCAGGCCCAGCCGCGCATATTCTTGCTGGAGGCGGGGACTGCGCAGCATAGCTACGCGCACCGCCGCCTCGGCGGTCATCGGTGCACCGAGCCACTGGTCGATGGCCTGGCGCTCTGGGGGCGGTTGGCCCACCGCGGACCACTCGACCTGCGGGCCGCGTCGCTCGGCCAGCAAAGCATTGATGTCGGTGTCGCCGGGGCGCGACGCCAAGGACGCACAGCCACTCAGGGCCAAGCCCAGGGCCACGGCCAGGGCGGCCGGGCGGAAACGTACAGTCATGGGAAACCCTCCAAAGCACCCGCGGCGACAGGCCACGGGCAACGCGACCCGGATGCCGGGTCGAGCGAATGGGGCGGATCAAGATCCGCCGGGAGGGCTTAGGCGATCGGAGGTCGAATAGCCGGCGCCGAAGGCGCGGCCGGGACCGACACCAGGCGGCCCAATTGGGCCACCCAGCGATAGGGGGAAACCGCCCAGTCAGCGTCGGCGATCACGACGACCGGCGCGTGATGCAGGCAGCTGCAGGTGCAGGTGCCGCCGTCACAACAATCCAGCGGCGAGTCCGGGCTGGGCACGACGGGCGTCACGGCGGTCTCGTCATGGCACGACGCCATGTCGCCGTCGGCCATCGAATGCCCCGCCGCCGCCATGTCCTGGTCCACCTCCGCGCTCTGGTGCGCGGCATGATCGACCGCGGACGCGACCGACGGCAGCCCGGCGTTGGCGATCAACGCCAAAGCGAGCAGCAGGTGGCCGACGGTGCGCAGCAGGGACATGGCCGGAGTCTACACCCAGAAAAAAGCGATGGGATACACCCCAGAACTGGGGAAGATGCGGTCTAGACCGCCATTGGAGCCAAAAAGTTCCCCGGGCGGAGCGGTTCGCCGATGTTCCCCGGCCCCCGTGGGGCCGAAGGAACGGGTTACCCGGCTTGGGAAGTTTTACCGCGTGGGGACGTCGTTCAGGGCGACGCCGCCATCGCCTCGCAGGCTTGTGCGCACTGCCGGCAGGCGCGCACGCAGGCCTCCATGCCGTCCAGTTCTTCGCAGCTGGCGGCGCAATCGCGGCAGATCTGCGCGCACAGGCGGCAGAACTCGGCGTGGTACGGGGAGTGATTGATCATGAGCGCGGCGGCGGCGCGGCAGGCCTCGGCGCAATCGATCATCAGGCGAAAATGATCCGGCGCCACGTGATCGCCGCCTTTTTCCAGGCAGGTGGTCAGGGCCATGTGCTGGCAGTGCTGATAGCAGTCCAGACAGCTGCGGATGCAGGCCTGCATTTCGGACGAGAGCTGATGCATGAGGGGCTCCTTGGGGGGGGGTGACGGGACGTCGGCAACGCGCCCCGTCCCCTGACGTAGCAAGGTTTATGCCAACCGGACGCTCGCGTTTACCGGGAATTCCCACGCCCGTTGGATTCCCCTGATCCTGCAGTCTGCCTATCCCACGCCCGACGGCCGCGCAAAATGCACTGCCCATCGCCGTCACAAGGTCGCGCCAGGGCTCGCGGGGTTGACCGGACGGTCGGCCCCGGCCTCAGACCGGCCTAGGGGCGCATCGCAACAATGAACTTCAATCGTCGCGTGCACGACTTCGGAGTGGATCGCCAGTCGCTCGCGGATATGTTGCGCCGTCAGCGTCGCGTCAGGCGTCACCACCGTCAGGGCGCAGGCATAGGACGCCCGGCCCACCCGCCAGACGTGGAGGTCGGTCACACGGCTCGGCGCGCCCTCTTGTGCGAGATCGATGGCCTCGCGAATTTCCTCGACGACCGGATGATCCATTTCCCGGTCCAGCAACACCCGGGACGTGTCGATGATCAGACGCCGCGCCCAAATGGCCACCAGCACGGCACCCACGATGCCCATCACGGGATCAAGCCACTGCCAGCCGTACCACCAGCCGCCCGCCAGGGCGATCAGGGCAAGCACCGACGTGGCCGCGTCGGCCAAGACGTGCACGTAAGCTGAGCGCAGGTTCAGGTCGGTGGCGGACTCCGGCCCGTGGGAGTGCCCGTTTTCATGGCCGTGGCCATGGGCATGCCCGTGGGTATGGCTGCGCCCCAAAATCCACGCGCAGACGAGATTGACTCCCAGCCCGACAGCCGCCACGAGCAGCGCCTCGCGATAGCGGACCGGTTGCGGATCCAGAAGTCGCTCGATCGAGGCAAATGCCATCAGCGCCGCGACCCCCAGCAACAGCACCGCGCTGGCAAAGCCGCCCAGCACCTCGATCTTCCAGGGGCCGAACGCGAACCGGGGGTCGTCCGCGTAGCGCCGCGCCGCCCCATAAGCCAGCACGCTCAGACCGATGGCCAGCGCGTGCGAGCTCATATGCCAGCCGTCGGCCAACAGAGCCATGGAGTTGTATGCCCAGCCGGCGATGATCTCCACGACCATCGCCAGCAACGTGATCCACAACACCACGCGGGTACCCCGTTCGGCGGCCGACGTATCGGCCGCATAGTTATGCCGGTGGCTCCACGGCGACGTGTCAAATTCCATAGCCTCGCTCTCCCGCAAAGAGTCGTTGGTCATCGATGAAGCTGGCCATCACCCGCTTCGGTGTCCCGGTGCAGCAGCCGGTACAGCGCCGGCAGCACCAGCAGGGTCAGCAGCGTCGAGGACACGATACCGCCGATGACTACGGTGGCCAGTGGGCGTTGAACTTCCGCGCCGGCGCCAACGTTGAAGGCCATCGGCACGAACCCGAGCGAAGCCACCAGCGCCGTCATCAGCACCGGTCGCAGCCGGCCCAGAGCGCCATCGCGGATGGCGTCCTCCAGCCGGTCGCCCTCCTGCCGCAGCTTGCGGATGAAGGCGATCATGACCACGCCGTTGAGCACGGCCACGCCCGACAAAGCGATGAAGCCCACGCCGGCCGAGATGGACAGCGGGATGTCTCGCAGCCACAGGGCGAGCACGCCGCCGGTCAGCGCCAGCGGCACGCCACTGAAGATCACCGCGGCATCCCGTCCCGAGCCGAACGCCATGAACAGCAGCCCGAAGATCAGCACCAGCGTGACCGGCACCACCACCGACAGCCGCTGGCTGGCCGCGATCAGTTGCTCGAAGGTGCCGCCGTAGTCGACCCAGTAGCCGGGTGGCACGGTAACCTGCGCATCGATGCGCTCGCGCAGATCGGCGACGAAACTGCCCAGATCGCGGCCCCGCACATTGGCGGTCACCACGATGCGGCGCTTGCCGTTCTCGCGGTTGATCTGGTTCGGCCCCTCGACGATCTCGATCGTGGCCAGTTCCCGAAGCGGCACCGTCGTGGGAATGCCGCTGGCCCAGTTGGCGCCTCGGCTGGCTTCATCGCGCCCCACGTCCTGAGAGGGCAACGGCACCGGCAGGTCCGCCAGCCGGGCCGGATCGGTTCGCAGGGTCTCGGGCAACCGCACCACGAGGTCAAAGCGCCGGTCGCCCTCGAACAGTTGGCCGGCCACCGTGCCGCCCACCGCGGTGCCCACCGCCTCCTGCACCGCGACCTGATTCAGCCCGTAGCGGACCAGGCCCTCGGGGTTAGGGGTGATGGTCAATAGCGGCAGGCCGGTCGCCTGCTCGAGTTTGACGTCGGCGGCACCGGGCACGGACTTGGCGACCGCCTCGAGCTGTTTGCCGACCTCCACCAGGGTTTCAAGATCATCGCCGTAGAGCTTGATCGCGACGTCTGCGCGGACGCCCGAGATCAGCTCGTTCATTCGCATCTGGATCGGCTGGGTGAACTCGTAGTTGTTGCCGGGCAGCTGCTTCACGGCCGCCTCGATCTCGGCCACCAGCGCGGCCTTGGTCTTGCGGGGGTCCGGCCACTGCTCGCGTGGCTTGAGCATGATGAAGGTGTCCGCCACGGACGGCGGCATCGGGTCTGTGGCCACTTCGGCCGTCCCTAGCTTGCCGAACACCCGTGCCACCTCGGGGAACTGCTTGATGCGCGCTTCCAGGGTGGCCTGCATGGTCACGGCCTGACCCAGGCTGGTGCCCGGGATGCGCAAGGCGTGCAGGGCGATGTCGCCCTCATCCAGGCTGGGGATAAATTCCGAGCCCAAGCGCGAGGCCAGCAGACCGAACACGACCACCAGGGCCGCCGCGCCAGCCACCACGGGGACCCGGAACCGCAGGGCCCAGTCCAAAGCCGGCGCATAGGCGCGACGGACGGCCTGCAGTACCCGGCTTTCCTTTTCCTGCACCTTGCCACCCAGGAACACCGCCACCGCCGCCGGCACGAAGGTCAGCGACAGCAGCATCGCCGCGGTCAGCGCCAGCACGACCGTGAAGGCCATCGGGTGGAACATCTTGCCCTCGATGCCGGTGAGGGCGAAGACCGGCAGGTACACGGCCGCGATGATCGCCACGCCGAACAAGCTGGGCTTGATCACTTCGGCCGTGGCCGCCGCAGTCAGATCGAAGCGCTCCTCCCGGGTCAGCAGCCGGCCCAGTGCGTGCTGGCGGTCGCCGAAGCGGCGGATGCAGTTTTCGATGATGATCACCGCGCCGTCGACAATCAGGCCGAAGTCGAGCGCGCCCAGGCTCATCAGGTTACCCGAGACCCCGCCGCGCACCATACCGGTGATCGTCATCAGCATGGCAATCGGAATCACGGCCGCCGTGATCAGTGCGGCGCGGATATTGCCGAGCAGGAGCAGCAACACCACGATGACCAGGATCGCGCCCTCGACCAGGTTCTTGGTCACGGTGGCGATGGTGCGATCGACCAGCGAGGTTCGGTCGTAGACTGGTGTGGCTGCGACGCCCGGAGGCAGCGATTTGGACACCTCGGCCAAGCGTTCGGCGGTCGCGCGGGCCACGGCGCGACTGTTTTCGCCGACCAGCATGAACACCGTGCCCAGCACCACCTCTTCTCCGTTCTGGGTCGCGGCGCCCGTGCGCAGTTCGGGACCTTCGCCGACGGCGGCGACATCGCCGACCCGGATCGGCACGCCCTCGCGGCGGTCGAGCACAATCCGCCGTAGGGCCCCGAGGTCCGCCACCTGGCCCGGCACGCGCACCAGATACTGCTGGCCGTTGCGCTCGATGTAGCCGGCGCCGATGTTCTGGTTGTTCCGGGCCACGGCGTCGACGACGTCCTGCAGGGTGAAGCCGAAGGCGACAAGCTTGGCCGGGTCGGGCGTGACGTGGATCTGGCGGGCGAAGCCGCCGATGGTGTTCACCTCGGTCACGCCCGGCGTATTGCGCAGCTGCGGCCGCACCACCCAGTCCTGCAAGGTGCGCAGGTCCGTGGGCGTCCAAGGCGTGCCGTCGGGCTTGGTCGCCCCCGGGGCGGCCTCCACGGTGTACATGTAGATCTCGCCCAGGCCGGTGGCGACGGGCCCGAGTTCGGGCTCCAGGCCAGGCGGCAGCTGCGATTTGGCCTGCTGCAGTCGCTCGGCTACCTGCTGGCGGGCGAAGTAGATGTCGGTGCCGTCCTCGAACACCACCGTCACCTGCGACAGCCCATAGCGCGAGAGCGACCGGGTGTACTCAAGCTTGGCCAGTCCGGCGATGGCCGTCTCGATGGGAAAAGTCACCCGCTGCTCGGACTCCAGCGGCGAGTAGCCGGGCGCTTCGGTGTTGATCTGGACCTGGACGTTGGTGATGTCCGGAGTAGCATCGATGGGCAGTTTGGTGAAGCTCCAAATCCCCAGCGCGCATAGCGCTGCCGTCAGCAGCAGCATCAGCCACCGATGCGCGATGGCGAACCGGATCAGTTTCTCGAGAAACCCAGGCGTCTCAGTGGTCATGGGACGCCCCCGACTTCTCGATGTCGGCCTTCACCAGATAGCTCTGGGCGACGACCACCGGATCGCCAGCCTTCAGGCCACCGAGCACTTCGACGTTGACGCCATCGCGGCGACCCAGCTCCAGCGGCCGGATCTCGTAGTCATCGCCGAAGCGAACGAACACCACGTCCCAGTCGCGGAATCGCTGCAGCGCGGCCAGCGGCACCATCAGGTCCACCTTCTGTTCAGCCACCGTGACGCGGGCGCGTACCGCCGCGCCTGGACGCCAGCGACCGTCGGCGTTGTCGATGGTGGCGCGGGCGACCGTGCTCTGGCTGGCCGTCGCCGTGCCGGGCAGCACGCGGTCTAGCGTGGTGCGGGCACTGACGCCATCGCTGAGCCGGGTCACTTCGACCGGCAGGCCGGGCGTGATGTGCTGGGCGTCGGCGCCGAAGAGGTGAAGATCCACCCACAGGGCCGAGAGGTCGGCGATCTCGAACAGCGGCTGTTCGCCCGCCAGATCGCCTACGGCGACATTGCGTGCCAGCACGGTGCCGGCCAGCGGTGCGGTCACGGTGTAGTTCGACAAGCTGACGTTGCTCTCGACCGTGGCCAGCGCTTGGCCGGCGCGCACCGTGTCGCCCAGGCCCACGCGCACGGCCTTCACCGGACCCGGAAAGCGGGCCACGATGCGGGCATGCCGGCCTTCGATGGGCGTCAGCAGGCCCTGTACGTCATGCTCGTCGCGGATCACGCCAGGTCCGGCCGGGGCGATCTGGATGCCGGCGTCCTTGGCCACGGTGGCCGGGATGCTCGTGCGGCCCTCGTAGCTCGGGAAGGTCCACGCCAGGGTCTGGCCATCGATGCGGGCGGTGACGGCCACGTCGAACGAGTGCGGCTCGTACACCTCCAAGCTACCCAGCAAATAGTCCTCCTTGGGCGTGAAGGTGTGCGTATCGGTGATGTCGCCCAGGCGCGTGAGCACGACGGTCAACTCGCCCGCGGTCGGTGGCAGCGGCTCGCCGTCCTTGTAGAGCCAGGCGCGGTACTCGGGCGGTACACCGTCTTCAAAGATCGCCAGTTCCACCGTGTAGGGACCCTCGATGAGCAGGCGGCCGTTGTGGGCGCCCTTGGCGGGCTCGGCGTCGGCTTCGGACTCCGAGTGCCCGGCGGTTTCGCCCTGGACCTCGGGTTGGGAGCCACCGCAGGCCGCAAGGCTCAGGGTCAGCAGGAGCGGGATCAGGAATGAACGCAAGGTCATGGCGTGCTCTCATCAGTTGTGCGCTCGGCGAGCACGAAGGGCTCAGCCGTCAGACGCTGGATTTCAATCAGGGCTCGGTGGAAGTCGCGTGCGGCAGCAATGCGGTCGCGGCGGGCGGCCAGCAGTTCGGACTGAAGCTGCGCCCACTCCAGGTAGCTCAGTGCGCCTGCGCGGTAGGCCTTGCCGGCCGCAGCCTCGGCGCGCTCAAGCGCTGGCAGCACCTTTTCCGTGGTCTGGTGCACGGCCAGGGCATCGACCTGAAGCCGGCCGTGGGCTTCGGCCAGCGTTGCGCGAAGGTCCAGTTCGCCGGCTTCCCGCTCTAGGGCCAGGGCGTCGAGTTCAGCCCGTGCGGCCCGGATCGCGGGTTCGGCGCGGCGCCGGCTGCCCAGAGGCATCGAAAGTCCGCCCATCAGCGCCCAGTCGTCGCTGCCCTGCAGGCGGCGCAGGCCCACCTGCCACTCCAGATCCGGACGAGTTTGGGTCTGCGCCAACTGCAGGCGGGCTTCGCGCAGGCGGGCTTCGCCAGCGAAACGCTGCAGGTCCGGCGTGCTTTCCAGTAGCGTGACCACGTGGTCGAAGTCGGGCGTGGCTGGCAGCGCCAGCAGTTCGCCCTCCACGGTCCCGACCGGATCACCGCCCCACATCAGCGCCAGTCGACGGCGGGCGGCTGCCGTGGCGGCCTGCGTGCGGGCGAGCTCGAGCTCGGCACGTGCCACTGCGGCTTCAGCGCCCAACTGCACCGACGCCGGCGAAGCGCCGGCGCCCACGCGGCGACGCGCGGCCGCCGCCGCGGTGCGCCGCTGCGCGACCGTCGCGTCCAGCGCCGTGGCTTCCTCCTGAAGGGCGAGCACCTCCAGATAGCGGCGGGCGACTTCGGCCAAGAGGTCCAGACGGCGGCCTTCGGCCGCGATATCCAGTCCAGCCAGGCGGGACTGCGCCAGACCTACGCGTGCGTCACGGCGTGCCTGGGGCTCGATGACAGAACCCAAGCTCAGGGTTAGTTCGGCGGCATCGGCGCCGCGATAGGGGCCCGTGCCTAGCGCGTTTTCCACCCCAGCGCCTGCTACCCAAGCGGGGGACTGGGCGGCCAGGTCGGCTTCGGCGGTCAGGGCCACTTGCTGCAGCGGCAGTCGCCGCAAGTCGGGATGGCGCTCGAGCGTGAGCGCGAAGGCCTGATGCAGGTCCAGTTTTGGCGCGGGCGAGGTGGCCTGGGCCGGCAGAGCCAGCACGGCACAGCACCACAGGACGGCCAGGGCCGTCTTGGTTCTCAACATGGGAATTTTCTCCGGGAACGGGCAATCGGGGCGTGAGCCCCGGGGACGTGAGGACGTCAGGCCGCGATCGGAGGGCGCAGGAACCGAGAGAGGGGCGAGGGGACCGCGAGAGGCAAAGCCGTTTGGGGTGGCACACTGCGCAACATGCACGCAGACCACGGTAGTCCAGTACCGGTCAAGGCAGTAGCATTTACGTAACCGTCAAAGGCATGCAGCAACCCATCCAGGGTGCCTGGAATCGGGGATACCTGGGCGGCCGACGTGCTGGCGTCGCCGGTCGCATCCAATTGCGCATGTTCCCACTCGTGAAGGTCCTGGACCGAACTCAGCACGGGCTGGACCATCACACCCAACAAAATCAGCGCCCAGAAAAGGGCGCGGACAACTCGGAGTAGGGGACGGGGGGTATGGCTCACAGTCATAAGGTTACAGCGTAGTGCGCCCGGTCCACAACTTTCTACTACGCTTCGTATCCGATCAGCAGAGAGGTAGGCGCTAACTTCTATCGCCACACCGGCAACCACGATGCGCGTCGCTAGTCCAGAACGGGACGGTACGCTAGCAGGCGCAGCGCGTTCGCCACCACCAAGAGGGTGGAACCCTCGTGGAAAAGCACGGCGACGCCCATCTTCATGCCCAGGATCGTTGCCGGAATGAGGATAGCCACCATGCCTAGGCTGGCCCACAAGTTCTGGCGGATGATGCGCCGGGTCTGCCGGCTCAACCCCACGACGAACGGCAGGTGCTCAAGCTTGTCGCCCATCAAGGCCACGTCCGCTGTCTCAAGCGCGACATCTGACCCCGCGGCTCCCATGGCAATGCCGACCGACGCGCTGGCCAGCGCCGGCGCATCGTTGACGCCGTCGCCCACCATGGCGACCTCGCCTTCGGCACGCAGCGTCTTGATCGCCTTGACCTTGTCCTCCGGCATCAGGTCGCCATAGGCCCGGTCGATGCCCACGCTGGCGGCCACCGCATCGGCGACCCGTTGGTTGTCGCCCGAGAGCATCACCAGCCGGGTCATGCCGAGTTCACGTAGCTGTGACATCACCGCCCTGGCTGCTTCCCGGGGCGTGTCCATCAAGCCCACGACACCCAGATACCGCTCTCCCTGGCGCACCACAAACACCGTCCGGCCTTGATGCTCCAAGTCCAGCACCCGGGCCTTCAGGGAGGGGGGCAGGCCCGGACCGCCGATCGCATCGAACAAGCTCTTCTTGCCCAGGTGCACCGTCTCGCCCGACACCGTCGCCCTCAGCCCGCGCCCGGTGAGGCTCTCCAGGTCCGTCGCCAGCGGCGTGGCGTGGTCGCCTAGCCGGACCAAGCCATCGCGCACTACCGCGGCAGCCAAGGGATGGTCACTCAGACGTTCGACCGCGATGGCCACGCTCAACAGTTCCTGCTTCGTCACGCCATCGGCGGGCATGACGTCCGTAACCTGCGGTCGGCCCTCGGTCAGCGTGCCGGTCTTATCGAAAGCCAGTGCGTGCAGGACGCCCAGCCGCTCCAGCGGGCCGCCGCCCTTGATCAGCACGCCGCCCCGCGCGGCCCGCGCCACGCCGCTTAACACAGCGCTGGGCGTGGAAATGGCCAAGGCGCAGGGGCTGGCCGCGACCAGCACCGCCATGGCGCGGTAGAAGGTCGCGCTGAACGGCTCGTCCACCACCAATCCGGCGAACAGCAGCAGGCCCACCAGTCCCAGCACCGCGGGGACGAAGATCTTCTGGAAGCGGTCCGTGAACAGCTGCGTCGGGGATTTCTGGTGCTCCGCCGAACGCACCAGTTCCACGACTCGGGCCAAGGTGCTCTGGCTGGCGAGGCGGGTGACTTCGACCTCGAGGACCTTGCCCTGATTGATCGTGCCAGCGAACACCCGATGTTCTGGGCCGACCGCGTCAAGACGTCGCCTTACCTCGGCCACGTCCACCACCGGCCGTTTATCGACCGGCACACTTTCGCCCGTGATGGCGGCTTGGTCGATGCTGCTCTCGCCCAGCACCACGAAGCCGTCAGCGGCCACCCGCTCGTCGGGCTTGACCACCACGACGTCGCCGACGACCAAGTCGCCTACGGGCACCTCGACCAATTCGGCCCCTCGGCGCACCAGCGCCGACTCTGGCCGAAGGTCGGCCAAGGCCTCGATGGCGCGACGGGCGCGGCCCATCGCGTAGTTCTCGAGGGCATGGCCGAGACTGAACAGGAACAACAGCAACGCCCCCTCGGCCCATTGGCCCAAGACCGCGGCGCCCGCGGCCGCCACGATCATCAGGGAATCGATCTTCAGCTCACGGTGGCGCAGGTTCTCGAGCGCTTCGCGCACGGTGAAGAAGCCGCCGGCCGCATAGGCAAGCAGCAGCAGGATGAGAGGACCGGTGGCACCGTCGCCCTGTGTTCGACCCCAGGCCCAGCCGGCCAGGAGGAGGGCGCCGGAGGCCAGGGAAAAAATGATCTCGGCGCGGCCGGCCCAAGGGCCCCCGCTGCCGTGACCGTGGTTGTGCCCCGCGCTAGCGGCCGGGGGAGGCGTGGTATCACTCATCGGGCATTCCTCAAGTAGGGAGCCTGCAGGCGCGCTCCGACGGAGCGCGCCTGCCTCGGGTCCTTCGCCGTGCTGGGCTAGGCCGGCACGTCCGCCCGGTCGATCAGCAGCACATCGTCGATGGAACTGGTGAAGATCCATCCGGCATTCACCTGCCCGGTGCGGCCGTGCTGCCGGATCAACGCAACGATCGCGTCGACCCGCTCGTCCTCGCAGAAAACGTCCAGCTGGATTTCCTGGGTCACCCGTTCACCCAGCTCGACCGAGTAGTCCTGCTCGCGGGCACTGGAGGCGCGCAACAAACCGCGGGCCTGCACCACGCTCAGGCGCCGCTCACCGGCGGCCTCCAGGGCGTGCACGATGTCGCTCATCCGATGGGCGTGCAGCAAGGCAGTAATGCGCTTCATGGCGTGGCCTCCGGGTTCTTGCGTTCGGCGCGGGTTTCCAGCCACTCGTAGACCACGGGCAGCAGGAACAGGGTCAGCAGGGTGGCGCTGAGCAGGCCGCCCACCACCACGGTAGCCAGCGGGCGCTGGGTTTCGGCGCCGACGCCACTGGAGATCAGCATCGGCACCAGACCCAGGATCGCCACGCTAGCGGTCATCAGCACCGGGCGCAGTCGCAGGGCCGTGCCTTGTAGCACCGCCTCGCGCACCGATAGCCCGCGTTCGCGCTGCTCGTTGAGGAAGCTCACGAGCACGATGCCGTTGAGCATGGCGACGCCGAACACCGCGATGAACCCGATCGCCGACGGCACCGAAAGGTACTGGCCGGTCAGGAACAAGGCCAGCAGGCCGCCAATGGTGGCGAAGGGCACGTTGGCCAGGATCAGGGCCGCAAACTTGATCGAGTTGAACGCGGTGTACAGCAGCACGAAGATGAAGAAGATCGTGATGGGCACGATCAGGCTCAGCTTGGCCAGGGCCCGCTGCTGGTTCTCGAACGCACCGCCCCACTCGATCCAGTAGCCGGGCGGCAGGTCCACCTGCGATTCGATGGCCGCCGTGGCATCAGCCACGAAGCCATCGACATCCCGACCCCGCACATCCATCTGGATCACGGCGTAACGCTGCAGCTGCTCGCGACGGATGAACGAATAGCCCTCGGCTACTGACACCGTCGCGACCTCCGAAAGCGGCACCAACGCACCCGAAGCGGCTTTCAGCGGGATCCGTCGCAGGGCTTCGACCGAGCTGCGCGTGCCGTCATCCAGGCGTACGGAGATGTCGAACCGCCGCACCCCGTCCAGCAGCACGCTGACCGGTTCGCCGCCCAGGCCATTGCGCACGATGGTCAGCACCTCTTCGGCGTTCATGCCGTGCCGGGCCAGCTCGGCCCGATCCACCTCGATGCGGATCTGCGGCTTACCGACGTTCGCTTCCAGCGATAGGTCGGCGACGCCGTCGATCCCGGCAAGAACCGGCTTGAGCTGACTACTGATGCGATCAAGTTCGCCCAGATCCTCGCCGTAGAGCTTGAGCGCGAGGGTCGCGCGGACGCCGGAGATCAGCTCTTCGACGCGCATCTGGATCGGCTGGGTGTAGCCGGGCACCACGTTGGGCACGACCTCCTCCAGCGTCTCCTGCATGGCTTCCTCGAGCTCCTTGATCGAGCGGCCGGTGGTCCAGTCCTCCTCGGGGGTCAGCGCCGTGTAGATCTCCATGTAGTTGACGTCGGCGGTCTCGCCCTTCTCGGCGCGGCCGATCATGGCCAGCGTCGTCTCCACTTCCGGGAACTTCTTGAACGCCTCGGCGATGACATTGCTGGTGCGGATCGACTCATCCAGCGACGTCGACGGGATGCCCGTCACCCGCCACATGATCGAGCCTTCCTGTAGCTGGGGCATGAACTCCTTGCCCAGGAACGGGAAGAGCCCCAAGGCCAGCACTAGCGCCACGGAGGCCGTGATCACCACGGCGCGTTTGGCGGACAGGGCACGCTCCAGTAGCGGACGATAGCGCCGCTTGAGGAAGGCCACCAGGCGGGTGTCCTTCTCTTCCTTGGGCTTGAGGATCATGGCGGCCAAGACCGGGATCAGCGTCAGGCTCAGCAGCATCGATCCGGCCATCGCGAACGCGATGGTGAAGGCCATGGGCTTGAACAGCTTGCCCTCTAGGCCCTCGAGGCTGAACAGCGGCAGGAACACCACGATGATGATCAGGATCGCGAAGGAGATGGGATTGGCCACTTCCTTGGCCGCCGCCAGCACCGCCGAGGTCCGGTCCACCTTTTCGCCATGGGCGTGCCGCTCGGCCATGATGCGGTAGGCGTTCTCCACCATCACCACGGCACCATCTACCATCATGCCGATGCCGATGGCCAGGCCCGCCAGGGACATCAAATTGGCCGACAGTCCGAACTGGCCCATGCCGATGAAGGCCATCAGCATCGCCAGCGGCAGGGTCACGATCACGACCAGCGCCGAACGCAACTCGCCCAGGAACAGGAACAGGACGATCGCCACCAGGATCGAACCCTCGATCAGGGCCCGGGTCGCGGTCCCCACTGCCTTGTTGACCAGGTCGGTACGCTCGTAGATCGGGCGCACGACCATGCCCTCGGGCAGGGCGTCCTGGACCGTGGCCAGCTTGGCCTTGACCGCCTCCACCACATCCTTGGCGTTCTCGCCGATGCGGGCCAACGCCATGCCGAGCACCACCTCTTCGCCATCGCGGGTCACCGCGCCAAAGCGCGGCGCCGGCGACTCGATGATCCGGGCGACGTCGCGCAGGTAAACCGGCACGCCATCCTCGGCCTTGAGCACGATCGCGCCGATGTCCTCGGTCGAGGACAGCAAGCCCAGGCCGCGCACCAGGTACTGTTCGCGACCCACGTCCATCACGTTGCCGCCGACCTGGCCATTATTGGCCGGCAGGGCCGCAATCACGTCGCCAAAGCCCAGACCCCGGGCATATAGCCGCTGCGGATCAATCCGGACCTGGTATTCGCGCTCGCCGCCGCCCCAGGAGCTGACGTCGTCCACGCCCGGTGCTGTGCGCAGGATCAAGCGCACCGTCCACTCCTGCCAGGTACGCAGGTCCATGTCGGTGACCTGGTCCTTGCTCACGCCCGGAGCGCGCTCGACCGTGTACCAGAACACCTGGCCTAGGCCCGAGCTGTTGGGACCCATGCTGGGCTTGCCGTAACCCTCAGGCAGGCGGTCGCCGATTTCCTGCAGGCGTTCATTGACCAGCTGGCGGGCGAAGTAGATCTCCATGTCGTCCTCGAAATACACGGACACATAGGAAAGACCAAACAGGCTCACCGAGCGGATTTCCTGCACCTTGGGCAAGCCCGCCAGCGCGGACTCGACCGGGGTGGTCAACAGCAGCTCGACGTCTTCGGCCGCCAGGCCCGGGGACTCGGTATAGATGTTCACCTGTGCCGGGGTGACGTCCGGGAAGGCATCGATGGGGACGTCGCGAACCGCTCGCAGGCCCAGGAAGGCCACGACGGCGAAGATGATCAGGACCAGGAACTTGTAGCGCAGCGAAAGTTCGACCAGGCGATTTAGCATGGCGCACCTCCGCGCGCGGCGACGCGGGCGTCAATGACCATGACCTTCTCCCAGTTGCGCCTTGAGCATCTGGGCCTTGAGCACGTAGGCGCCCTCGACGACCACCCGGTCGCCGATGACCAGGCCGTCGGCGATGACGGTGTGGTCGCCGACCACCGGACCGGGGCGAACCGCCACGGGCGCCAGGGCGCCATCGGTCTCCTTGAAGACCACGTTCTCGCCCTCTAACTGCACCAGCGCCGCCGTCGGCACCGCCAGCTGCGGGTCGCTGCCACCGCCGGCATCGAGATAGACCTCGACGTAATCGCCGCCGTGCAGGCGATCGCCCTCGTTGGCTACTTCGATTCGCACCAGCGCCGTCCGGGTGTTCTCGGAGGTGCGGTGGGCGCGCTGCACCACCTTGCCGGGCAGTCGCACCGGGCCCAGCACCACCTGCGCGGTGCTGTCGATGGCGATGCGCCGGGCCTGCTCGGCCGGCAGCGTGGCATCCACCCACACCACCGACTCATCGACCAGGCGGAACAGCGTGCGGCCGGGCTCGATCCGCTCGCCGACCACGAAGGCATCCTCGGTCAGACGCCCCGCATGCGGCGCGGTCAGCGTGAACTCGCCATTGGACCGGCCCGTGGCCGTGCCCGGCAAGCCGTAGGCTCGCGCCGTCGCACGTGCCTGCTCGACGGTGACCTGGGCTTCCTGGTAACGGCGGCCCGAGACGGCCTCGCGTCCCAGGGATTGAACGCGCTTCCAATCCTGCTCGGCGATGGCCAGCGCGCCCTGGGCTTGGGCCACCTCCACGGACGACAGCGTCACCAGCGGCGCGCCGACGGCCACTTCGTCGCCCAGCTTGGCGTGGCGGCGGACCACCAGGGCCTCGACCCGCGGCGTGATCAGGGTGGTGCCGTAAGCGTTGTCCAGCACTTCACCCGGGGCCTGCAGCGGTTCGCTCAGTGAGCGCGCATCCAGGGTCGCCAGCTTGATGCCGGCGGCTTCCAGCGCAGCGGCGTCCATGCGAACCGGTTCCGCGCCTTCTTCCGCTTCATCGTGGCCGGCCTCTTCGTCATGCACGGCCTCTTCGTCGTGGCCCGCCTCTTCCTGGCCTGCCTCGTCGGCATGTTCAGCGTCTTCGCCGCGTGGCGTGCTCGTGTCGGTGGCCACGGCCTGGGGTGAAGGCGTCGCCGCAGGCTCGGCGCCACAGCCTGCCAAAGACAGGACCAGGACCGCACCGGCGGGAATCAACAGGTAGCTTTTCGGGTTCATCGCGAAGTTTCTCCAGTCGCGTCATTCATTCCGAGCCAGGCTTCGAGCTGGCCGGTGGCGGCGAGGTAATCGGTGGCGCGGCGCCAGAGCTGACCTTCCAGCGCGGCGCCGGCAAGGGCGGTATCCAGGGTCTGCTTGAGCTGGAGCAGGTAGTCAGCGGTCGAGAGCTCGCCGGCGCGCCAGAGGCGTTCCAGCAGCTCGGCCCGTTTTTCGACATCGGTACCGGTACTTTGGCTCCAGCGGGCAAAGGCACGACGGACCGCGGCATAACTGGCCGCCGTGCGCTGGGCCCGCGAGGCCAACTGCGCCCCGGTGATGTCGGCCTGGGCTGCTGCGGCATCGGCATCGGCAAGCGCGGCCACGACCTCGGCCCGGTAGGGGTTGCGCACGAACAGCGGCACGCTGAGCGACACGCCCACCACGTTGTCCGAGACGGGACCGTAGTCGATTCGGCCGCCGGTGAGCGCGAGCGTCGGGTCCGGAACTCGGTCGCGTTGTGCGACGGTGACCTGACGGGCCGCCCCTTCGGACTGGGCCTGCGCGATCTGCCATTCCGGCAAGGCCTCCCAGGTCGTGGGAGCGGGCGCCACATCCGGCAGCGCCTGCGACCACGCCGAGTCCGAGGCCACGGCGTCGGGCTGTCCGCCGACGTTGCGGAAGGCTTCCTCGGCCTCGGCGGCTTCGGCCAGCAGCGCCGCCTGTTCCGCTTCGGCTTCATCGCGGGCCAGCCGGGCCAGATCCCGTTCAAGCGACGAGATGTCGCCCACGCCGAACTGCTTGTCGGCCAGATCGGCAAATCGGGAGATCAGCGCCAGGCGTTGCTCGCCTTGCTGCACCCGCCGTGACGCGCTTTGCCAATCCGCCCAACCCACCAGCCAGGCGGCCACGAAATCACGTCGGCTCAGCCGGGCCTGGGCCACGGCAACGTCCAGCTGTGACGCGGCCGCATCGCGCCGGGCACGACGTTTGCCGCTCAGGTCCAGCGCCAGGCTGACGCCCGCGGTGGTGGTGCGGTCGGTGCCTTCGTCATCGGCCGCAAACTGGACTTCGGGGTTGTAAAGCGGACGGCCGGCAGCGTCGGCGCGGGCGCGGGCGGCGGCCAAGGTAGCGTCTGTGGCTCGGGCGCTGGGGTGGGCGCGCCAGGCCGCGGTGACGGCATCGCGCAGGGCGATGGGAGACGCCGCGGGCGAGGCGGCATGGATGGGCGCGGCCAACGCGCCCGCCAGGAGCAGAACGATCGTCGGCAACGACACGACGCGCAAGCGTCGCGGGGGAGGGATAAAACGCATGGAAACATCCTCTGAGCACACGTCGACCCCGACGCCTCGGCGTCAGGGAGCGAAAACGAGAGGGCTCAGAGAATGGGAGGGCGAAGCTCGTTGCGTGCGGGACCGATCGGCATGGCGATCGGAACGGGTAGAACGCGGGCCATGGCCGGCGGTCCGGCCAGAAGGACGACCACGGGCGGCAGGGCCGCCGCATGATGGCAATGGCAGTCCAGGCAGCCGCCCGCGGCATGCGAGAGGAGCGACGAAGGATCGTCCGCTGCCGACGCATCGGGCGTCAGGGCGGTATCGGCCGCCGGCCCCTGGGTGCTGGTCGCCCCCCAGGTGCTGTCCTGCATCTCATCTACCGTGCAAGCCGCGACCATGCCCACCTTGAGCAGGAACACCAACAGCACCCACGCGGCCACCCGCACGGATGCGCGAAGTCGGGCCATCAGCAGGGGAGGGGAAGTACGCATGGCTGCGGCAGCGTATCTGACGGCACTGGAGTTACACAATTTCATTCTCCTCTGCACGCCGCATCGCGTTCAGGAGGACATGAGATTACGGGGAGCTGCAAACAAATCGCGGGCGTGAAGGGCCTCAAGGGGCTCCAAGGTCGCCGGGAGCCGACAGCCCGGTCGATGCCAGGCCACCGCCGCATCCGGCGTGCCGAGAAAGACTTCATGCCGCCTGTCCTTGCGACAGCTTCGGTGGCATCAGGCCGTTCGCCGCGATCGCCACCGCCCCGATGACGATGGCCATATCGGCCACATTGAAGGTGGGCCAGAAGAAGTCCCGCCAGTACCACTGAATGAAGTCGACGACCTGCCCCCGACTGAGCCGATCGGCCGCATTGCCCAAAGCACCACCAATCACCAAGGCGTACGGAACCGCCAGTCGCCATGCCCGTCGGGGCAGGCGGTAAAGCGAGTACACCAGGTAAGCGGACACGCCCAGCGCCAATGCCGCAAGCACCGGCCGCTGCCAGCCTCCCGCACCGCCCAGCAAACCAAACGCCGCACCGGGATTGTAGGAACGACGCCAGTTCCACCACCCTTCCACGACAGCGATGGCCACGTCATCGGGGATCGCCGTCATCGCCCACCACTTGGTGGCTTGGTCCAACAACAGCACCGCCAGCGAGAGCAGCAGCCATGCGATGGCGCTCGTGCGGATTCCCTCCACTCCGGGCGCTCCCTGCCGCGCATGAACGTCGCCAGCGCGCAGGGCGTCGCCGGTTCGTTTTGACCGGTCAGGCTGCCTCATGTGCCAGCCCCCTGCCGGGCACGGCGGGCATCGCGCAGAATCTCGAAGGATTCCTTGATGACATACAGGCCGATCAACGTGCCGATCATGAAATCGGGATAGGGCGAGTCGAGCCACAGGACCAGACCGCCCGCAAGGATGACCCCCACGTTCGCCACAACGTCGGCGCGGGTGAACAGCCACGTCGCGCGCAGGTGCACCTCTCCCGTCTTCAGCGGCGCGAGCAAGCGCAACACGGTGACATTGACCGCCAAAGACAGCAGTGCCGTCCCAATCATCCAACTGCTGGCCGGTTCGGCGCCGTGAACCACCCGGCGCCCGACCTCGGCCAGCACGCCCAAACCCAACACCAGCAAGATGCTACCGCTGAGCCAGGCCGCATTGGCTTTGAAACTCGCGGCGCGTCCAATGGCGACCAACCCGATCGCGTAGGCGATGGCATCCGACAGCATGTCCAGTGCATCGGCCAGCAGTCCGGTCGAGTCGGCGATCCAACCGGCGATGCCGCCGATCACCGCCATCGCGGCATTGAGAGCCAACGCAATCTTCAGGATGCGGCGCTCTTGCGCGTTCTTGGCATCGTGGTGGCAACCGCAGTCACTCATGGCTTTCTCCGTTGGCGGGCGAGCATGAACCGCAGAGATCACCCAACGTGGGCCACCGAGCGGCAAGGCCCCAGCCCGAGGCGAACTCCGCGCGCAGGCCATGCGTTGGCCACGGCACGCTGTTCAGGAGGAGTGCGGCGCACGCGGAGGTCGCGGCCCGGCGGCAATATCGCAAGTCCCTTGGGCAGCTCATGAGCGCGAGGAAGATGCGGCCGACGCTTTCAGCGACCGGGTGTTGGTTATGAAGCCAATGATCGCCAGCGTCGCCACGCCCAACTGCACCAACAAGGACTCCCAGGACGGGTACACGCCCAGCCATTCGATGCGTGGCCCCGTCACCCCTGCTTGGGTGACCCAACCCGCCTCCTGAAGGGCAGCCACGCCTTTGCCCGCCAAGACGACGGCCAGTACGGCGATCAGGAGCGAACTGATCGAGAAGAACCGGCCGACGGGAAGACGTGCGCTGGCGCGAACCATCCAATAGGCCACCGCGGCCAAGACCAAACATCCGGCCGCGAAGCCAGCAAGGATGGCGCCGGAGACCGCTTCGCTCCACATCGCGATGAAGAACAGGATGGTCTCAAACACTTCGCGATACACCACGATGAACGCAAGCACGAACAAGAAGAGAGCCGATCGCCGCGTCAACGCCTTCGACAACTTGGCCTGCAGGTACTGCTGCCAGCGTCCGGCCAAACTCTTCTGATGCATCCAGATACCAACGCTCAGCAGCACGGCAGCGGCGAATAGCGCCGATAATCCTTCGGTCAGCTCCCGATTGGCACCGCTGATGTCAATCAAGTAGGTCGCTGCCGCCCAGGTTGCCGCGCCGGCCAGCAAGGCGCTGGCCCATCCCGCATGGACGTACGGCAAGATGTCGGCGCGCTCGGCCTTGCGCAGGAACACGATCATGCCCATCACGATCAGGAGCGCTTCCAGACCTTCCCGCACCAGGATGGTGAAGCTGCCCAGAAAGGCCGTGGTCGTGTCCATCCGGGTATCCGTCAGTACCGCCTCGGCGCGATCCAACAGCGCGTTGACCTCCGCCGACTGTGCGCTCACGTCCGCCAGGGCACCGGGGCGAGCGAGTTGGCTGCGGTAGCGGGCCATGGCCGTCTCGATCTCTCGCATCAGTGAGGGATCGCGGGTACCCAGGGCCGCCTCAACCGGCTCTACGCCGTCCAAGTAGGCTGACAACGCCGACGTTGTGGCCTGCGCCGTGTCGCCGGCGGCATACTCCCGCTCGCTGGCGGCCATACGTTGGCGGGCGAGGGAGAACGGATGGGAACGGCCTGGCGACTGGTTCACCGCCTCAGGGCGTGATCGAAGGTAGGCAACGATGGCGTGCGCCTCCGCCGGGGAGACCGTGGCCGCCAGCTCCGCCTCGCGGGTCCGGGTCAGGGCTTCGAGCGTCGGGATGCGGCCACGGAGGTCGGCCCGCGCCCGCCACAAGGTCTCCCCGTCGGTGCGGGCGCGAGCGGAGTACGCCAGACTGCCCGTGTAGAACGCCAGCGCCCAGCGATCGGATTCCGACAGCGCCGAAAAGCTGGGCATGCTGGTGCCTTGCACGCCCTGGGAGATCACTTCATACAGCGCCAGGGGCGTCCGCTGGGCCGCGCGACCCGCGTCGGTAAAGGCGATCGGCGGGGGATCCAAGGTGGCTCCCGCCAGACCGTCTCCGCGCCCGGTCGGACCGTGGCAGGCCGCACATTGCTGGGCGTAGAGCGCCGTCACGCGGGCCGGCTCTGGTGGCGACACTGGCACGGCCCCGATGGGATAGTCGGCCAACAAATCGTCGGCCATCCCGCGAGCCAGCGTGGCGACCTGGGTGGAGTCGGCCTTGAGGTCCACCGCCGCGACCAACTGGTCGGCTCGGGCCAGCAGCCGCGGCTGTTGAGGACTCGCCGGCAGGGTTTGGAGTTGCGTGCGAACCGCGCTGGCAAACTCCTGCATCTCCGCATACTCGCCAGGCGACAGGATGCGGCCACCGTGGACGGCAGCGGCATAGTCCACCGCGATGTAGTCGAGCATTTGCCACGTTTGTCGCGGCTCAACGGGGGGTGTCTGGGCGTGAACCGGCAGCAGCACCAGACCCATCACGAGCGCTGCGATCCATTGCTGCCTCAGCAGTACGAGCAGAGGGCGGATCTGAGGCATGGCAGGGGCACTTCGTTGGCAGCGGGAGAGGGGTAGCGTAAAGTCCGTAGCCACTACAGAGTCAAGCGGGATGCGAATGAAAATCAGTGAAGCCGCCACCGCCAGTGGCTGTCACTTGGAGACCATCCGCTATTACGAGAGGATCGGACTGCTTCCTGGGCCGGTCCGAACGGGGAACGGCTATCGGGTCTATGGCCACCACGACGTGGCACGGTTGCGTTTTATCACCCGCGGCCGGGAACTGGGCTTTAGCCTGAGCGAGATTCGCGACCTGATGCGATTGGCGGAGGATCCGGACCTGTCCTGCGACGACGTGGACCGGCTCGCGCGCCACCACCTCGCCGAGATCCGCGAGCGGCAGGCCGAACTGCAACGAATGGCGCAAGAGTTGGAACGCACCATTGCCGATTGCTGCGGCGGCCGCCGGGGCACCTGCGCCATCTTGGGCGGATTGCAGACGCCGGCGAAGCCAGTGTGATCCCATCCACTGGACATTCGAGGGCCGGGGAGGCGATGACGACAGGATCAGGGTCCCCGGAGCAGCTGCTCGGTCTCCGGATGGCGCTCCAAGAAGCGTTTCAGGGCGCGGATGGCGATGATGCAATGCGTCGTCCCAATTTGGGACTATGGCATGCTCCAGTGCGAAGCTTCAGCGGCGGGAGTCGGGAACGAAAGGGGCGCCCAAAGAATGCCGGCCTACCGAAGCGGGCCGTCAGAATGAGCGGAGCAGAACCCCCTTTGGGGAATTGGGCGCGACCATGGATGAAGATTTTCATCTTCCCGCATGGTCCAATCGGGGCCCAACGGCCCTATCGGAACCCTGCCTTGACCCCCGACACGGCGTACCACGAGGCGGGACACATTGTCTTCGCCCACCTGACCGGCATTTGCATTGCGGTGAAACTGACCGGTGAACACACCGCCACCCAAGCCGCTGCAATTTACGACCGTCACCACGATCTGGCCGCCGCCCGAGCGCGAGGTGCGGGAAATGTAGAGATCGACTACGCGCTGGAGGAAGCCATCATCGCGGCGGCTGGGTACGTCGCGCAGGAACGGTATCGACAGTGCGTTGGCGCAACGGTCTCGGAGGATGAGTTGTTTCGAGACGCACACGGCGATGTACTGGCCGTGCGTGCGGCCTTGGGTCCGCTCCGGTGGTTTGAGGTTTGTGACAAGGCGCGGAGCTATCTCGCGCAACCCGGGGTGTGGCAAGCCATTGAGCGGGTCGCCGAGGCGGCCTTGCAGCGCGGCGCCCTGTCCGAATCACAACTAGACACCCTCTTGCATTCCGCAGACGTCGATTTTGACCTGCCGACGGGAACGGTTCTGCGGTGACCCGATCGCGTGCGGCGTGCCCCTGAAGCAGGCTGCTGTCGCCTGGGCAGTGGGATGACGGGGGCTCGCAGAGCCCTGCCTGATCCGGATCGGGGCCTACGCCGCGCTGTCCGAGCCGGGCCTTCCCAAAGAAAACGGCCCGCCGGAGCGGACCGCTGGAGAAGTGGGGCGGAATTCGCAGCGGGAACCAGCCCAAGCCCGCGCTCCTTTCCCCTTTAGTTTTTGGGTGACGCCACGGTCATTACCTAATCATAAGGCCCATGCTGCGCCGGCCGTCAATGCAAACCGACCACGGACCGGCTGCAAGCGCAGGGGAAAGCGCCTCAGGGCGCTGAAGGTTGCGACCACGGGACCTGCTGCGGCGGCAGCATGCTCAAGGCGCTGGTCGCCGGCCGGGATGCCGAGGTACGCGCCCGCTTTCCGGGCTAGCGGCCCAGGGCCCCGGCCGCGCTGCTAGGCTGATCCCCGGAACTACGCTGACCCGCCATTGCCATGCCATCCATAACGGAAACGACCACGGTCTTCGTGGAGGGGGACGCCCTCTACGAGGCGATGCACGCGGACCTCGCCGGCGCCACGCGAGACGCGCGTCTGGAGTGTTACATCGTGGCGGATGATGACGTCGGCGGGCCGATGCTCACCGCCTTGGCCGATCTGGCACAGGCCGGCCGGCGGGTCCAGGTTCGTATCGATGCCGTGGGCTCTTGGCGTCTGATTCCACCCGAGCGGGTCCGTGCCCTGATCGCGGCCGGCGTGCAGTGGCACTGGAGCCGGCCGTGGTCGTGGCGCCAGCCGGGGCAATTCCACGTCCGCAATCACCGCAAGCTCCTGGTTATCGACGACGCGGTCGCGTACCTGGGCGGATTCAACCTCGACCGGCGCAATTCCCAGCGGGCGGTGGGGGCGGCTCGCTGGCGCGACACCCATGTCCGTCTAACCGGCCCTCGGGTGGCCGAGGCCATCCGGTTGTTCGACGACTACCCCCGGGCGCCACGCGTCCCGGCGCCCACGGCGCGGTCGCCTTTGGCACTGCTGTCGAACCGTTCGCGTCGTTGCCGGCATCGCCTGCGCTGCGCGTTCACCGAGGCGTTCGACCAGGCCCGGGAGCGGCTCTGGCTGACGACGCCGTACTTCGCACCGGACCGGCGCAGCCAGCGGGCCTTGTGCGGCGCCGCTCGCCGCGGCGTGGATGTCCGCGTGCTGGTGCCAGGCAAAAGTGATGTTCCGTTGGCGCAATGGGCGGCACGGGCGGCCTATGCACACATGCTCGACGCGGGGGTGCGCATCTGGGAGTACCAACCACGGGTGCTGCACGCCAAAACCGCCCTGGTCGACCGGGACTGGGCGACGGTCGGCACCGCCAATTTCGACTACCGCAGCTTCTTCCTCAACGACGAGATCAACCTGCTCGGGCAGGCGCCAGCCCTCAACGCCACGTTGGCGGAACACTTCGTGCTTGATCTGGCCGAGTCCCGAGAGGTGCTGAAGGCGGCTTGGAGACAGCGACCTTGGTACGCGCCGGCCCTGGAGCTGATCGGCTGGTGGGCGCGGCGTTGGCTCTAGCAGCCGTCACGCGGCCTTTTCAGCGCTATCCGGAAACAGCGTGGAAACGACGCCCAACTCCGTCTGGACAGACCGCGACCCCTTGCAAGGGTCCCGTATCAACTTCGTGTTTTCTCGCCTGGCGTGCCTTAAAGGCAGTATTAGTCAGCGGCGGTACGTCGGTGAAGGGAGGCGATCAAAGGGCAAGTCACGTGGTCTTGGCTTGAACTGCACGCCGTTACCAGTCGGGACAGCGCTGATTCCATGCGCTTGAGGTCGGCCAACCGCAAGCGAACGTCTTTCAGGCGCGCTGCTGCCAGGTCGGCCGCTTCGTGGCAATGGGTGCCGTCCTCGAGTCTGAGCAGCTGGGCGACCTCGTCCAGATTGAATCCCAGTCGTTGGGCGGACTTCACGAACCTCACGCGGTCCACGTCCGCTGGCCCATAGCGACGGATACCACCGATAGGGCGATCCGGCTCCGGCAGCAGCCCCTTGCGCTGATAGAAGCGGATCGTTTCCACGTTGACCTCGGCGGCCTTGGCAAAGGCTCCAATGGTCAGGGTGTCTGGTGTGTCGGCCATAGCGCTTGACTCCGTACCTGACTACGGAAGTAACGTTAGCGCATCACGCGAAGTCTCGGAAGGAGAATCCCATGGCAGACCTCCGCACCGGTCGTGGCGCGCTGGCCGCCGGCGGCATCGCCGCGCTTCTTGCCTCTACTTGCTGCCTCGGTCCGCTGGTGCTGATCACGCTGGGCTTCTCCGGTGCCTGGATCGGCAACTTGGCCGTGTTGGAACCCTACCGACCGGTCTTCATTGTCGCAGCGCTCGTGGCGCTTTTCTTCGCATGGCGCCGAATCTTCCGGCCTGTAGCCGCCTGCGCGCCGGGCGACGCATGCGCCGTGCCTCGGGTGCGGCTGGCCTACAAGGTGATGTTCTGGATCGTCGCTGGCCTGGTGCTGATGGCCCTCGTGTTTCCCTATGCCATGCCCCTGTTCTACTGAAAGGAGATACCCATGAAGAAGTTCCTTGCGTTGCTCGTCCTGACGGTCGGTCTGAGTGCGCCGGTCTGGGCTGCCACCCAGACCGTTACGCTGTCGGTGCCCAGCATGACCTGTGCCACCTGTCCGATCACCGTGAAGGTGGCGCTGTCAAAGGTCGAAGGCGTCATCGAGGCCAAGGTGACCTGGGAGCCCAAGGAGGCGGTGGTGACCTACGACGATACCAAGACCACCCCGGCCGCCCTCACCGAGGCCACGGAGAACGCGGGCTATCCCTCTACGGTCAAGCAGTGAGTCCGCGCTGATGACACAGACCATCTTGCTGCACATCGAGGGCATGACCTGCGGGTCGTGCGCCGCGCACGTCAGGCAAGCATTGGAGAGCGTGCCGGGTGTGCGCACGGTCTCGGTGTCCTTCCCAGATCGCCAGGCTGAGATCGAGGTCAATGTCAATTCAAACGTGGACGTTAACTCTCTTTCCGAGGCGGTATCCGGCCTGGGTTACCGGGCGCAGCTTGTCCAGGCGCGCCCCCTGCGGGAGAACACCCTACGTCGGCCGGTGGGGGAACCAGAGCATGCGCAGGGTGCGTCGAAGCTTCACGTCGTGGTCATTGGGAGTGGCGGCGCGGCAATGGGGGCGGCCCTGAAGGCTGTCGAGCAAGGGGCGCGCGTGACGCTGATCGAGCGCAGTGTCCTTGGCGGCACCTGCGTCAATGTCGGCTGCGTGCCGTCCAAGATCATGATTCGCGCGGCCCATATCGCTCATCAGCGACGCACGAGCCCCTTCGATGGCGGCGTTTCCGCCGCCTCGCCGAAGATACAGCGTGAGCGCTTGCTGGCGCAGCAGCAGGGACGCGTCGATGAACTGCGCCTTGCCAAATACGAAGGCATCCTGGCGCGCACCCCCGCCATCACCGTGTTGCGCGGGGAAGCCCGGTTCAAGGACGCGCACACGCTGGCCGTGGCGATCACTGAGAATGACCTGTGCGAGGTGAGTTTTGACCGCTGCCTCATCGCCACCGGGGCCAGCCCGGCGATTCCGCCGATTCCGGGTTTGAAGGACACGCCTTTCTGGACATCGACCGACGCGCTGGCCACCGACATGATCCCCGAACGATTGGCGGTGATCGGTTCGTCGGTGGTGGCGGTTGAACTCGCGCAGGCTTTTGCCCGACTGGGCAGTCAGGTGACTATCCTGGCGCGCAACAAGCTGTTCTTCCGCGAAGACCCCGCCATCAGCGAAGCTGTCTCGGCCGCATTCCTCGACGAAGGCATTGAGGTGCTGGAGCGTACGCAAGCCAGCCGGGTCACCCATCTGGATGGAGAGTTCCTGCTGACCACCGTACGCGGCGAGCTGCGCGTTGACCAGCTGCTGGTCGCCACGGGGCGCACTCCCAACACCCGTACGCTCAACCTTGATGCGGCCGATGTGGCCGTCAATGCGCAAGGCGCCATCGTCATCGACAAGGGGATGCGCACCAGCGCACCGCATATCTATGCCGCCGGCGACTGTACCGACCAGCCGCAGTTCGTGTACGTCGCAGCGGCAGCCGGCACCCGCGCTGCAATCAATATGACCGGTGGCGATGTGGCGCTGGACCTGACGGCGATGCCGGCGGTGGTGTTCACCGACCCGCAGGTCGCTACCGTGGGCTACAGCGAAGCTCAGGCGCACCACGACGGCATCGAGACCACCAGCCGCACGTTGACGCTCGACAACGTGCCGCGGGCGCTGGCTAATTTCGACACCCGCGGATTCATCAAGCTGGTCGCCGAGGCTCATTCCGGCCGCCTGATCGGCGTACAGGCCGTAGCTCCTGAGGCGGGTGAGCTGATTCAAACAGCGGCGATCGCCATCCGGGCACGAATGACGGTGCACGAGTTGGCCGACCAGCTGTTCCCGTACCTCACCATGGTCGAGGGACTGAAGCTCGCGGCACAGACCTTTACGAAGGATGTGACGCAACTGTCGTGTTGCGCGGGATAGCGACGTGATGAGCGTTCAAAGCCAAAACCGCGCTGTCATCGCTGAGGCAACCGCCTAAGTTGGGGCGACCACGTATCAGGGCGGGTAAACACACCCACATACTCAGGTTCCATGCATGAGCGACCTAGATTCTGGCATCTGGTGTTCGTCTCTGGAATCGACTGCAACGGCAGCCCCTGATCTGGAATGTCAGACCAAACTCCGCCTCCTTTGGTCCCGGGACAGATACCGGACGGCGTCGGAAGGTTCTGTCCCCACGCCATTAGCTCCCGAGCACCCCGCCGTCCGACGTCTCCGCCCACCGGGCACAGGGTGGCAATTGCTCGGGCTCGTGAACCTGCAGCAAAAACGCCGGCGGCAACTCGCGGTCCGGATCCAGCGCCGCGCGATAGGCCTGGATGAGGTAGGGGACCAAGGGAGCGCGCCGCGTCAACGCCAACCCCACCGTACCTTCGAAGTACTCCAGGCGAATCATCTGGCTCTGCGCAGCCGTGAGCGCTTGATGCGGTCGCAAGCGCAGGGTGGCCGGCGTGTTCCACTCCACGTCCTCCGCGCCGGTAGCCGGGGCGCTGACCGGTACCGCCGTCGCGCTGCGCACTCGCCCCAGATTGAAATCCCGGAAGGCCTGAGCCCGCTCGCAATAGGCCCGGACGTGCCAGCGCACCCCGGCCTGGATCAGGGCATGGGGAAAGATGCGCCGACGCGTGCCCTCAGGATGGCGCAGCGACTGATACTCGATGTCCACGCCTTGGCCGGTGCGAATCGCCGCATGCACGACGGGGAAAATTCGAAGTGACGTGTGCGTGGCATCTTCGAGCACCGATTCCGACGGGACGCCCGTTTGCAGGCCGCCTTCGCTGCCGGCGGCGCCAACCAGCTGCTGGTACTCCCGAAACGATCCTTCGGTGAGAACCGGTTTGACCCAGTCGGTCGCGCGATACCCCCGCTCCCCCGGAACCGGGTGGCAGTTATGCTCGGCCTGCTCGCGGTACGCGGTCAGGTCCCGACTGGCCTGGACCGCGTGCACTGGGAAAAATTCTCGCAAACGGCTGTTGGTGACCCGACCCTCCCAAAGCAGCAGGGTTTCGATCGCTTTGAGGCGGTCCAGAGGGGCTTGGCGGCGCGGCATGGGGAAGGGGAGGCCCGCGGAAAGGTGGGAAAACCATAACATGGCGTTTAACTAAACACCATGTTATGTTTAACTTCATGTTACGTTTGTGATGCCCGTGACTGATCCCAACGCCAACACGCTGTTCGACCGCCTGCCCCGGACCGTGTTCCGGCCCTTGGCGGCCGCCAACAACACACGCTACTGGGATCTGCTCGGTCGCCTGGTCGACGAGTTCTGGGGCGACGGGGCGCGTACGCCCGGTGAAGACGTTCCCAAAAGCGAGTTGATTGCGGCCCTGGAGTCGTACCTGGTCGTAAGCGACCCCTGGGAAGCCGAGGACGGCGCGGCGCCCGATACCCCAGCCAACATCCGGGCCCATGGCATCTACAGCGTGTTTCGGGACAGCGGCTGGTTGAGCCAGCGCAAACGCGGCGTACGCGACATGGCCACCATTCGCCCGGTGCTGGCCCAGTTTCATACGCTGCTGCGTGAATTCGGAACCAAAGAGCCTGAGTTCCTCGGTAGCGAGGTCCGCTCCGTATTCCTCAACCTCCAGGAGGCCGCGGGCGGGAAGGGGGACGCCTACGCCAAGGCGGCGCGTGAAGCCAAGCACTGCATGACGCATCTGGCGAGCACGGGCGTGGCGGTGTACGACCTGATGGCGTCGCTGCAATCGGTGGCCAGCACCCGGGAATTCGTGGCGGGCTATTTCGATGACTTCATCCGTCGGCATTTCATCGGTGACTACCACGAGCTCCGAACAAAGGCGCACCCCCTGCAGCATCGGACCGCCATCGTCACTTTGACGCTCCAGATTCAACACGACCCGGAGCGGCGGAAAGACATCGTCGCTTGGTACCAACACAACACCGCCGGGGGCGACGCGGATCGGGCCGAAGCCTATTTCGAGCGCGACACCCGCCGTTTGATGCGCCTGGAAAGCGTGGAGGACGAACTTCGCCGACTGGATGACGAGATTCGCGCCGCCAACCAGCGGGCTTTGGCGTATCTGGATTACCGCCTTCGTGCTCCCAGGCATTTTGACAAACTGATCGCCCGGGCGATTGCCGGCGTGGCGTCGCTGCGCGACGGCGATCGCGCCTTGCCGGCCGGGACCGCGGGCGAGCTGGCGGGCGAGGGTTGGCTGGGCAAGGCTCGGCAGGTCACCCGCGAGCCCGACGCCACCCGGGTGCAAACGCGGGTCCCTACGCTCGAGGAACTGGCCCTGCAGTCATTGCGCAAACGCATGGCGGACGCTCGCTTGGTGCGCCCCGACAAGCTGGCGGCCTACGTCGCGAGACACCTACAGCGGGCCACCCCCGTGTTTTCTGACCAGTTGCAAATTGAGACCGTCAGCGACTTGTGTTGCTATCAGCGCTTG
Source organism: Arenimonas malthae CC-JY-1 (assembly GCF_000747075.1). GTDB lineage: Bacteria > Pseudomonadota > Gammaproteobacteria > Xanthomonadales > Xanthomonadaceae > Arenimonas > Arenimonas malthae. The sequence continues at coordinate 104,025 of NZ_AVCH01000001.1, forward strand.
CTGCTGATCGCCTCGCGCAACGAGGCCCCGCTCGCGGCGGCGCGCCAGGATCCGTTCGTACAGATGCTGCCGGCGGTCCGCATCCAGTTCGTCGACGGCCCGCGCACCCTCAACCCCTACGTGGAACACCGGCGTTTTGTCATCCAACGGGAGAAAGCCGCATGACCGCCTCATGGGAGCGGCTGGCCGAGGCCACCGACGGACGTTACACCGGCGCCGATTTCGAGCGGGCGGCCTACCAATTGCTGGTCGAACAGGTGGTCTACGCCGCTGATCGCGGCAGCGCGACCCCGTATCACCTGCTGGTGACCTACGCCGCCGCGTTTAAGGACGTGCTCGACCGGCTCGGCGTCACGATGCAGCACAATCACCACCACAACTACGTGGTCGCGCTGGCGAGGCACCGGGTGGGTCCACGCATGCGCCTGTCAGAGACGCGCCTGGCACTGGTGCTTCGTCGACTCTACGACGATGCCATCCACCGGGCGGACGTGACCGACGGGGAGGCCTTGGTCGGGTTGGAGGATCTGGAGCGCGCCTACGGTGAATTGCTCGGTCGTCCCTTTCCGTCCAAAGGCGAACTGGACGACCTGTTGCAGGCCCTGCGTCGCTACGGCATCGCGAAGATCGAGGGTGCGGAGGACCCGCTGCAACCCTACCACGTGGTGATTCGCGCCGGCATCGTCGATGTCCTGGGCGAGTCCGCGCTGCTACAGCTGGCGGCGCACGGCGTTGATCTCGAGGAGGGCAGCGATGAAGCTGCTTGAGTCGGTGACGTTGGTGCAGTTCTTCCTGTACGAGCGGCAGGATCTGACCATGGGTCGCAATACGGCCTTCCTGGGCCCCAACGGCACCGGCAAGACCGCGTTGCTCGACGCCATTCAGGCAGTGATGCTGGCGGCGGATGCGCACCGGACCCATTTCAACTCGCAGGCGAACGGCAAGAAGCGGGCGCGGACGCTGCGCGACTACTGCCTGGGGGTCTTTGACCAGTCCGAGGAAGGCCGGTGCCGCGATGTGGCCAACACGTACGTGGCCTTGGGCTTTCGCGACGAGACGTCAGGCCAGGTCGTCACCGCGGGCATCGCGCTGTCGGCGAGCGCGCACAGTCCGGAAGTCATCGTCCAGGGGCTGTTCATCCTGCCCGGCGTGGCCGTCGACAGCGCCTCGTTCCTGGAGCAGGGGAGCGGTGGCTCGCAGGTATTGCCTTGGAAACGATTCCAGGCACAGGCGGCCGATGCGTGCCGACAGGCAGGCTCGATCGGCACCGCCGTGTTCACCACGAACCGGGAAGACTTCACCCGGCGCTTGCTGGTCGAACACCTGGCGGCGCCTGGCGATCGCCCGAACCCGCAGGCGTTCCGAAATGCCTTCCAGCGCTCGCTGCAGCTCAAGGGCATGGACGATCTGAGCGTGGCGCTGCGCGACCACCTGATCGAGGCACGGCCCACGAATGTGCGCGAGTTCCGGCTCAGGCTCGACCAGTTCCGCCAGGTGCGCGACGTGGTGCGACTCACCAAGGAGAAGATTGACCAGGCCAGCGTGGTCTGCGGCAAGTACGACGTGGTGCGCCGGGAACGGATCGCGGAAGCGAACTATGCGTGTCTGCGAGCCGTGTACGACAGCGAGCGGCTGGGCGAGTCGATGGCAGAGGCGAGCGAGACCGTCACCACGCTGGCCGGCGAACTCGATCGCGCCCACACCGAGCACCGCCGAGCGCAGGCCGCTTTTGAGGCGGCCGACGCGGCGAAGGAGCGGGCGATTGCAACGCTTAACCAGGATCCTGACTACGCCCGCCAGGCCGGCAGCGCGCAGCACCTGGGTGACCGCCAGAAGGACCTGGCGCAGCAGCAGCGTGCGCTGCGCGCCAGTGTCCAGGCGATGACGGCGGCGGTGCGCACGGCCGGCGGGTTGCCGGTGCTTCTCGAGAGGCGAGGCCTGTTCGAGGCCGCCCTCACGCAGTTGGCTGACCTGGACAGCAGGTTGGCGCCGGACGCCGGCACGGCCCCGGACGCCGTGAGCGTGGCCAGCGCCCTGCGGCAGGTCGAGCTGGCGTACCAGGCCGTCCGGCGTGCCTTGGCCGCGGCCGAGGCCGAATACAAGGAGGCCGAGGCCCGGCGCAAAGACGCGGCCTTGGCCCTGGAGCGCTCAAACCGGGGCTTGGCTGAGCTCAACCCGGAGGTCGCTCGCCTCCAGCGCGAGCTCACCGAGGCGGGAATTGACTGCACCCCGGTTTGCGATCTGGTGCGGATCTCGGCGCCGGCGTGGCAGCCGGTGATCGAGGCGTATCTGGGGCCGCACGTGCAGGCGCTGCTGGTGCCCAGGGGGAAGGAAATCGCCGCCGTACGGGCCTATGAGGGCCTGCGCGGCACCCAGGCGGTGTATGGCGTCAAGCTGGCCCTGCCGTCGCGCCTGCGGCCTTACCGGGCCCCGGCGGGAGGTCAGCCCGCCGCCCTTCTGGTCGATGGCGAGAATGCGGATGCGGTGACCTACCTGCGCGGCGAGCTCGGGTCGGTGATGTGCGTGGAGTCCCTCCCGGACCTGGTGGCAGGTCAGAAGGGATTCACCCGCACCGGCATGATCGCGACCGGCAGCGGCGTGGAGCGCCGGCGGCTGGCCAGTGCCGAGCATCTTCGGATCGGGCGAACCGACTCGCACGCGCAGCGGCGCAAGGCACAGGCCGAACTCGAGGAGAGCACGCGGCTGGCCACTGCCCGCAAGGCCGAGGAGCAGGCCCTGCAGGGTGCGCTGCTGCAACTCACGCCGTTCGGCAACCTCCAGGTTACGCAGCACGATATCGAACAGCGGCTGGCCGAGATCGCCGCCGGGCAGGCCGTGGTTCAGGACTTGACCGAGCGCCTCGCCACCACCGCCACGCCGGGAACCCGGTCATTGCAGGACGCCGTCACCGCGGCGCGCCTGGCCGCCGTCGAGGCCAAGCGCCAGGAAAGCCAGGGGCTCGAACGGGTGACCACCCTCAAACAGCGACTGGAGACGTCGCAGCGGACCGTCAACGAGCTAGCCGGGCAGCTCGCGCTGGCCGCCGGCACCGAGCGCACGGCCCGGCAGGATGCGCTGTACGACGCGCAGGAGGTAGATCGCCATCGGGCGCGCCTGGACGAGCGCCACCCGGTCATGGACGCCCGGATGCAGGCCTGCGAGGCGGCCATCCAGCGGGCGCGCTCGAGCGCCGCCAGCGCGGATCGAGAGGCCTGGTCTTTGCTGGCGGCCTATGTGGCCCAATACCACCTGGCCGCCGAGGGCCTGGACGGCCAGTGGATTCCGGCCCAGCGCTTTATCCAGCGCGAGCGCCAGCGGCTGGAGGAGACCGAACTGGCTGCGCGACTGGAGGAATCCGAGGAGGCTTACCAGCGGGCCCTGGAGATCTTCCGGACCGACGTCGCACAAGCACTGCTGTCGGGTTTCGACCGCGTGGACGAGCAAATGCGCGGTCTGAACCTGGTGCTGAAGAACGCACCACCGTTCTCCAACAACGAGCGCTATCAGTTCCGCTCCCGGGTGGTCGACCTGCACCGCCCCCTGTACGACTTCCTGCAGCGGGTCCGGGAGGTGGGGGGCGACGATGGGCTGTTCGGCGAGGCCGGCCAGGTGCCGGAGGCGTTCCGGGAGCTGATGGAGGGCGACGCCAGCTCAGTCCTGCTGCAGGACGGCAGTCCGTTGGCCGACTACCGGCGCTTTTTCAGCTTTGATGTCGAGATCAGTCGCGAGGGCAAAGTCATTGGCCTGCTGAGCAAGCGTTTCGGCCCCGGGTCCGGTGGCGAGCATCGCACGCCCTTGTACGTGATCTTCGGCGCGGCACTGGCGGCTGCATACGGCAAGGTACAGGGTCAGAACGGCGGCGGCGGGATCATGCTGCTCGACGAGGCGTTCGACAAGATGGATACGCAGAATGTCCGTGCGGCCGCGCAGTACCTCAACTCCCTCGGCCTGCAGCTGATCATGGCCGGCCCCGAGACCGACCAGCCGAAACTCTCCTCGTTCCTGAGCGTTTACTACGACATGGGCCGCTACGGCGGAAAGACGATCCAGATGGACCGCACCGTGCTCACGGACGCGACCCGTGAGCTGCTGGCCAGCGACAACCCGTTGTACCACCCGGAACTGATCGAGCAAGAGATGGCGAGGCTGGCCAGGGAGCGAGGCGATGGATCTCAGCCAGGCGACGCTTGAGCAGTTGCTGGCGCGTGGCGAGCGGGCGCTGCACGCGGCGAGCACGCGGACGATTCGGATCTCGTTTAAGGACACCCAAAGTCCGTACTGGGCGCTCACGCTGGATGACCGGGTCCTCCTGCATGAGCGCATGCGCGCGGCCGAGACGGCTGGGGCGGTGCGCCTGGAGTGGTCGAAACTGGGCGGCGACGAACGCCCCCTCGACGGCGTGGTATTGGTCAGCCTGCGGCACCTAGCCGCGCACCTGGGCCGTCCCACCGTCGCCGATCAGGTGGACACTGCCGAACGTGTGTTGGCCCCCTGGGCGGCGTCGGAACTGCCGATCCCGACCCTGCTGGCCACCTGGCGGTCCCTGCGCACGGTGCGCGGAATGGGGCCTGACGCCGCGCCGGACTTCGCAGACGCCGCGCGGCTGGTCTGCCACCTTCGCGGGCAGCCGGCGGAGGACCGCGTGCTGCGGCAGGTCAGCGTCGAGCTGTTCGCCCACAGCAAGCGGATCGAGGCGTTGCAGCGGCACGTCGACGTGCTGACCGCCGAGGATGTGCAGGCCCCCGCGCGCCACGCCGAAGAAGTCTTCGCACGCATCGGTTTGCGCAAAGAGCCACAACCGTTCCTCGTCTCAGGGCACGGCAAGATCCTGCTCCCAGGGGAAGCGTGCCGGATCGTGCGGCCCTATGTGGGCGTTTCACCGTCGGCGGTTATCGGCTACGCCGGCGCGCCCGCATGGATCCTCACCATCGAGAACCTGACCACCTTCCACGTCGCAGCAATGGCGCTTGGGGCCCGCACCGACGGACTCATCCTCTACACCGGTGGCATGCCGTCGCCGGCGTGGTGCCGCGCCTATGCCCGGATCCGAGCGGCCTTGCCGCCGCGGGCCACGGCCTATCACTGGGGCGACATCGATGAAGGCGGGTTCCGGATCGCCTTGGTCATACAGCAGGCGGACCCGGCAACTGCGGGACTGCACCCGTGGTTGATGGACCCCATCGCGTGCGGTGGAAGACGGGTCGAGGTCTCGCCGGCCGCGTGCGCGGCCATGTCTCGAAACGCGCTGCGATTAGGTTGGAACGCCGTTGCCAACGGAATTCGCGATGCGGGTACCCGGGCAGGGTGCGAGCAGGAGAGCATTCCGGTTCGCCTTCCCGGCCTGGGCCCCGCCGGCTAGTGTCAGAACGCTAACCCTTCCGGAGCCTGCGTGGCCTGCGCCCGCGGGCGGTGGGTCGGCGCCGCAATCCCTGCCTGAACCATGCATCGGCTAGAACGCGAATCGCGCACTGAGATAGTAGCTGCGCGGCGCGCCGGGCGTAATGTTGCTATCGCTGTGCGCGGACGGGAAGTAGGTCTTGTCGAAGAGGTTCTCGACATTGAGCTGCAGGTCGACATTCTCGTTGACGGCGTAGTACACGGCGCCGTCGAAGCGACTGTAGCTCCGCAGCGTCACCTGGTTGCTGGTCGAAGCAAAGGACCGGCTTCGGTAAATTGCACCCAACCCGAGCCCCCAGCGTTCCGAGAGTTCGAAGCGGTTCCAGAGCCCGGCCATGTGCTTGGGGGACTGGGCCAGCTCCGTACCCTCCGGCGTGACACTCGTGGGTCCGGTGCGGATATCGCGCGTGATCACCGCATCCTGATAGGTGTAGCTGGCCACCACCTGCCAGGTCCGCGTGATTTCACCACTGAGCGAGAGCTCCAGTCCCTCGGTTCGCTGGCTGTCGCCCTCGAACAGGATCATCTGGGTCGGGTCGATCGGGTCGACCACCGCCACGTTGCTGCGGCCGAGCCGGAAGGCGGCCGCCGTCGCGCTCAAGCGCGGCGTGATGTCCCACTTCGCGCCGATCTCGTAGTTCTTGAACTCTTCGGGATCCAGGGCTTGCGTACCCGGCGTCAGCGATGCCAGCTGCTCGCCCGAGCGCGGCAAGTACGTGACCCCGTAGCTGGCATAGAACGAGAGCTGGTCGGCCGGCTGATAGACCAATCCGACCCGGGGCGAGAACAAATCGTCGGACGAGGAGAGGTCGCGATTCGCCAGCGACACCCCGTTGCGCTGGTCGGTGAAGTCCACATCAAAGCGATCCCACCGAACACCCAGGACGGCATCCCACTGAGGCGAAAGGGTGATCTGGTCCTGGGCGTAGAGCGCGGCGAATCGGGTGACACCGGCGTTTCGGGCATCCCCGCTGCCGCCGGCGCTGTTGTTCGCATAGTCCACCGACAGCCGCACGTTCGGATCCGACAACGCCACCAGACAAGTGCTGGCCGAGCTCCCGGGCAGGCAGACGGACTGACCCGGCGCGAAGCGGCCGCTGCGACGCTCGTTGCTCGTTTCCTGACGACCGATTTCGGCGCCAATCAGGAAGCGGTGTTCGATGGGGCCGGTGGCCAGGTCAAACGTCAGGTCCGTCTGGTTGAATGCATTCTCGCGTCGGGTGTCGTTGTTGTACGCCGAGAGCGCTACGGTAGTGCCGGCCGCATTGACGTTGCCGGGGAACACGTTCTGATAGAACTTGTCGTAGTCCGCATAGCGGAACCGGTTGCGCAGGAACGCCCCGCCGAAGTCGTGTTCGATCAGCGCGGTAAAGGCGTTGACGTCCACCGATGCCGGACTGCCCTGGGGATCGCCGAAGAAGGTCTCCCGGTCCGTGCTGACCGGATAGCGCGTGCCGTCGAACGCTTGGGCGGCGGACAGGCTGGGGATGCCGCGATCTGCCGTGCGCTCGTCGCGGAAAACCTCATAGCCCAGCGTGACCACCGTGGCGTCGGTCGGCCGCAGCGATAGCGTGGGGTTCAGGCCCTTGCGGCGCAGTTCGAACCCGTCGCGAAAGCCGTCGGAATCCTCATAAACACCGGAGACACGGAAGGCCGCACGGTCATTGAGCGGCTGGTTGAGGTCGGCCGTCAGGCGGCGCTTGTTCCACGAACCGATCTGCAGGCCAATCTCGCGGGCGGGGTCCGCGCCCGGCACTTTGGTGACGCGGTTGAGCAGGCCGCCGGGGCTGCCGCGACCGAAGATCATCGCATTGGGGCCCTTGAAGGCTTCAATGCGATCGATGTTGTACGTATCGCGGTAGTACTGCGTGTCATCGCGCAATCCATCCACGAACAGATCCGCCGTGGAGCTGTTGCCTCGAAACACCAGGCCATCGCGATTGCCTTCGCCCTGGGTGACGCTGATCCCCGGGACATAGCGCACCGCATCGGCCATCCCCTGGATGCCCAAGTCCCGGATGAGGTCTTGGGTGATGACGGTCACCGCCTGGGGCACGTCGAGCAGGTCGGTGTCGGTCCGGGTCGCGGTCAAGGTGGTCTTCTGGACGTACCGGTAATCGACCTTGCCGGTCACCTCGATGGTGGCGAGCTGGGTGGTCGGCTGTGCACCCGATGCGGGTGCGTCGGCGTCAGGAGCGGCGGCGGCAGCCAGCGTTGGGGAGAGGATCAGGGCGAGGGCAGCGGCCAGCGGGGCAGGGCGGAGGGCAGATCGGGACGTCATGGCGAAAGAGTCTGGTGTGCGGCATGGGCCGCGGCGGCGTCACTCTAATGCGAATAGGTCGCATTTACAATATGGGCGCCAACCCGACGACTCTGCTGGCCGCTGCCGCCGGTCCCAGCGCCGGCCGGGACCCCTCAAGCGCGTCAACACGCCGGCGCCAGGACGGCAGCGCCTCGCTTGGCCGAAACCAACGCGATGCCACTCGGAGCTTCCGAGGCAGCACCCGCTGATGATGCAAGCGTTGCCGTCCCGTGGACGAACGCCAGCAAACACTCATCTGCCCACGATGACTCAATGGCAGACCTGATGACGAGGAGTGCGCGCTCAACTGACCTGTCGATCCGAGCCCGGCTCGTCCTCAGCATCCGCTGTGGGCACAAAACGGATCGGCACGCCAGACAGCGCGGTAAGCAGGCGACGCTCTTCCCTGCAGTCCCAAGAATCGAATCCGATCGTTTCGATGGGTCGCCACAATGCCACCCACGCCAGGATCAACAATCCTTCAGGACGTGGTCTTCGAGGTTGAAGGCGTAGAACAGTGGCACTTGCCCGGCTTCCTGACGTCCCATCATCGCTGCGATTTCCGCTGGATCGATGGGAAGTCAGTGGACCAGTTTCAGAAGGCCGATTCAACCGAGTTTTTCAAGGGAATAGGTCGGAACCGGAAGTGGCCGTGTACTGGGTCTTCGCTGCGGTCAGCACCAGCGAAATGGTTCAGCCTCGTCCGGCACCGACGATCAACTGAGCCGGCACCCGCAGACCACCCGAAAACGTCGTTTTCCCACGTAGGGGCAACTCAACGTTTCCCAGCACTGCGTCGTTCGCCTGACCGTGCAGTCTCTGCCTCGATCAATAAGATCCAGCGGTCCTGCTCGCCGGTTCCCTCCCGTGAGGCATCGAACGTTCCCGACGGCAGCTGCGGAATGTCTCCGGGACACCAGAATCTCAATTCGCGCGGACGACCTGCGCAGGCGGTGCGGACCATCGGAAATCGCCGGGGCAGTGAGGCGGTGGTGCTGACAACGGTGCGGGCAAGCAGAGGGTCCTAGCCCCAGCCTCGTTGGGAGTCCAGGTACTGGCGGACAACATACAAGTCTGCGACCTGTCCTCCAACCATCCGCTCCAGAGCGCTGTGCCCCCCGAACAAGGCCGCCGAGTTGTCTCGCTTGATCCATCCGTCCGCCTGCGCCGACGCGCCGAAGAGGATATGGAGGGCCTTGTAGATACCAAGAATGTAGCTGATGCGCTCCAGCGCATCGTGGGTTAGCGCTCCGGTGCGATCCCGCTTCCACCGGTAGTACGTCGAACGTGCTGGACTGCCGAGCAGTATGCGGGCCTCTTCCGAGGTGAGGTCCCACTTTTCGCAGATACTAAAAAACGCGTTGAGGGCCGGCCTGGCTAGGTCGCGCCTCACCGGCAGAGGCCCACAGGTGTCGGGGTTCATGGCGAGTCCTCACTGAATCTTCGGCAACGACCAGCGACCCCGAAGTATCGGGGGAACAGTCGGCGCCGACTTCCAAGATATTAGCCGACTGGCAAACCGCACCAGCGCGACTCATTCGGGGCAGGCATCGATCATTTAGTAGGTGGCCTGAACTTGACACGGGCATTCGGCCCCAGCGTTTGCCGCAGGGTAGGTGAGGTCTATTCTGGGCAGTCCGGAACCAGCATTGAGTTGTATGCGCCTGTTTTAGCAGCGATTTGACAAATTGATCAAATCGCCTGATTATCCACCCCATGGAACCTCGCACCCCCGGCCAACTGCTTGCCTCGCTCCTGAAGGAGCGCGGCTGGACCAAGCGCACGCTCGCCATCGTGCTGGGCATCGACGAGGCCACCGTCACCCGATTGGTGTCGGACAAGCGCCCGTTGTCGGCGGACCTGGCCCTCCAGCTTGAGGAGGTCTTCGGCGTCGCGGCCGAGCGTTTGCTCTCACTGCAGAAGGACTACGACCTGCAACTCGCGCGGATCGCCTACCGCAGCGACCCTGGCCGAGCCATCCGAGCCCAGATTTTCGGGGCCTTGCCGATTGCGGAAATGACCAAGCGCGGTTGGCTGCCGGGCGTGGTCAACGTCAAGGACGTCGCCTCCGTCGAAAAGGCCGTGGCGACGTTTTTCGACGCCGAGCGCATCGAAGATGTCGAATTCCTCCCGCATGCCGCGCGCCGCACGGAGGTATCTGTCGCAGCCACTCCGCTGCAGCTCGCCTGGCTGTACCGCGTCAAAGCCATTGCCGCCGACATGCTGGTGCCGCCGTATTCGGACGCTGGCGGGCGCGCACTGGTGACGCGCCTGCGGCCGCTCCTGGGGTCCGCCGAAGAGGCCCGCAAGGTGCCGCGTCTACTGGCCGAAGCCGGGATCCGATTTGTGATCGTTGAGGCGCTGCCAGGCTCGAAGATCGACGGAGCCTGCCTGTGGCTGGGCCCCACGGCGCCGGTCATTGCCTTGTCGTTCCGCTTCGATCGGATCGACAACTTCTGGTTCGTGCTCCGGCATGAACTCGAGCACGTCCTGCAGCACCACGGACAGGCGACGCCGATCCTGGATGTCGACCTGGATGGACGCACCGACGAGGATGTGGTCGACGAAGAACGCGTCGCCAACGCTGCCGCGGCTGCCTTCGCCGTGCCGCCCGAGAAGCTCAGCGGCTTCGTCGCCCGCAAGGCCCCTTATTTCGCCGAGCGCGATGTACTTGGGTTTGCTGCAACGCTCGGTGTGCACCCGGGGCTGGTCGCCGGACAGCTGCAGCACCGCACACAGCGCTTCGACCATTTCCGGAACCACTTGGTAAAGATTCGCTCGATCGTGGCCCCGGGCGCCATGGTCGACGGCTGGGGAGATATCGCGCCCGTCGGTCTGTGAGGAAAGAAACGTGTCTACAAAGAGCCAGCGACTGCAACGTCTGATCCAGCACTACCGCGACGAAACCGGCAACGCGTCGGTCGACATGCACGAAGTGGCGAAGTTCGCCGCCGATCGCGGCTATCCGCTCCCTAAGCCCAAAAGCGCCTTGGACCGCCTGGCCGAGCAACTGTCCATCGCCGCTCGCGAAGAGGTGCGCCACGACAAGGTCACCGGCCGGCCCTACCGCGCGAATCTAGCGGTGGTCCAGTGGAATAACGGCCAGCAGCTGACGCTTTGGCATGACATCGATGTGGCGCCGCGACGGGTGGCTCACAAGGCCTTCGTCCAGCGCCGCGAGCAAATGGTCGGCGACGCTTTGCAGCTCACGTTGGACGTCACCCACTGGAATCGCGTACACGAGGGCGAAGATCCCATCGTGATGCCGCTGGATTTTACCGACGATGTCGAATGGCGCTTGAACGCGCCGGACCAGGACGACAAAGCTGCCTGACCACCGCGGCGTGCAGCGCAACCGGGGCGCACCCGCAGACGGGCATCTGGCTATGGCTACCAAGATGCCCAAAACAATGAACGGCCGACACGGGAGTGGCCGATCGATTTTCGTCAGGCCGAAACTACGCCTGGCTGAAAACCGGGTGGAAGCCTAAGCATTCAGCGGGCGCGGCTGGACCGCAATCTCCCCTCCGCCGGCCAGCGCCTTCGCCCACCGGATGGCCCGGTGAACACCAGAGGCGTTGCTCCGTGGTGCAACGATCAAATGTCGCCGCCCCCTGGAACGAAGGCGTCAGCGCGACTCAAGTTCGGCGATCAATGTCTTCATCTCTGCAATTTCGCGCTCCTGCGCTGCGATGATCTCGTCCGCCAAGTCGCGCACGCGTGGGTCTTCGATCCTGGCGCGCTTGCTGGTGAGGATTGCGATGGAGTGGTGGGGGATCATCGCTTTCATGTACGACACGTCGTCTACGGTAACTTGGCTTCGAACCAGCCAGAGACTGCTTGAGAAGGCGAGGACGGCGATACTCAGGACGGCGAGGTTCATGCGCTTGTCGCGGTACATGTCCTTCATGAAGGCAAGCATCACGACTGCCATGCCGGCCACCATGATTACCGTCATGTAGGCACGTGTCTCACTGAAGAAAACGTGGTCGATTGCATACGTATGCAAATACATCAGCCCGAACATGACCAGCCCGGACGTGAGGAGCATCAGGGCGAAACGAACGTATGGATTCATATGACTTTCTCTCATCTGACTTCCTTTCTGGAGTGAGTCGTGGCGCGCACCAACATCCATATCAAGCATGCTTCGTGCCAATCAATGCCGACGTGAACGTTTCCCGACCGCGCCCGACATCCGTCGGTGAGATATCCCGCGTCTATTGCATTCTGCACGGACGGGTACTGTAGTTCGCCCATTGCAAGAGGGGACACCGTTGGAAATCAGCACGCCCCGATCAGTACCTTGCTCCGGGGGTGGCTAGGCGCCAAAGTCCATCGCGTACTGCGCCATGTAGGCCTGCAGGGCGAGGGCCCCCGCATCGGTCTGGGCCATATCGATCGGGCATTGCCCACCTAGATGAGCGCACGGCGAGTGCATCCACTTCAGCGCCGCGCCCCGACTGCGCTTGACGCGGATCGCCTCGGCCAACAGCGGGGCAAGCAGATCGGGCCGGGGGTACCAACTGAGCGGCTTGTGCACCGCCTTGCCGTCCAACCGTACCATCGCAGGCATCTGGCTTGAGGCCAGCTCGTCATCGAGAACATGCTCGCGCACCCAATCCACGCGTCGTGAGAGATCGCCATTGACGGGCCGTTGCTTGTCCCGGGTCGGAACAATCAGGCCGATCTTCGCGGCGGTGTGTGTCCGGATCAGCTCCAGGCATGGCACCACGTCGGTGTCGTTGGTCACCAGCACCACATGGTCCACCTCGCCCCGGAGGGCATCGCTGTAGGCATGCAGGGCCAGCGCCACGTCCGACTGCTTTTCGACCAGCTTCCAGATGTCCACCAGTTCGCAGTCCCGCGCGGGTCGCCCCTTGATATGGCGATGCGCTCGCGCCGGCTCCGCGGCAAAGTAACCTTCGATCAGGCTCACGGCGGGACCCAGGTGGCCACGCAAGGCCTGGTGATACGCCGCCTGGCTGGGCACTGAGTCCTGGTGGCGTGCGAAGTTCTTCAAGATCGCGGCCGTGAAGTATTTGATGGCCAGCGGATCGAGGGCGAAGGTGGCCGGCACGCCGTCGACATCGAGCCGGATCGTGGCGAGGATGTGCACCGCGAGGGCACGGATGTCCAGCCACTTGTACGCTGTCTTGCGGACGCAGCCGTAGTAGAGGTTGAAGCCATCGACGTAGACCCGGGTACGCAGCGTCATCGAAACAACCATCCTCGTTGCCGGGCCAGAAACGCAAAAACCGCCTTTCGGCGGCTTTTGCACCCGGCCGCCCCTTCGTTCTTGTCGAAGCGGTCAGACCGGGTTAGTTGTTGAGCGGATTAAAGCACAGCCCCCAAACTCGAGCAAGCGCCGGCGCAGGACAGCTCAGGCAGGCTTCAGTCGCCGTCAAGCGCGCTCGGCAGCCTTGGTTTTCGCGGCGCCTGACAGTGGAGATCTATTCCGAGGGCCGCGCCTGGTTCTGCTTAGGCCGCAGCAGACGTCCGGCCGGGTTGTCGGTGACCGTCCCTGCCTGAAAGTAGCCTATGACGCTGGCCGGCGAGCGGTGCTCGGTCATGGCCATCAGGGCGGGCAGGGCAATGCCCTGGCGGCCGCCCTCGGTGATGAAGCCCGAACGCAGGCTGTGTCCCCCGAAATCCCCGGTCAGTCCCGCCAAGGCCGCCCGGCGCTGCACGATGGCACCGACCGCCTTGGGCGAGAGCCCGTCGCCGAGCCGGCTGTCCCACAGCCGGCGGAAGATCGGTCCGTCGGTCAGGCCCGACGCCGCCAGCCAGGCGGACATCGCGTGCGCGGCCACCTCCAGCAGGGGCTTGTCGGGCGTGGAGCCCGCCGTCGGGCCGGCCTGCTGGGTCTTGCTGTGCTCGAGGCGGTAAACGTAGGTGTCGGCATCGATCTGGCGCAGATCCGCCAGCTGCGCCGCGGCGATCTCGCTGCGTCGTCGGCCGCCGGTGGCGAAGCCGAAGCAGAGCAGGGCGCGGTCCCGCCGCCCCTCCAGGGAGTCATCGCAGGTGGCGAGCATGGCCTCGAGCTCGGGGGCCGTGATCGCGGTCTTCTTGGTTGGCCGCTCGCCGCGCTTGATGGCGGCGCGGCGGGCTCGCGACAGCAAATGGCGCACGGCCGGCTGCTCGCAGGGGTTGGGCTGCTTCTTGAGCGCGTGCAGGCTCGAGAGCACGGCAACGCGGTGCGTGACCGAACTCAGCTTCAGCGGCCCCGGCTGGGCCTTGATCCGCGCCGCGACCAGCGCGGCGTCGGCGGCCGGCGGCAGTTCCCAGGTCAGGCCCGTTTTGGCCTTGCGGGCGACGTGATCGACGATGAACTGCACGACCGCCGCCTCCGACACCGGGACCGCGATCGGCTGGCCGAAGCGCACCAGGTGCCAGCCGGCCCAGTAGCGCAGGGCGCTGGCATAGCTGCGGGTGGTGTTGGCCGAGGCCGCCTCGGCCAGGATGTCCTGCACGGCGGCGGCGGCACTGGCGGCCAGATCGGCCGGGAGCCGGGCGGCGTCGGCGGGGGACACGGGGAGGCGAGATTTGGCCATAGTTATGCTACATATTACGTATGTTTTAATACAACGAGGGGGCGATACTGCCGATAAATATATCTTATCGGATGTAGTGAATCAACGGGGCAGGGCGCGGCAGCCGGAGGCGATTTCCATGGCACGAGGCGTTACCCAGGAGCAGGTCAACGGCGCCATCGAGCAGCTGCTGCTCGCCGGCGAACGGCCCACCATCGAGCGGGTCCGGGCAGCCCTCGGCACCGGCTCGCCCAACACGCTTACCCGCATGCTCGACGTCTGGTGGCAGGGACTGGGCGAGCGGCTCACTGCGCAGCGACGCTCCGCCGCTATCCCCGAGGCGCCGGCGGCCGTGGTCGACGCGGCGTCTGCGCTCTGGGAGGCCGCGCTCGCGGCGGGGCAGGCCCAAGCCGAGGCGGCCGTGGCCCCGGAGCGCGCCGCCCTGGCCGAGGCCCTGGCCGCCATGGAGTCGACCATCGCCACGGAGCGGGCCGCGGCCGAAGCGGCCGATCGCGCCCGCCAGGCCGCCGTGGCCGCCGCCGAGGGCTCCCAGGCGGCGCTGGCCATCAGCGATCAGCGGGTCAGCGACCTGCTCCGGCAGATCGCCCAGCTCGAAGCCCGGATACAGGATTTGACCGTCCGAGGCGATGCCCTGGACGCCCGGCTCCAGCTCACGCTCCAGGAGGCGGAATCCGCGCGCACGGCGGCGGCGGCGGAACGCTCGGCACTGCAGGCCCACGTGCGCCAGGTCGAAGACCGCAGCCATGCCGAGATTGACCGGCTGCGCCAGGAGGTCAAGGGGCTCAAGGCCCAGGCCGAGCGTCTAGCCCGCGAGCACGCCACGGCTCTGCGCGCCGCGGAACAAGCCCGGCGGACGGCCGAAACAGACGCACAGCGCGCCCAGCGTGAAGCGGCGATATTGCGCGGCCGCCTCGACGCGTTGCTTGAAACGCCGCCGGCGAAACCGGGCGGTGCCGCCAAGCAAAGTCGTCGCGAGCCGCCCCCAAAAGTCCCGTCGCCGGCGCGGCGACCAGCCCGACGGACCACGGGGCGTCGGACGCCATGAGCGGGTCGAACGACACCTATCCACGGGCCGTCTTTGACGCACAGGGCGCATACACCGTGCGGACGGGGGCCAGCTACTGTGTCGAGGATTCACGGGTACGGGAGTTGGCCGAGATTGGGTATGCCCGGCGTGATGTCGCCAAGGCCTACGACTTCCTGACCCGTTGCCTCGACGACAACGACGGCGAGCGCCCAGGTGAGTGTGAGGAAAGCTTGTGGGTCGCCGCCGTCGTCTTCTACGCCAAACCGTTCGGTCGCAACGACGCCCGCGGCGCCTTCGACGCCAATGCCTTTCTCAATGCGCGTTTGAGTGACGAGGGACGTCGGCTTCACGAGTACCTGCGCCGCTTGCGCCATCGTTGGGCGGCGCACGACGACGGGCTCGGCGAGGACAAGACCGTCGCGATCTACTTGCCGCCGTCACCCCCACGCTCAAGTCTCGAAATCGGAATGCATGGACCCGCACGCCGAGTTATTTCCTTGGGGACCGATATCGCCCGCCAGCTCGAGCCCCATGTCGCGTGGGTTCGCAATGTACTTCTTGCACATGAAGACCAGCGTCGCGAGACGATCGCGCGCGAACTTATTGCCACGCGGTTCGACGGCCTATGCCTGACCGGCGTCGCTACACCGGCGCCCTTGGCGGTCGATATCGATTCTGTACTGGCCTTGCCGCGGTAAGGGCTCAATCGCGCTTGCCGCCACCCCCGCCGGAGTAGGGGTGCGCTTATACTGTCCATACAAGGTGCTCTAGGTAGGAGGCGCCGTGTCCGCCACCACGACCCAGTTGCCTGACATCACGCCGTTCCAGGACGGCGAAAGGCCGATCCTCTCGCCTACACGGGTCGGCCAGGAGTTTCTGCTGGGGATCCAAGACCTGGCCGATCTCTCGCGTGTGCATAGACACACCGTCCGCACCCATCCCGAGAACAATCAATTACAAGCGACGCTGGTGAATTTGCTGCGCGTTCGCTCCGCGGCCATGGTGGTGAACCACGATCCTCAGAAGGCCGCTTTCTTCATTCGCAACCAACCGATTCCGAGCTTTGACCACAAGACGGCTCTTCAACTGGTGGGCGAGGGCCGAACCGAGGACGTGATCGGGTACCTTGCCTCGATCGAGTCGGGATTCGTGGGTTAATTAATCCACATTGGCGAATAAGTCTCCCGTCATCGGCCTGGCATCAGAATTCGAACCGCTTAGCGCCAGAATCCTCTCTACTGGTCTAGTTATGGCCCAGAACCCCGCCCGTTGAATTTCCTCCACCGACAGACCCGAAGCTGCGAGATCCAGCACCTTTCCGACTCGAATTGAACGTCCAGTGACGATGCGATCCGCGATCTGAGCGCGTCTGAGGAGCTCAGTGGCGGTCAAACGCCAACGCTCCATACTCCAAGGCAGGCCCAAGGGAGAAAGGAACAGGGCACCGTCCGCATCCCGACTAGGTCGAACGGCGCGACCCAGCCACGTCATCGTCAGTGGACTGAGAGCCGCTTCGAAGTAGCTCGCGAAACTCGTCGGAGCACGAAGTCGCAGGCGACCACCCCCATTAGGCTGGAACCGGAGGTCTGCAACAGTTGGCGGGGATAACCGCCAATTGGGGCCATCGCGAAGGCCAAATAGCGCGTCCTCCCGAGCCATGCTGTCATAAAGAATGAGCATCGCAGCAGCGGCCTGCACTTCTCGATCGTTCTTCGCGTCCACAACGTCCAAGCAGGATTGAATTTCAGTCCAACCCACTGGCGCGGCACGTGCGCTCCGGCGGGCAGCTTCTCGCTTAAGCACTGCATGACGTCGGGCGCTGCACCTCAGGACGCTCGCGGCGCCCCGATCCGGCCAACCCAAGGCCGCCAGAAACCGAAATACAAAGTCGATCGCCTTCCGCCTGGAGCAGGGCACCCGACCGCTGGCCTCTAGGTACCTCAGATACGCCTCGACGCTGACCGCGGTGCTTGGGCTTTCTCTCCGGTCGGTGGTCTCCCACCAAGTCATCCACTGGCGAATCTCCGAGTAGGCTTGCCTGATACCGCGGGTTCCCCGCGTCCGGGCGAAGCCGCCGGCAACCTCAGAGGTCAACTTGCCGAAATCAGGACCCTCGCCAAGGCACTGGACGCACCATTTTTCAATCAACCGTTCGAATCGTTCTTGGGCCGGCGGTAGTCGGGGACGAGGCATATTGGGTTCCTCTGGACGGGCAGTGGGCCTTCCAAGGAATCACAGATCTGCCATTTTCAAAGTTGGCGAAGCCAGCCCCGCCAGCGGCGAGAGAAGCGGCGGGCGCAAGGTGTGCAAGGAGTCCCAGTTCACCTACAGCACGACCGCCTATCCGCGGAAGGCGTAGGGACGGGCTTTACGGTTGCGTTTCACCCGATCTCATTAATTTAATCAATCGCCATCCTGTCCCACATTAATCCAGGCGCTTGGCAGGTCTGCGAAGCTTCGCTGCGAGACGGGAGCGGACGCCTGCCGGCGCCAGCAGGACACTTTCACCCAGCGACGCGGTTACGCGACACGACACGATTACCCAGATTTCGATCCCGCGTCCCTCTGGGGCCAAATCCGCGAGGAGAAGCGCTAAGTCCATGAAAGTTGGGCAAAGTGCGTGATTTCTGCGTCGGACTTACACGACACGACAAGGCTAGCGGGCGACTGTCGGGGTAAGTTGGACGGGGACAGGTGCTGCCTGGGGCAGTCCGAGCCTCTACCTTGAGTGGACATAATATACATTATGCGCAATGCGGAATATCCCATCACGGGGCCGCGAAACCCAGGCCACGCGCCTATCACGCGCCTTTTGGGAGCCTAGCGCGCTCCCGGACAGCCCCCGCGTCGCCATGCCCCGATACCTCCGCCTCACCTACGTCAGCCGCGCCACCTTTCCGCCCGTCCGGGACGGCGCCGGCTTCCACCCTGAAGTCGGCGGCATCCTGGTGCAGTCCAGGCGCAACAACGCACGCACCCGGCTTGTCGGTGGCCTGTACTTCGCCGACGGCTGCTTCTTTCAGGTGCTCGAAGGCCGCGAGGAAGACGTCGAGGCGCTGTACGCGCGCCTGCAGGACGATCCGCGCCACGAAGACCTGCGGGTGCTCGACCGCCGCGAGATCCGCGAACCGGAATTCCGCGGCTGGGCCATGAAGCACGTGCCCGACGCCCCCGAGGTCCGTGCCCTGATGGCCCGGCACGGCCGCATCGGCTTCGAGCCGTATTCCTTCTCGCCGGAGCTGGTCGACGGCATGGTGGCCCTGCTGCTGGGCACCCAGGATTCGGGCCAGCCAGCCGAACCGATCCGCGGTGAAGCCGAGCGCGATGCCGCCTCGCGCCGCACCGAGGTGTCCATGCTGTTGGGTGCCGCGGGCCTGCTGGTGTCGGCGGCCGCGCTGGCGATCGTGCTGTTCCGCTGAGGCCTCAGCCCGGCCAGTCCACCGACGGCAGCGCCTGGAACGCCGGCCGCGCCAGCAGGTAACCCTGGAACAGGTCGATGCCCATTGCCTGCAGCGATTCCAGCTCCTCCCGGCTCTCCACGCCCTCGGCGATCAGCTTCATGCCCAGGTCGGCACACATCAGGGCCACGCCGCGGATGATGGCGTGGCGGCCGGCGTCCTCGTGCACGTTGCGGATCAGCGCCATGTCGAGCTTGACCAGGTCGGTACGCACGTCGGCCAGCAGGTTCAGGCCGGAAAAACCCGCGCCGAAATCGTCGATGGCGGTCAGGAAACCGCGCTTCTGGCCTTCACGCGGCAGGCCTGGTCGAAACGGTAGCGCGTGTTTTCGTCCACGTGCCTGAAGATCTCGTCCGCCGGTGCGCCGTCGGTGCCGCGCACCAGCGCCTCGTAGGCGAACACCTCGCGCCGCGACAGGCTCACGATCGGCTGGAACGCCATGCTGAAATCGAAGTGCAGGCCGCCGCCGCCCAGGCATTCCCGGCAGCCCATCTCGCGGTAGTTCTTCTGGGGCTTCATGCCCCTCCCCTCGCCTGCGCACGGCAGGCCAGTTCAAGCGCTTCGTAACCCGGGAACGGGCGGCCCGGCGCGCAGCCCGGGCAGGCCGGGTCGGCGCGCAGGCGCGTTTCGCGGAAACGCATGGCGAGCGCGTCGAAATGCAGCAGCCGGCCGCTGAGCGATTGGCCCAGGCCCAGCAGCAGCTTCAGCGCCTCGGTGGCCTGCAGCAGGCCGATGACGCCGGGCAGCACGCCCAGCACGCCGGCCTCGGCGCAGTTGGGCGCATCCTCGGGCGCCGGCGGCTCCGGGAACAGGCAGCGGTAACACGGCGCCTCGCCGCGATGGCGGCCGGCGTCGAACACGCTCACCTGCCCTTCGAAGCGGTGCACGGCGCCATAGACCAACGGCTTGCCATGCTGCACGCAGGCGTCCGAGAGCAGGTAACGCACGGGGAAATTGTCGGCGCCATCCACCACCAGGTCCACGCCGGACACCAGCGCATCCACCGTGTCGGCGGTGACGCGCACCGGCACGGCCCGCACGTCCACGCGCGGGTTGAGCGCGGCCAGCGCCTGGCGCGCCGATTCGACCTTCGGCACGCCGATGCGCGCCTCGGCGTGCAGGATCTGGCGCTGCAGGTTGCTGCGGTCCACCACGTCGTCGTCGGCCAGCACGATCGTGCCGACGCCGGCCGCGGCCAGGTAATACGCCGCCGGCGAACCCAGGCCGCCCGCGCCCACCATCAGCACGCGCGAGGCCGCGAGCTTGCGCTGGCCTTCCAGCCCCACCTGCGGCAGGCGCAGGTGGCGCGAATAGCGCTCCAGGAAATCGGCGTCCTCGGTGGCACCGGCGCTCTCCGGCAGCCCCTCGGCGCGCCAGCGGTCGAAGCCGCCCGACACGGAGGCCAACCGGCGGTAGCCGCGGGCCTGCAATGCCCGGGCGGCCAACATCGAACGCACGCCGGCTGCGCAGATCAGCAGCAGTTCGGCGTCGGTGTCGGGCGCCACGCGCGCGGGGTCGGCCTCGAGCTCGGCGCGCGGCAGCGGCAAGGCGCCTTCGGGCAGGCCCAGCGCGTGTTCGCCGGGTTCGCGCACGTCCACCAGCCGGCTGCCGGCCAACTGCCGGCGGCGTGCTTCGGCGGGGCTGATTTCTTCGATGCCGGGCATGGTGCGAGTCTAGCCCCCGCCCAGTCCGCCGGCATACGGCACGATGTCGACCACCTCGCCCGGCGCGTAATCGGCGATGCCTTCGGGCAGCACGATCAGGCAGTTCGAATCCGCCGCGGCGCGCAGCCGGTGCGAGGCCACCGCGGGATTCGGGCGCACCTGCAGCTGGCCGTCGTCGCCGCAGGCCAGCACGCCGCGCATGAACTCCAGGCGCTCGTGGTTCTTGGCCACCGGCGACTGCAGGCTGGCCCGGAGCGAGGGGCGCGGCGCTCCCCTGCCCTGCAGCCCGTCCAGCAGGCGCCGGCCCAGGCCCAGGAAAGTGGCCAGCACCGACACGGGATTACCCGGCAACCCAAGCACGTGCGCCTCGCCGAGGCGGCCGAACAGCACCGGCATGCCGGGCTTCATGCGCACCTTCCAGAAATGCACCTCGCCTTCCTCGCGCAGCAGGCCCGGCAGGTAGTCCTTCTCGCCGGCCGACACGCCGCCGCAGGTGAGCACCACGTCGAAGGAGAAGGCCGCGTCGCGCAGCGCGCTGGCCAAACGCGCCGGGTCGTCGGGCAGCACCGGCCAGGCCACGGGTTCGCAGCCCTCGGCCATCAGCAGCGACTGCAGCAGCACGCGGTTGCTGTCGTAGATCTCGCCCGGCGCCAGCGGCTGGCCGGGCGGGCGCAGTTCGTCGCCGGTGGTGAACACGGCCACGGTGGGCCGCCTCGCCACGCGCAGCTCGGCCCGGCCCAGCGCCGCCGCCAGCGACAGGCTCGCCGCGTCGAGCACCTGGCCGGCGCGCAGCACCGTCTCGCCGGGCGAGACATCCTCGCCCGCGCGGCGCACGTGCGTACCAGGCGCGGGCGTGGCGAGCGGGAACACGCGACCGTCGCGCAGCGCGGCGTTTTCCTTCATCAGCACGGTGTCGGCGCCGGCCGGCAGCGGCGCGCCGGTGGTGATGCGGATGCATTCGCCCGGCGCCAGCGCGTGCGCCAGGTCGCGGCCGGCGAACTGTTCGGCCGCCAGGCGCAGGCCTTCGCCAGAGGCACGCTCCAGGTTGGCGGCGCGCACGGCGAAACCATCCATGGCCGAGTTGTCGAAGCCGGGCAGCGCCAGGTCGGCGACCAGGTCTTCGGCCAGCACGCGCCGGTGGGCACGCGACAGCGGCACGGATTCCGCCGGCAGACGCGCCGCCGCGGCGACGCGGTCGATGCATGCCAGGGCTTCGGCGAAGGAAATGCGGTTGGCTTCGGTCACGGGCCTGCGTCCTGCGGCAGCGATTCGGGGGTATTGAAGTTCGACAGCACCCGCGGCGACAAGTCCAGCGCGGGCAGACGCAGCGTTTCCACCAGGCGCCAGGCGGCGCCCTGCCCCGCTTCGAGCGCGGCGGTGGCTGCGCGGGCCAGCGTGGGCGCATGCCAGAGCGTGAGCAGGGGCTGTGGGCCGCCGGCATCACGCGTGCCCGCGCCGTGTTCGCCACGCAGGGACCACAGGCGCGCCGGCAAGTCTTCCGGCATGCCGGCCAGGTCCACCGGCAGCGTCAGCAGCCAGGGCGTGGGGCATGCGTGGGCAAGCGCCTCGAGGCCGGCCAGCGGGCCGGCGAAGGCGGGACGGCGATCGAATATCGGCACCAGGCCCAGTTCGCCATGGCGCGGGTCGGCGTCGCGGGCACTGACCAACCTCGCCGCGAAACCACCCGACAGGCGCTCCGTGGCGTGGGCCAGCAACGGGCGGCCACCGTGTTCGATCCAGGCTTTGTCGCGGCCACCGAAGCGCTCGCCCCGGCCGCCGGCCAGGATGCCCAGCGTAACCGCGCCCGGCGGGATCACTTGTTGCGCTTGATGTGCCGGATCAGCCGGCGCTTCTTCGCGACCTGGCGCTCGGTGAGCACGTTCTTCTTGCCTTCATAGGGGTTTTCGCCCTCCTTGAAGACGAACTTGATCGGCGTGCCGACCAGCTTGAAGCGCTTGCGGAAGAAGTTCTCGAGGTAACGCCGGTAGCTGTCGGTGAGCACGCGCAGGCGGGTGCCGTGCACGATGAACGTGGGCGGGTTGCTGCCGCCCGGGTGCGCGTAACGCAGCTTGGAAACGTGGCCACGCACGGCCGGCGGCGGGAAGCTCTGGTAGGCGATTTCCAGCGCCTTGGTGGTTTCCGAGGTACTGAATTCGCGGGTGGCCGAGGCGTGGGCGCGGTGGATGGCGCGGAACAGTTCGCGCATGCCGGTGCCGTGCTTGGCCGAGATCGTGATGCGCTCGGCCCACTCGCAGAAGGCGAGCTTGCGCGTCATCAGGGCTTCGGTCTGCTCGCGCTGGTACTTGGTCTGGCCGTCCCACTTGTTGACCGCGATCACCAGCGCGCGGCCGGCGTCGAGCACGTGGCCGAGCACGGTGGAATCCTGCTCGGTCACGCCTTCGCCGGCGTCGAGCAGCACCACCGCCACCTGGCAGTTTTCGATGGCCTGCAGGGTCTTGAAGACGCTGAACTTCTCAACCGCCTCTTCGACCTTGGAGCGGCGGCGCAGGCCGGCGGTGTCGATCAGGCGGTACTCGCGGCCGTCGCGGGTAAGGTCCACGGCGATCGAATCGCGGGTGGTGCCCGGCACGTCGGAGGCGATCATGCGCTCCTCGCCGAGCAGGCGGTTCACCAGCGTGGACTTGCCCACGTTCGGGCGGCCCAGGAAGGCGATGCGGATGCGGTCCGGGTCGTCGGCCAGCACTTCGGCGTCGCCGTCTTCCGGCAGTTCGGGGATGACCTCGTCCAGCAGCTCGGGCACGCCGCGCTGGTGCGCGGCCGCGACCGGGATGATCTTCTCGACGCCGAAGCGCGCGAATTCCGACAGCACCGCCTGCAGGTCGAGCCCGTCGACCTTGTTGACCACCAGGAAGAAGCGCCGGCCGCTCTTGCGCAGCCAGGCCAGGATGGATTCGTCGAGCGCGGACGGGCCTTCGCGGCCGTCCACGACGAACAGCACCAGGTCGGCTTCCTCGACCGCGGCGCGCGACTGCCGCGCGGTGGCGCCGGCCAGGCCTTCTTCCTCGCCCGACAGGCCGCCGGTGTCGCACAGGCCGAAGGGGTGGTCCTCGACCAGGCGGCAGATGCCGTAGTGGCGGTCGCGCGTGACGCCGGGCTCGTCGTGGACGAGCGCGTCGCGGCTGCGCGTGAGCGCGTTGAACAGCGTGGATTTGCCGACGTTCGGACGGCCAACGAGAGCGACCAAAGGCAACACGTGGATCTCTCCCGATCGGCCGAAGCCGCGTTACTGCGCCGGCGCCGGGTAGGCGGCCAGCTTTCCGTCGATGGTGAGGGCCAGCAGGGTGCCCGTGGGCGTGACCTGCGGGGTGCCGCGGATGGCTTCCTTGGCGACGCGGTCGCGGCCGGCGATGACGCCGTCCGAAGCGCGGATCCAGTGCAGGTAGCCTTCGACGTCGCCGACGACGATGTAGTCGCCCTGCAGCGCCGGGGTGGTGAGCCAGCGGCGCGCCAGCGCCTCCTGCTTCCACAGCGCCGAGCCGTTGTTGCGGTCCAGCGCCCAGACGGTGCCGGCCGGATCGGTGACGATCAGGCGGTCGGCCATCAGCGCAAGCCCGGCGTAGCCGCCCACGTCGCGGTTCCACAGCGGGCGGCCGTTGGCGGTGGAGATGGCCATGGTCTGGCTGCGGAAGCTGGTGGCGTAGATTTCCTGGTAGCCCAGGGCCAATTCGCCGTCCACGTCGGCCATGCGGTCGAGTTCGTTGCGACCGTCGGATTCGGCGACCAGCTGGGTCCAGCCCACCATGCCGTCCTGCAGGCGCAGCGCGACCACGGTGCCGTCGTCGTAGCCCAGGTAAACGAGCTGGCCGTCGCTCACCGGTGCGCCGTTGCCGCGCACGCTCAGCGCCGGCACGCCACGGTCGAACACCCACTTGCGGGTGCCGTCGGCCGGGTCGAGGCCGAACACGCGGCCGTCGTTGCTGCGCACCACGATGCGGTCGGGCGTGACCAGCGGCGCGGTGATGACTTCGGACGTGGCGCGGGCGCGCCAGCGCTCGGCGCCGGTCTCGGCATCGAGCGCGACGATTTCGCCATTGCGGCCACCGGCCACGACCAGGCCGTTGCCAACGCCCGGGCCGCCGGTGAGGCCGCCGTCGATGGCCTTGCGGCGCCAGAAGAACACGCGGCTGCCCTGCTTGCCGGTCTTGACGACCTCGGAGTCCCACAGCGTGTCGCCGCTGTTGGCGTCCAGGGCCAGCACGCGTCCCTCGTCGTTGGAGACGTACAGGCGGTCGCCTTCGATGGCCGGACGCTGGCGCAGGCCCAGCGCGGCGTTGCCGTCGCCGAGCTTGCGGGTCCAGCTGGCCTTGATGGCGAGCGGGCTTTCGATTTCAACCAGCTCGGCGGGTTCCAGCGCCTTGCTGGCCTTGTCGCCGAAGATGCCCTTGATGGTGGTGCAACCGGTGGCGAAGGCGAGGATCGCCGCGATGATCAGGGAACGACGCAGCATGCGCTCAGGCCTCCGGCTGTTCGGGCAGGCGGCCGCCGGCCTCGGTGTACTTCATTTCCACGATGCCGCGGGTCGGCGCGCCCAGGTCGAGCGCGGCGAGCGCTTTCTCGTAGGCGGCGCGGGCCTGTTCGCGGCGGCCCAGCGCGAGTTCGGCGTCACCGCGCAGTTCTTCGGCAACGCCGACGTAGCTGGGGAACGGCGTGGCATCGAGGCGCTTGATGGCTTCCTCGTGCTTGCCCTGCCCCGCCAGCAGGCGCACCGCGCGCAGCTTCACCAGTTCGGCCAGGGCCGGGTCGGTGTCGGCGGTGGGCACGCCGTCGAGCAGCGCCAGAGCTTCGTCGGCCTTGCCGGCCGCGTGCAGCATTTCCGCCTCGGCCAGCGCGGCAAGCGCGACGTAAGGCGTCTTCGGGTGGTTCTGGCGGATGGCCTGGGCGTGCGCGGACGCCTTCGCGGCATCGTTGGCCTCGACGGCCTTGTTGAAGGCCAGGTATTCCGCGGCGGCCTCTACCTTGCGCAGCTCGCCCTGCCCCTGCCACCACTGCCAGCCGCCGAGGGCCGCCAGGCCCAGGGCGATGCCGGTGATGAGCGAGGAGCCGTTGTTTCGCAGCCAGGCGCGAACGCGTTCGCCCTGTTCGTATTCGTCGGTCTGGTCCATGGATCGCTTCTTCGGGCCCGGCGCAGGCGCGCGGGCGGGTGGTAAGGAGGCTGCGGCCGCGGTCAGTGCCGGGCGGGAGCGGGTTCGCCGTCAGAGGATACCGTAAAGCGGGCGACGTTCGCGGCGCGGTAAGGCGCCAGGTCCACCGGTTTCCCGCCGTGCAGCACTTCCACCGCCTCGGCGTTCCCGAGCGTAATGTGCGCGACCTGTCCAGGCGCGTAACGACGCTCGGCGCCGGCGTCGACGAGGCCGCGCTCGACGCGCGCGCCGCTGGCGTCGGTCACGTCGATCCAGCTCTGCCCGGCGAAGCGCAGCACCAGGTCGTCGGCCGCCTCGGCCACGGCCGGGGCCTGCTTCTGGAACGGCGCCATCGACGCCATCACCGGGTCGGGACCGGCGTCGTCCGTGGCCGGCGGGGCCGGCGACGTGGTGGCAGGCGCGGCCACCAGCGGTTCGGGCACGGACGGGGCCGCCACCTCGCCCACCGGCGCCGGCAGCGTGGCCGGATCGGTGTCGAGCGTAAGCAGGGGCGCGCGTTCGCCGGCCTGGTAGTGGCGGGCCACCAGCACCACCGGCACCACCAGCACCGCGGTCATCACCAGGTAGACCAGGTTGCGCACGGAGCGGTCGAAAGTGCGGCGCATGCGCGAGCGCGAGGCCATGGTCACCAGCTGCGGCGCCGGCTTGGTCGTGGCCACCTGTTCGGCGAGGGTGTCAGGCAGGCCGACCAGGCGCAGGTAGCTGCCCAGGTAGCTGCGCACGTAGATGGGCGCACCCAGGCGGGCCCAGTCCTCGCGCTCCATCGCTTCGATGATCGCCACCGGCAGCCGCAGCTGCTGGCCGGCCTGTTCGACGCTGAGGCCGGCCTGGGTCCGGGCCGCGCGCAGGCGCATGCCGATCGGATCCTGGAACAACGCTTCCTGCATGCCTTCGGTGCTCATGACTGCGGCGTCCCCTCCGGGGAGTTGGGCGTGTGGTCCGGGAACTGCTCCCGCAGGCGGCTGCGGTAGCGTTCGGCGGCGGCGCGGTCGCCCGCGCCTTCTTCGATGGCGGTGGCCAGTTCGAGCATCTCGGCGCCGACCTCGCCCAGGGCCTCGCGGCGCTGCACGAAGGCGCGCGCGCCGAGGAAATTGCCCTGGCGGAATTGCAGGCGGGCCATCTGCTCGAGCAGCAGCGGATCTTCCGGCGCGAGCTCCAGGCCCTTGCGCAGCGGCGGCTCGGCGCGCTCGAGGTTGCCGGCCTGCATGGCGCAGCGGCCGGCGTTGTAATAGCTCTGCGCCTTGGCCTCGTAGAACGGGTCGCGCACCGCGCGGGCGAACAGCGCGTCCGCCTCGTCGGGCTTGCCGTGCTCGCACAGCCAGGCGCCGTGCACGTTGAGCACGTGGCCGCTTTCCGGGGCCAGCTTCACCGCGCGGGCGAAGTGTTCGCCGGCGCGGGCCTCGTCGTCGAGCGACTGGCGGATCATGCCCAGCACGATCTGCACGTCGGCCGAGTCGGGGTCGTGGCGGAGCGCGCGGTTGGCGCGGTCCATGGCCAGGTCGAGCTTGCCGGCGCGCAGGTAGTTCTGCGCCAGCTGCAGGTTCGCCAGGCCCTTGTTGCTCATGGTGGCCTCGGTGGTCACCTGCTTCGGGGCACCGCCGCCGGAGGCACAGCCCGCGAGGGCCAGGGCCAGCACCAGGGCGGAAAGCACCGGGAAGGAATCACGCGGCATCGGACACTCCCTTTTCCTCGAGCTTGCGCTTGAATTCGGCCTGGCGACGGGTGCGGTCCATGACCTGGCCCTTGAGCTGGCCGCAGGCCGCGTCGATGTCGTCGCCACGGGTGCGGCGCACCATGGTAAGCACGCCGGCGTCGAGCAGGATCTTCTGGAAGGCGCGGATGGTCGCTTCGTCGCTGCGCTCGAAGCGGGTGCCCGGGAACGGGTTGAACGGGATCAGGTTGACCTTGCCCGCTTCCGAGTACTGCACCTGGTTGCAGAACTGCTTCATCAGCCGCGCCAGCTGGCGGGCGATTTCCGGGGTGTCGTTCACGCCCTTCATGAGCGTGTATTCGAAGGTGATGGATTCGCCCTTCTTGCGGCGCTGCAGGTAGCGCACGCAGGCGGCCATCAGTTCGGCGATGGGGTACTTCTTGTTGAGCGGCACCAGCTGGGTGCGCAGCTCGTCGTTCGGGGCGTGCAGCGAGACCGCGAGCGACACGTCGCTCTCCTCGCCCAGCCGGTCGATCATGGGCACCAGGCCCGCGGTGGACAGGGTGACGCGCTTGTTCGCCAGGCCGAAGCCCAGGTCGTCGCGCATCAGGTTCATGGCGCGCACGACGTTGTCGAAGTTCAGCAGCGGCTCGCCCATGCCCATCATCACCACGTTGGTGAGCTTGCGGTGCAGGTGGGTCTTGTTGCCCAGGTGCTTCGACGCCACCCACACCTGGCCGATGATCTCGGCGGTGCTGAGGTTGCGGTTGAAGCCCTGCGTGGCGGTGGAGCAGAACTGGCAGTTCAGGCCGCAGCCGACCTGGCTGGACACGCACAGCGTGCCGCGGCCCTTGTCGGGGATGAACACGGTCTCGATGGCGTTGCCCGAGTCCATGCCCAGCAGCCACTTGTGGGTGCCGTCCGCCGAGGGCTTGTCGAACTGCACGCTCGGCGGGCGGATTTCGGCGTGGGCTTCGAGCTTGGCGCGCAGCGCCTTGCCCACGTCGGTCATCTGCGCGAAGTCGGTGACGTGCTGGTGGTAGATCCACTTCATCACCTGGTGGGCGCGGAAGCGCTTCTCGCCGAGGGTTTCGGCGAAGAAGCGCTCCATGCCCTCGCGATCGAGGTCGAGCAGGTTGGTCTTGGCGACGACCTCGGTCACGGTTTCCCTCAGCGCGGGCAGAGCTCGGTGGCCGCGAAGAAGTACGCGGTTTCGATCGCGGCGTTCTCCAGGCTGTCCGAACCGTGCACGGCGTTCGCGTCGATGGACTGGGCGAAGTCGGCGCGGATGGTGCCCGGCGCGGCTTCCTTCGGGTTGGTGGCGCCCATCAGCTCGCGGTTCTTGGCGACGGCGTTCTCGCCCTCGAGCACCTGGATCATCACCGGGCCGGAGATCATGAACTCGACCAGCGCGTTGAAGAACGGGCGCTCGCGGTGCACCGCGTAGAAGCCTTCGGCCTCCTTGCGGGAGAGGTGCTTCATCTTCGCGGCGACGACCTTGAGGCCGGCCTTCTCGAAGCGGCTGTAGATCTCGCCGATGACGTTCTTGGCGACCGCGTCGGGCTTGATGATGGAAATGGTGCGCTCCAGCGCCATGGTCTAACTCCGTAGGTTGCAGGGGTTTATCGGGCCGCTGAATTTAACACAAAACCCCGTCCAATCGAGGGTTTAGCGCAAATCCCTGAATATTTCCAGCAGCATCCGGCACCCGCCCCTCACCCCCGCCCGGGGACCCTCCCGCCCTGCGCTTGTTTCAATTGCCCATTTGACGGCGGCCGCGGCCGGCGTACACTCGCCAACACACGTTTGAATCGAACGCTGGCAGGCCATGACGACGACCCACTTCAACACCAAGGAACGCATCCTCGGCGCCGCCGAGGAGCTCTTCGCCCAGCACGGCTTCGCCGGCACGTCGCTGCGGCAGGTCACCAGCCGCGCCGACGTCAACATCGCCGCCGTGAACTACCACTTCGGCAGCAAGGAAAACCTGGTCAACGAGGTCTTCCGGCGCCGGATGGACGACATGAGCGAACGCCGCCTGGCCCTGCTGCGCAAGGCCCAGGCCGAGAAGCCGGGCGACCTGGAGGCCATCCTGGCCGCCTTCATCGAACCGCCCCTGGCGCTCACCCTCGACCGCCACGGCGGCTCGGCCTTCGTCCGGGTCCTGGCCCGCGCCTTCGCCGAAAAGAACGACCGCCTGCGCAAGTTCCTGTCCGACAACTACGGCCACGTGCTGCGTGAATTCGCCAAGGCCATCGGCCAGGCCCTTCCCGACCTGGCCAAGGAAGACCTGTACTGGCGCCTGGACTTCACCGCCGGCGCCCTGACCTACGCCATGGCCGACTTCGGCCTGATCAAGCGGCCCTCGGGCGTGTCCGAGAAGGCCCATTGCGAAAAGGCCGCCCAGGGCCTGATCCGCTTCGCCGCCGCCGGCCTCCGGGCCGGCTGAGGCCCCCGTTTCCTCCTCCCACGGAGCTTCAACCATGCCGCAACTTCGCATCCGCAAGGTGGCCGTGCTCGGCGCCGGCGTGATGGGCGCGCAGATCGCCGCCCACCTCGCCAACGCCGACGTGGACACCGTCCTGTTCGACCTTCCGGCCAAGGAAGGCAGTCCCAACGGCGTCGTCGAGAAGGCCATCGCCAACCTCGGCAAGCTCTCCCCCGCCCCCTTCGCCAGCAAGGCCAAGGCGGCGGCGATCACGCCGGCCAACTACGACCAGCACCTGGAACTGCTGCGCGACTGCGACCTGATCATCGAGGCCATCGCCGAGCGCATGGACTGGAAGAAGGCGCTCTACGACCGCATCGAGGCCTACGTGGCCCCGCACGCCATCCTGGCCTCGAACACCTCGGGCCTGAGCATCAACGGCCTGGCCGAGGTGCTGCCGGAGTCCATGCACACCCGCTTCTGCGGCGTGCACTTCTTCAACCCGCCGCGCTACATGCACCTCGCCGAGCTCATCCCTTGCGCGAAGACTGACAAGCAAGTGCTTGAAGGGCTTGAGACTTTCCTGGTCACCACCCTGGGCAAAGGGGTGGTCTACGCCAAGGACACGCCGAACTTCATCGGCAACCGCATCGGCGTGTTTTCCATCCTCTCCACCCTGCACCACACGGCCCGGTCGGGCCTGGGCTTCGACGAGGTGGACGCCCTGACCGGCCCCCTGCTCGGCCGCCCGAAGTCGGCGACCTACCGGACGTCCGACGTGGTGGGCCTGGACACCATGGCCCACGTCATCAAGACCATGGCCGACACCCTGCCCGACGACCCCTGGCACCAGTACTTCAAGGCCCCTGACTGGCTGCAGGCGCTGATCGCCAAGGGCGCGCTCGGCCAGAAGACCGGTGCCGGCATCTTCATGAAGAAGGGCAAGGACATCGTGGTGCTGGACCTCAAGGCCCAGGACTACCGCCCGGCCACCGGCGTCGCCGACCCGGAGGTCGTGGCCATCCTCAAGAACAAGGACCCGGCCGCCAGGTTCGCCCAGCTGCGCGCCAGCGGGCACCCGCAGGCGAAGTTCCTGTGGGCGGTGTTCCGCGACCTGTTCCACTACAGCGCCTACCACCTGGCCTCGATCGCCGAGACCGCGCGCGACGTCGACCTGGCCATCCGCTGGGGCTACGGCTGGAGCCTGGGCCCGTTCGAAACCTGGCAGGCCGCCGGCTGGAAGCAGGTGGCCGAGTGGATCGCCGAGGACATCGTGGCCGGCAAGGCCATGTCCAGCGCGCCGCTGCCGGACTGGGTGTTCGACGGCCGCGACGGCGTGCATGGCGCGGACGGCAGCTTCAGCCCGGCCCGCGGCGGCAAGCTGCCGCGCTCCGCCCTGCCCGTCTACCAGCGCCAGCGTTTCCCCGACCCCGTGCTGGGCGAACGCGCCGCGCCGGGCGAAACCGTGTTCGAAACCGACGCGGTGCGCATGTGGCATGACGGCGACGGCATCGCGGTGCTGGGCTTCAAGACCAAGATGAACACCGTCGGCGACGGCGTGCTGGCCGGCGTGCTCGAGGCCGTGGACCGCGCCGAGAAGGACTTCCAGGGCCTGGTGATCTGGCAGCCGAAGGAGCCGTTCTCGGCCGGTGCCGACCTGTCCGGCGCCATGGCCTCGCTGCAGGCCGGCAAGCTGGCCGAGTTCGAGGCCATGGTCGAAACCTTCCAGTCCGCCAGCCAGCGCATCAAGTATTCGCTGGTGCCGGTGGTCGCGGCCGTGCGCGGCCTGGCCCTGGGCGGCGGCTGCGAGTTCCAGATGCATTCGGCCCGCACCGTGTTCGCGCTCGAGAGCTACATCGGCCTGGTCGAGGCCGGCGTGGGCCTGCTGCCGGCCGGCGGCGGCCTGAAGGAAATCGCGCTGCGCGCCGCGCAGGCGGCCGGCCCGGGCGGCGACGTGTTCGCCCAGCTCAAGCCGTACTTCGAGGCCGTGGCGATGGGCAAGGTGTCCACCTCGGCGCTCGAGGCCAAGGAGCTCAAGCTTGCCCGCGAGGGCGACGTGGTGGTGTTCAACGCGTACGAGCTGCTGCACGTGGCCAAGGCCCAGGCCCGCGCCCTGGCCGAGTCGGGCTACCGCCCGCCGCTGCCGGCGCGCGGCATCCCGGTGGCCGGCGACGTCGGCATCGCCACCTTCCGCATGATGCTGGAGAACATGCTCGAGGGCCGCTTCATCTCCGAGCACGACTACGAGGTCAGCAAGCGCATCGCCACCGTGATGTGCGGCGGCGACGTGGACCGCGGCGCGCTGGTGGACGAGGCCTGGCTGCTCAAGCTCGAGCGCGAGCACTTCGTGGCCCTGGCGCAGATGCCCAAGACCCAGGAACGCATCGCCTACATGCTCAAGAACGGCAAGCCGCTGCGCAACTGAGCGACGACAAGGAACCGACCATGACCAAGCAAATCCAGGACGCCTACATCGTCGCCACCACCCGCACCCCGGTGGGCAAGGCCCCGCGCGGCGTCTTCCGCAACACCCGTCCCGACGAAATGCTGGCCCACGTGCTGCGCGCCGTGGTGGACCAGTGCCCCGGCATCGACCCCACCCGCATCGACGACGCCATCATCGGCTGCGCCATGCCCGAGGGCGAGCAGGGCATGAACGTGGCCCGCATCGGCCTGCTGCTGGCCGGCCTGCCGAACGTGATCGCCGCCCAGACCATCAACCGCTTCTGCTCCTCGGGCCTGCAGGCCGTGGCGATGGCGGCCGACCGCATCCGCCTGGGCGAAGCCGACCTGGTGCTGGCCGGCGGCACCGAGTCCATGTCCATGGTGCCGATGATGGGCAACAAGGTGGCCATGAGCCCCAAGGTCTTCCGGGACGACAACGTGGCCATCGCCTACGGCATGGGCATCACCGCCGAGAAGGTCGCCGAGGAGTGGAAGGTCAGCCGCGAGGACCAGGACGCCTTCGCCCTCGCCTCGCACCAGAAGGCCATGGCGGCGCAGGCCGCCGGCGAGTTCACGGCCGAGATCACGCCCTACCAGGTGGTCTCGCGCCAGCCGGTGCTCGGTTCGAACACCGTGAAGCTGCGCGAGCTGCTGGTGAAGGACGACGAGGGTCCGCGCGCCGACACCAGCGCCGAAGGCCTGGCCAAGCTGCGCCCGGTGTTCCGCAACGGCGGTTCGGTGACGGCGGGCAACAGCTCGCAGATGTCCGACGGCGCCGGCGCGGTGATGCTGGCCTCGGCGCAGGCGATCAAGGACTACGGCCTGACCCCGCTGGCGCGTTTCGTCGGCTTCTCGGTCGCGGGCGTGCGCCCGGAAGTGATGGGCATCGGCCCGATCGCCGCCATCCCCAAGGTGCTGCGCCAGGCCGGCCTCACCGCCGACCAGCTGGACTGGATCGAGCTCAACGAAGCCTTCGCCGCGCAGGCCCTGGCGGTGATCCGCACCTGCGAACTGGATCCGTCGAAGGTGAACCCGCTGGGCGGCGCCATCGCCCTGGGGCACCCGCTGGGCGCCACCGGCGCGATCCGCACGGCCACCATCGTGCACGGCCTGCGCCGCCGCCAGCAGAAATACGGCATGGTCACCATGTGCATCGGCACCGGCATGGGCGCCGCGGGCATCTTCGAAGCCCTCTGACCGTCCGCGCTCCGCGAACGAAAACGGGCCCTTCGGGGCCCGTTTTTTTCGCGTGACTCACGCACTGCGACGGCCTTCCCGCCAGTCCTTCCAGGCGTCGCGGGACTGGTACCACCAGTAGCTGAGCTGGGCGCCGACGAAGCCGGCGGGCTTGAGGGCCGAGACCAGGCCGTAGTCGGCGAACTCGCGCCAGCGCGGGTCGCCGTGGGCGATGGCCGAGGCCAGCACTTCGCCGGCGAAGGTGGTGGGCGCCACGCCGTGGCCGCCGAAGGCCTGGGCCAGCCACAGGCCCTCGTCCACCCGGCCGATCTGCGGCATCTGGTGCCGGGCGTAACTCATCAGGCCGGACCAGGCGTGTTCGATGCGCACATCCGCCAGCTGCGGGAATACCCTGAGCAGGTCGCGGCGAAGCAGCCGCTGCACGGCGGCCGGCGAGCGGTCGAGCACCGAGATGCGGCCGCCCCAGAGCAGGCGGGTGTCGGGCAGCGGCCGGTAGTAGTCGAAGGCGAAGCGCGTGTCGTAGATGGCCGCGCGCGTGCGCAACACCTCGCCGAGGCGCGGCCCCAGCGGTTCGGTCACCATGACGTAGGTGGCGATGGGCATCACGCCCGCGTCCACCTCCCGGCGCAGCCCGGCCAGGTAGCCGCCGCAGCCCAGCACCACGTGCCGCGCATGCACCTCGCCCTCGGGCGTGCGCACGCGCCAGCCGTGGCCTTCGCGGTCCAACGCCAGCGCCGGGCTGGCTTCGTGCAGGGACACGCCCTGCCCCGCCGCCACCCGGGCCAGCCCGCGGGCATAAGCCAGCGGATCGAAATGCAGGGCGTTGGCTTCGAACAAGCCTTCGGTATAACGCTCGCTGCGGATCAGCTCCGCCATGCGCGCACGGTCCAGCCATTCCCATTCCACGCCGAAATGCCGGGCCAGCAGCGCCTGCCGCGCCTTGAGCACCGACGGGTCGCGGAACCAGTTCGCCCAGATGACGCCGGCGTCGGTGGCATTGCAGGTGATGCCGTGGCGGGCGATGCGCTGGCGGATCAGTTCGACGGCGTCCTGGGTGCCCTGGTACAGCGCCTGGGCGCGCTGTTCGCCCAGTTCGGCCAGCAGCGCGTCCTCGCCGCGGGAAAAACCGCCGAACACGAAGCCGCCATTGCGGCCGGAGGCGCCGTGGCCCAGCGTCTGCGACTCGAGCAGCACCACGTCGCGCATGCCGCGCTCGGCGAGGCCCAGCGCCGTGTTCAGTCCGGCGAAACCACCGCCGACGATGCACACTTCGGCCTCGCGGCGGCCGGACAGCGCCGGGCACGGGGCCGGCGCGGGCGCGGCGTGGCGGTAGAAGGTCGCGGCATCCATGCGGCGGGGTCCCGTGGTTCAGCGCGCCAGCGCGGCGCGCATGTATTCGCGGGCCGGCTCGGCCAGGTCCTCGTGGTCGAGCGCGAACTCGATGGTCGCCTCGACCAGGCCGATGCGGCTGCCGCAGTCGAAGCGCCGGCCCTGGAAGCGGTAGGCCAGCACGCGTTCTTCCGCCATCAGGGCGGCGATGCCGTCGGTGAGCTGGATCTCGCCACCGGCGCCCGGCTTCGTGCGCTTGAGCAGCTCGAAGATGCGGCCGCTGAGCACGTAACGGCCGACCACGGCCAGGTTGCTGGGCGCGGCTTCCGGGCGGGGCTTTTCGACGATGGCGGTGATCTCGCCGTGGCGGCCGGAAAAATCGCGGGTGGCGACGATGCCGTAGCTGCCGGTCTGTTCCTGCGGCACGTCCTGCACCGCGATCACGCTCGCCGATTCCTTCTCGGCTAGGTCGGCCATCTGGCGCAAGGCGCCGGGTCCCTTGTTCCAGATCAGGTCGTCGGGCAGCAGCACCGCGAAGGGCTCGTCGCCGACCACGGGCTGCGCGCACAGCACCGCGTGGCCCAGGCCCAGCGCCTCGGCCTGGGTGACGAACACGGCGCGCACATGCCGTGGCAGCACGTCGCGGATGACGGCCAGGAGCTCGGACTTGCCGGCCTTCTCCAGCTTCTGCTCGAGCTCGTAGGCCTTGTCGAAGTAGTCGGCCACCGAGTGCTTGTAGCGGTTGGTGACGAAGACCAGGGTGTCGCAGCCGGCCTCGATGGCCTCGTCCACCGCGTACTGGATCAGCGGCTTGTCCACCACCGGCAGCATTTCCTTGGGCACGGTCTTGGTGGCCGGCAGGAAACGCGTACCCAGGCCGGCGACGGGAAAGACGGCTTTGCGGATGCGTTGGCTCATGGGGCCCTCTTCAAACGGGATTGAGGTCTTCGGGGTACGGGTCGTCGCCCTGCGGCGCGCCCGGCCGGTACTCGGGCACCGCCTCGCGCAGCAGGGCCGCCAGCGCCGCTTCCGCGCCCGGGTCGTGCAACAGCGCATCCATCCGGTCGAGCAGGCCCCGCAGGGCGGCGGCATCGGCCTCGCGCGGCTGCGCCTGCAGGATGCGCGGATGGCGCGTGCGCTGGTAGCGCTCGTCGGGGTGGAACAGGATCTCGTGCAGCTTCTCGCCCGGCCTCAGGCCAGTGTAGCTGACCGCGATGTCGATCCCGGGACGCTTGCCGCTGAGCCGGATCATCTGCTCGGCCAGTTCGCGGATGGCCACCGGGCGGCCCATGTCCAGCGCGTACACCGCGCCGCTTTCGTGGCCCAGGCTCACCGAATGCAGGATCAGCTGGCAGGCCTCGGGGATGGTCATGAAATACCGCGTCACTTCCGGGTGGGTCACCGTCACCGGCCCCCCGGCGGCGATTTGCCGGCGGAACAGCGGCACCACGCTGCCGGCCGAATCGAGCACGTTGCCGAAGCGCACGATCGACAGCCGCACCGCGCTGCCGCACAGCTCCGCCTGGCAGGCGAGCTCGGCGAAACGCTTGCTCGCGCCCAGCACGTTGACCGGGTAGATCGCCTTGTCGGTGGAGATCAGCACGAAGTGGCCGACGCCGGCCTCGCGGCAGGCCCGCGCCACCACGGTGGTGCCGCCGACGTTGTTGCGCAGCGCCTCGCGGACCTGCCCTTCCAGCATCGGCACCTGCTTGCAGGCGGCGGCGTGGAAGACGTAATCGATGCCGCCGGCCAGGGCGATGCGGCAGGCGGTGGCGTCGCCGCAATCGGCCAGCAACGGCCGGACCTCGACCTGCGGGAATTCGCGCTGGAGTTCGGTCGTGATCTCGTCGAGCGGCAGTTCGGCGCGTTCGAACAGCAGCACCGAGGCGGCGCCCGCAGCGGCGCACTGGCGCGCCAGCTCCGAGCCGATGGAACCGCCGGCGCCGGTCACCATCACGCGGCGCCCGGCCACGGTGCCGGCGCCCGACTGCGCGTCGAACTGCACCGGCTGGCGGCCCAGCAGGTCCTCGATGCGCACTTCGCTGAGTTCAAGCCGCTGCGGCTTGCCGGCGAGCATGTCGGACAGGCGCGGCACGGTGCGGAACGGCAGGCCGGTTTCGTCGCACAGGGCCACCACGCGCTGCATCTCGGCGGCGCTGGCCGAGGGCATGGCGATGACGATCAGGTTGGGCGCGGTTTCCTGCGCCAGGTACGGCAGCTCGTCGAGCGTGCCCAGTACCGGCACGCTCTGCACCTTGGCACCCTTGAGCGCGACGTTGTCGTCGAGCAGGCCCACGGGCTGGTAGCGGCCGTCGCTGCGCAGGTCGCGCAGCAGGGTTTCGGCGGTGCGGCCGGCGCCCAGCACCAGCACGCGCTTGGCGTCGGCGCGGTGCGAGGCCTGGCGGTAGTCCTTCCACAGCCGGTACAGCAGGCGCGGCAGGCCCAGCATGAACACCAGCGCGATCGGGTATGGGAACAGCACGCGCCGCGGCACGTCCGGCAGCACGCCCAGCAGGAACAGCAGCGCCACGATGAGCAGTACGCCGGCCAGGGCGCCGCGCACCAGGTTGGCCAGGTCGGGCAGGCTCGCGAACCGCCACAGGCCCTGGTACAGGCCCACCGCGCGCAGCACCAGGCCCTGCGTGCCGACCGCCACCAGCAGCTCGATGCCCAGCGACGGCGCCGGCGGCGCGCCGGCCACGCCGGCCAGCCAACGCAAGCCCAGCCAGACCAGCGCCACCATCACCAGGTCGTGCAGCACGATCAGCAGGCGCGGCACCCGGCTCGACAGGGCTCCCAGGTTCAACTTCATCCAACGGACTCCAGGGTTTCGCCCGGGCGCGGCCAGCGGCGGCCCAGGGCGGCGTGCAGCAAGGTTCCCGCGACGTAGGCCAGCGCGCAGGCGGCCAGCGGCCACGGCGGCGCGAGGCCCGCGACCGCGAGCGCCAGCGCGCAGGCGGCCACCGTCCAGGCGGCGTAAAGCGCGCAGACGCCGGCATGGCTCCAGCCATGGGCGACGGCGCGCTGGTAGAGGTGTTCGCGGTGCGCCTGCCAGAGCACCTGCCGGCGGCCTGCCCGTGCCACCAGCGTGAGGCCGGCGTCGATCAGCATCACCGACGGCGGCAACAGCAGCAGCCAGGCCTGCCCGGCTTCAAGCTGCGACGCGGCCACCAGGCCCAGCGCCGCCACGCCGTAACCCAGCGCATGGCTGCCCACGTCGCCCAGGAACAGCCGCGCGCGCGGGAAATTCAGCGGCAGGAAACCCAGGCACGCCGCGGCCAGGGCCACGGCAAGCCAGCCCAGGCCCGGCGCGGACGGCGCCAGCAAGGCCAGCCCCAGTGCCGCCAGCAGCGCCTGCGTGGTGGCCATGCCGTTGCTGCCGTCCAGGAAGTTCCAGACGTTCACCAGGCCGACCACGAACAGCAGGGCGACGGCGGTGCCGAGCGGATGCCCGAGCCATTCCGGCAGCAGCGGGAACGCCCAGGCCAGGCTCAGGCCACCGGCCGCCTGCAGCAGCAGCTTCAATGCCGGCGGCAGTGGCCTCAGGTCGTCGGCCAGGCCGGCGCCCGCGCACAGCACCAGGCCCAGCGCGAACGCCTCCCTGCCCTCGCCCAGCCAGGCCGACGCCAGCAGCAGCACCACCGCGATGCCGATGCCGCCGCCGCGCGGCGTGGGCACCTGGTGCAGGCGGCGCTCGCCCGGGTGGTCGACATGGCCGCGGTGCAGCGCCCAGCCGCGCCAGCCCCAGGCCAGCAGGAAGGAGGCCGCCAGCGAGGCGATCGCCAGCATCCACAGGGGCGGCATGGGGTTCACTCGCTGACCGCGCCGTGCACCGGCTTGATGCTGCCCCAGGACTTGCAGCCCGGGCACTGCCAGTGGTGCGCCCGCGCGCCGAAGCCGCAGCGCTGGCAGCGGTAGCCCGGCGTGCGCACGACCAGCTGTTCGGTGATCTGCTTGAGCGTCTTGAGCGCGACGGCCGGGTCGGTGTCGGCGTCACGCAGGCTCAGTTCGATGAAGGCCGCCTCGCCGCGCACCGAGGGCCGCTCCTTGAGTTGCCGCGACAGGAAGGCCAGCGCGGCGGTCTTGCCCTCCTCGCGCTCGATCATGCGCGAGATCGCCAGCACCGGCGACACGCCCGGGTAGTGTTCGATCATCTCCATCAGGAAACCGCGGGCGCGCGCGCCTTCGCCGCGGCGCTCGTAGCAGCCGAGCAGCGGTTCCAGGATTTCCGGCAGGAATTCGATGTCATGGCGGGCCACGCGTTCGAAGGCGCGGATGGCGGCGGCGTCGTTGCCCGCGGCCAGTTCAAGGCGGCCTTCGACCAGGCCCGCGCGCACCGAGTGGCTGTCGGCGGCGTAGGCATCGGCCACGTGCTGGCGCGCCTGGTCGATGTCGCCGGCCAGCCGCGCCTTCTCGGCCAGTTCGCAGTGGAACTGGGCGACGAGCTTGCCCATCGGTTCGCCGCCGGCGCTTTCCAGCTGGCGCGCGTGTTCGATCGCCTTACCCCAGTCGCGCTCGGCCTGGTAGATCGAGATCAGGTGGCGCAGCGCCTGCGGCGCCAGCACGCCCATGCGCACCAGGTCGGTGAACAGGGTCTCGGCGCGGTCGAGCAGGCCGGCGCGCATGTAGTCCTCGCCCAGGGCCAGCACGGCGCGGGTCTTCTGCTCGTCGCTCAGCCCGGGCCGGGCCACCAGGCTCTGGTGCAGGCGGATCGCGCGATCCACTTCGCCGCGGCGACGGAACAGGTGGCCGAGCGCGAACTGGGTTTCCACCGTGTCCTTGTCCACGGCGGCGATCTGCAGGAAGACTTCGATGGCCTTGTCCTGCTGTTCGTTGAGCAGGTAGTTCAGGCCCCGGAAATAAGTGTTCGACAGGCGCGAGACGCGGGCGCCGCCGCGACGCTCGCCGCCACGGCGGCCCGCCAGCCAGCCGCCACCCGCCGCGACCGGCAGCAGGAGCAACAGCCAGGCCAGTTCAGTCATGGGATTCCGTGCCGGAGGCCGGCGTGGCGGCCAGGGGCTGGCCACGCCGCAGGCGGTGGCGCAGCGGCCAGATGACGGTGGCGGTGAGCACGAAGCCGGCCAGCAGGGCGCCGGCCAGCAGGGCCAGCAGCAGGCTGGTGCCCAGGGAAAGGGTGTCGATGCTCAGGAAACCCAGGTCGATGCGGACGGGGTCGCGGTTGAGCGCGCCGAACAGCACGCCGAAGGCAACGAAGAGCAGCGCGAGAATGGCCTTGATCAGTCGCATCCGCGGGAAGTCCGGTTCCGGGCACCGGCAAGCTTAGCCCATTGCGGGCCCCAAGCTCAGCCTTCGGAGGCCACCGGAGCGCCGTTGACCCGGTCGCGCAGTTCCTTGCCGGGCTTGAAATGCGGGACGTACTTTCCGGGCAGGGCCACGGAGTCGCCGGTCTTGGGATTGCGGCCCAGGCGCGGCGGACGGAAATGCAGGGAGAAGCTGCCGAAGCCGCGGATCTCGATGCGCTCCCCCTGCGTCAGGGCACCGCTCATCATCTCGAGCAGGGTCTTGACGGCCAGGTCCACGTCGTCGGCCTTGAGATGGGCCTGGCGACGCGACAGCACCTCGATCAGTTCGGACTTGGTCATCTCCGGGCGGTCCCTCGGTCGGTTCTGGGGTGGCGGCGTGGCCCGGGTTTCCCCGGGCCACGCGCCGGTACAGCGGGCTTACTCGCCCTTGTTCAGCTGCTCGCGCAGCAGGGCGCCCAGCTTGGTGGTGCCGGAGGACGCGTCGAAGGACTTGTTGACCTCCGCCATCGTCTCCTGCAGCTCGGCCTCGTCCTTGGCGCGGATCGAGAGCTGCATGGTGCGGCCCTTGCGGTCCATGCCCATGTACTTGGCTTCGACCTTGTCGCCGACCTTCAGGTACTGGGTGGCGTCCTCGACGCGCTCCTTGGCGATGTCGTTGGCACGGATGTAGCCCTCGACGCCGCCCTCGAGCTCGATGGTCGCACCGCGGGCGTCGACTTCCTTGACCACGCCGTTGACGATCGAACCCTTCTGGGTGCCGGCCATGTACTGGCCCACCGGATCCTGCTCGAGCTGCTTGACGCCCAGCGAGATGCGCTCGCGCTCGGGGTCGACGGCCAGCACGACGGCTTCCAGGTTGTCGCCCTTCTTGAAGTTGCGGACGACGTCTTCGCCGGTGGTGTTCCAGGAGATGTCGGACAGGTGCACCAGGCCGTCGATGCCGCCGTCCAGGCCGATGAAGATGCCGAAGTCGGTGATCGACTTGATCTGGCCGGAAACCTTGTCACCCTTCTTGTGCAGGGCCGAGAAGGCCTCCCACGGGTTCGGGGTGCACTGCTTGATGCCCAGCGAGATGCGGCGGCGCTCGCCGTCGACGTCCAGGACCATCACCTCGAGCTCGTCGCCCAGCTGGACGACCTTCGACGGGTTGACGTTCTTGTTGGTCCAGTCCATCTCGGACACGTGCACCAGGCCTTCCACGCCCGGCTCGATCTCGACGAACGCGCCGTAATCGGTGACGTTGGAGACCTTGCCGAACAGGCGGGCGCCGGTCGGGTAGCGACGGGCGATGTTGTCCCACGGATCGTCGCCCAGCTGCTTCAGGCCCAGCGAGACGCGGTTGCGCTCGCGGTCGAACTTCAGCACGCGCACGTCGAGCTCGTCGCCGACGTTGACGACTTCGGACGGGTGGCGCACGCGCTTCCAGGCCATGTCGGTGATGTGCAGCAGGCCGTCGATGCCGCCCAGGTCCACGAACGCGCCGTAATCGGTGAGGTTCTTGACGACACCCTTGATGACGGCACCTTCCTGCAGGCGCTCCATCAGCTGCTCGCGCTCGACGCTCGACTCGGACTCGACCACCGCGCGGCGGGAGACGACGACGTTGTTGCGCTTGCGGTCGAGCTTGATGATCTTGAACTCGAGTTCCTTGCCCTCGAGGTAGCCCGGGTCGCGGACCGGGCGCACGTCGACCAGCGAACCCGGCAGGAACGCGCGGACGTCGCGGATGTCGACGGTGAAGCCGCCCTTGACCTTGCCGGAGATGCGGCCGGTGACGATCTCGCCGGCTTCCATGGAAGCCTCGAGTTCGTCCCACACCATGGCGCGCTTGGCCTTCTCGCGCGACAGCACGGTCTCGCCGAAGCCGTTCTCGAGGTACTCGAGGGCGACCTTGACGGTGTCGCCGACGGCGACTTCGAGCTCGCCGGCTTCGTTACGGAACTGCTCGATGGGGATGATGCCCTCGGACTTCAGGCCGGCATTGATGACGACCACGTCCGAACGCACCTCGACCACGGTGCCGGAGACGATGGCGCCCGGCTTGAGCTTGGAGAGGGCGTTCTGGCTCTGCTCGAACAGTTCAGCGAAAGATTCAGTCATTGTTGGATACTCGGTTGGACACACGGGCCGGCGGCTCCGCCGCGACCCACCTGTTGGCGCTGGATGCGCGTGGGAATACCCCGCGCCATCGGGCGCGGGACCGTTTCTGCCTGGGAAGTCGCCCCCGTGGGGACGGGATGCGCCGGGGGATCAGTCCTGGCGGGGCTGGCGGAGTTTTTCCGGCAGCACAGCCAACACGCGCTCGATCACCTCGGTGATGGGCGTGCCGGTGGAGTCCACGACCACCGCGTCGTCCGCGGGTCTCAGGGGCGCCACCGCACGCCCGGCATCGCGCTCGTCGCGAGCGGCGATTTCGTGCAGCAGACTGTCAAGATTAACCGAAACCCCTTTTTCCTTCAACTGCTTATGCCGCCTTTTGGCCCTTTCCTCGGCGCTTGCCGTCAGGAAGACCTTGTAGGGGGCGTCGGGGAAGATGACGGTGCCCATGTCCCGGCCGTCGGCCACCAGGCCGGGGGCGCGCCGGAACCGGTGCTGCAGGTCCACCAGGGCGGCCCTCACCGGGGGGTGGGCGGCGATGGCCGAGGCCGCCGCGCCGGCCGTTTCCATGCGCAGCTGGCGGGTGGCGTCCTTGCCGTTGACGATCACGTGGGGCTCGCCGGCGCCCTGGGTCTCGAACCGGATCTCGGTGCGGGCGGCGCACTGGGCCACCGCCTCGGCGTCGCTCAGGTCCACCCCCTCCCAAGCTGCGGCCAGGCCGACCGCCCGGTACAGGGCGCCGGAATCGAGGTAATGCCAGCCGAGGCGTTCGGCCACGGCGCGACTGATGGTGCCCTTGCCGGAACCGGAGGGGCCATCGATGGTGAGCACGGGGATGCGGGGCATGGCCGGGATTCTAGAGGATGGGCGGGGCCGCCCGCAGGCCGAAGCCGGCCGAGCGGGCCAATTCGACGAAACCGGGGAAGGACGTGGCCACGTTGGCGCAGTCGCCGATGCGCACCTCGCCCGAGGCGAGCTGGGCGGCGATGGCCAGGCTCATGGCGATGCGGTGGTCGCCGTGGCTGTCGGCCTGCCCGCCGGCCAGGCGGCCGCCGCGGATATGGGCTCCGTCGGGGGTTTCGCTGATGTCGGCGCCCAGGGCGCGCAGGGCCGAGGCCATGACCGCGATGCGATCCGACTCCTTCACGCGCAGCTCGGCCGCGCCGCTGACCCGGGTTTCGCCCTCGGCCAGCGCGGCGGCCACGAACAGCGCCGGGAACTCGTCGATCATGTCCGGCACCAGGGCTTCGGGCACGGCGATGCCGCGCAGGCGGGCGTGCCGGACCCGCAGGTCGGCCACCGGTTCACCGCCCTGCTCGCCGGCGCCGGATTCGCTGATGTCGGCGCCCATCAGGCGCAGCGCGGCCAGCAGGCCGGTGCGCCGCGGGTTCATGCCGACCCGGCGCAGCAGCAGGTCGGACCCCGGGACCAGCGAGGCGGCGACCAGGAAAAACGCGGCCGAGGAGAAATCCGCCGGTACCTGCACGTCGGTGGCGCGCAGGCGGTGGCCACCTTCGAGGCGGGCCAGGCCGGGCGAAAAGCGCACCGGCCAGCCGAAGGCCGAGAGCATGCGCTCGGTGTAGTCGCGGGTGGGGTGCGGTTCGCGCACCACGGTTTC
Source organism: Arenimonas malthae CC-JY-1 (assembly GCF_000747075.1). GTDB lineage: Bacteria > Pseudomonadota > Gammaproteobacteria > Xanthomonadales > Xanthomonadaceae > Arenimonas > Arenimonas malthae. The sequence continues at coordinate 147,618 of NZ_AVCH01000001.1, forward strand.
GCCGCGGGCGTACAGGCCCGCCAGCAGGACCGCGGATTTCACCTGCGCGCTGGCAACAGGCAATTCATAATCAATGGCTTGCAAGCCATTGTTAGCGAGGATTCTAAGTGGCGGCAACCCGCCCTCGCGCGCCTCGATGCGGGCGCCCATGCGGCGCAGTGGCTCGATCACGCGGCCCATCGGCCGGCGCGAAAGCGAGGCATCACCCACCAACTCGCTGTCGAAGGCCTGGCCAGCCAGCAGCCCGGCCAGCAGGCGCATGCCGGTGCCGGCGTTGCCGCAATCGAGCGGGCCGGCGGCGGCGCGAAGGCCGTGCAGGCCGACGCCGTGGATCCGTCGCCGGCTCGGGCTGGGCGCCTCGATGCGCACGCCCAGCTGGCCGAAGATGGCGGCGGTGGCCCGGGTGTCCTCGCCTTCAAGGAAGCCTTCGACCGACGATTCTCCCTCGGCGATCGCCGCGAGCATCACCGCGCGGTGCGAGACCGACTTGTCGCCCGGCACGGTGATTTCACCGGTAAGCGCCTTGCCCTGCCCGGCCAGCCAGTCCAGCGGCGCGCCGCTCACGCCAGCACCTCGTCGAGCGCCTGGAGAAGCCGGCGGTTTTCCTCGCGCGTGCCCACCGTCAGGCGCAGGCAGGTGGGCAGGCCATAACCCGCCATGGGCCGTGGCACGACGCCGCGGGCGACCAGGCCGGCTTCGAGCGGCGCCGCATCGCGGCCGAAATCCACCAGCAGGAAGTTGGCCTGGGACGGCGACACGGCCAGCTCGCGCGCCAGCAGCGCATCGGCCAGGGCCTCGCGTTCCGCGGCATTGGCGCGGCGCACGTACTCGACGTGGGCGGTGTCGGCCAGCGCTGCTTCGCAGGCCGCCAGCGCGGGGCCGTTGACGTTGAACGACTCGCGCAGCCGCTCCATCACCGCCACCAGGCCGGGCGCGGCCAGCAGGTAGCCGGCGCGCAGCCCGGCCAGGCCGTGCGCCTTGGAGAAGGTGCGCGTGACCACCAGGTTCGGGAAGCGCGGCAGCAGCCGCACCGCGGAGGGCAGCGCCGGGTCGGTGACGTATTCGAGGTAGGCCTCGTCCACCACCACCAGCGCCGTGCGCGGCACCCGGTCCAGGAAGCCCTCGAAGGCGGCGCCGGTGAACCAGGTGCCAGTGGGGTTGTTGGGGTTGGCCAGGTAGACCACGCGCGTCTGCGGCGTGATGGCGGCGGCCAGGGCTTCGAGGTCGTGGCCGCGGGCCATGGCGTGCCCGGCCGGCAGGGCCTCGGCAAGCACCAGGCGCGCCCCCGCCGCCTGCGCGGCCAGCGCGTACACGGCGAAGCCATAGCGCGAGGCCACCACGTCCAGGCCCGGGCCGGCGAAAGCCTGGGCCAGCATCATCAGCAATTCGTGCGAGCCATTGCCCAGCAGCACGCGCGCCGGCTCCAGGCCATGGTGGGCCGCGATGGCGCGCTTGAGGTCGCCGCCCAGCGGGTCCGGGTAGCGGTGGATGTCGGCCAGCGCGGCCGCCGCGGCGGCGCGCGCCGCCGGGCTGGGGCCCAGGCTGTTTTCGTTCGAGCCCAGTTCGACCAGGCTGGCGTGGGCGCGGCGCAGGGCCACCAGGTCCAGGCCCGGGTCGTAGGCCCGCAGGCGTTGCAGGCCCGGCTGGGCCAGGGCGGCGAAGGCGGCCTCGTCCATGCTCAGAGCAGCGCCACCGGGTAGGACCCGAGGACCTTGATGTCGGTGGCGTATTCGCCCAGCTCGGCCAGCGCATCGGCGACGGGGCCGTCCTGCACGTGGCCGCCGACGTCGATGAAGAAGGCGTACTGCCAGCGCCCGGTGTGCGCGGGGCGCGATTCGATGCGGTTCATGCTGACGCCGTGGCGCGCGAACGGGCTGAGCACGTTGTAGAGCGCGCCGGGCTGGTCGCGCACGTACACCAGCAGCGAGCTGCGGTCATGGCCGCTGGGCGGGAACAGTTCTCGGCCCAGCACCAGGAAGCGCGTGGTGTTGTCCGGCCGGTCCTCGATGGGACCGGCGATGGACTTGAGGCCGTACACATGGCCGGCGTTTTCGCCGGCGATGGCGGCCGAGTCGTCGGCACCACGGGCGCGGCGCGCCGCCTCGGCATTGCTCGAGACCGCAATCTTCTCGGCCTTGGGCAGGTGCTGGCGCAGCCAGGCCTTGGACTGGGCCAGGGACATCGGGTGCGAATACACCCGCTCGATGTCCTCGAGCCGGCCGGTGCGCGACATCAGGTACTGGTGCACGGCCAGTTCGACCTCGCCGCAAATCTTCAGCGACGAGGTCAGGAACATGTCCAGCGTGGACTGGATGGTGCCCTGCCCCGAGTTTTCCACCGGCACCACGCCGAAATCGGCATGCCCGGCCTCGACCTCCTGGAACACTTCCTCGATGCTGCCCAGCGGCAGGCCCTTGGCCGAATGGCCGAAGTGCTTGTGCAGCGCCTGCTGCGAGAAGGTGCCCTCGGGCCCGAGGTAGCCGACCTTGAGCGGCTCCTGCTGGGCGAGGCAGGCCGACATGATTTCCCGGAACAGGCGCAGCAGCACTTCGTCGCTGAGCGGGCCGTCGTTGCGGTCGAGCACCTGGCGCAGCACCTGCGCCTCGCGCTCGGGGCGGTAGTAGTCCACCGCCGCCTTGAGCGGACCCTTGGCCTTGCCGACCTGGTGCGCCCAGCGGGCGCGCTCGGCGATCAGCGCCTGGATCTGGCGGTCGATGCCGTCGATGCGCTCGCGCACCTCCGACAGCACCGGCGGCGCCTTGGGGGCGGGCGGTTTGCGCGACTTGCCCGGTGGTGGCTTGCGGCTGGGCATGGCTCAGCCGTGGCGCCGCGCGAAGTCGGCCATGAAGTCCACCAGCGCCTGCACGCCCGCCTCGGGCATGGCGTTGTAGATCGAGGCGCGGATGCCGCCGACCGCGCGATGGCCCTTCAGGCCCAGCAGGCCGGCGGCCTCGGCCTCCTTCAGGAAGGCCTTCTCGCGGGCCTCGTCGGGCAGGAAGAAGGGCACGTTCATCCACGAGCGCGCCGAGGGCTGCACGGTGTTGCGGTAGAAACCGCCGGAACCGTCGATGGCCGAATACAGCAGGGCCGCCTTGCGGCCGTTGCGCTCGCCCATCGCGGCCGCGCCGCCCTGGGCCTTCACCCACTGCAGCACCAGGCCCAGCACGTACCAGGCGAAGGTGGGCGGGGTGTTGAACATGGAATCGTTCTTGGCCTGGTTGAGCAGCTCGAAGATCGGCGGCAGCTCGCGGCCGTGCCTGCCCAGCAGGTCCTTGCGGACGATGGCGATGGCCAGGCCCGAGGGGCCGAGGTTCTTCTGGGCGCCGCCGTAGAGCACGCCGAAGCGCGAGACGTCCATCGGCCGCGACAGGAAGTTCGAGGACACGTCGGCCACCAGCGGCACGCCGCCGGCGTCGGGGATGTCGTGGAACTCGACGCCGTGGATGGTTTCGTTCGGGGTGTAGTGCAGGAAGGCAGCGCTGGGGTCGAGTTGCCAGCCGGCGCGGTCGGGGATGGACGTATAGCCGCCGTCCTTCGCGCTGGCGGCCACGCGGGCCTTGAGCGAGGGCTTCATGTTTTCCAGGGCTTTCTCGCCCCAGTGGCCGGTCAGCACGAAGTCGGCGCCCTGCGCGGGGCCGGCCAGGTTCAGGGCCAGCAGCGCCGAGAGCGTGGTGGCGCCACCCTGCAGGAACAGCACGTAGTAGTCGTCCGGGATCGCCATCAGCTCGCGCAGGTCGCGCTCGGCGGCGGCGGCGCAGTCGATGAAGGCCTTGCCGCGGTGGCTGACCTCCATGACCGAGGCACGCTCGCCCTGCCACTCGAGCAGTTCGGCCTGGACCTGGCGAAGCACGGGTTCGGGCAGCGCGGCCGGGCCGGCGCTGAAGTTGAAGGCGCGTGACATGGGGGAACACCTCGCGGGAATGCGTTGGCAAATTAGCACGGCGTCGCCGCGCCTCGGAAGACGACTCAACCGACGATGCGCGCGGTCCCGGAGAGCAATTGCTCGAACTCGTCGGCCGGCAGGGCCGGCGAGAACAGATACCCCTGCCCGTACTGGCAGCCGATGGCGCGCAGGCGCTCGCGCTGGGCCGGGGTTTCGATGCCCTCGGCGGTCAGGGCCAGGCCCAGTTCGTCGGCGAAGCTGGTGATGGTTCGCACGATGGCGCGGTGGCGCGGGTTGGTTTCGATGTCGCGGATGAACACCTGGTCCATCTTCAGGGCGTCGAAGGGCGAGGCCGCGAACGATTCCAGCGACGAATAGCCCGTGCCGAAGTCGTCCACCACCAGCCCCACCCCCAGCGCCTTGAGCGACAGCAGCCGCTGCTCGGCCTGGCCGCGGCCGGCGCGGAAGGCGGTTTCGGTCACTTCCAGGCGCAGGCGGTCGGGCGGGATGCGGTGCGACTGCAGCAAGGTGAACACCTCCTCGACGATGCCGGGCGACACCATCTGCCGCTCGTCCACGTTGACGTTCATCGACAGCGCGGCGAAGTCCGGCACCCGCGCGCGCCAGTCGCCGAGCTGGCGGCAGGCCTCGCGCAGCACCCAGGCATCGAGGTCGACGATCAGGCCGGTCTCCTCGGCGAGCGGAAGGAAGTCGGCGGGCGTGAGCAGGCCTCGGCGGGGGTGCCACCAGCGCACCAGCGCCTCGGCGCCCACCAGCCGCCCGCTGGCCAGCTCGACGATGGGCTGGTAATGCAGGCGGAATTCGGCGCGCTCGAAGGCCAGCCGGAAGTCGGTTTCCAGCTGCAGGCGGCTCAGCGCCTCCTGGTGCATGCCTTCGTCGAACACCACGAAGCCCGACTTGCCGACGGCCTTGGCCCGGTACATGGCGGTGTCGGCGTCGCGCAGCACCTGGTCGGGCGATTCGTATTCGCGGCGGCCCACGACGATGCCCACGCTGGCCGAGGAAAACACCTGCTGGCCGCCCACGTCGAAGGGCTGCTCGAACAGGCCGATCACGGCGCGGGCGATCGCCATGGCGCGGTCGCGGTCGCAGCGGCCGTCGGGCAGCAGGGTGAACTCGTCGCCGCCGTAGCGGGCGATCAGCACGTCCCTGAGCAGCGAGTCCTCGAGCCGGCGGGCGATCTGCACAAGCAGCCGGTCGCCGGCGCCATGGCCCAGGCTGTCGTTGACCCACTTGAAGCCGTCCAGGTCGAGGAAGAGCACGGCATAGGACGGGTCGCCGCCGCGGCTGGCCTCCAGCATGGCCCCGGCCAGCCGCTGGTTGAACAGCATGCGGTTCGGCAGGCCGGTGAGCGGGTCATGGGTGGCGTGGTAACGCAGGCGCTCCTCGGCCTCGCGCTGGCGGGTGATGTCTAGCACGGTGCCGGTGAGGTGCTCCACCCCGTCCAGCAGCACCGGCCCGATGCTCACCTTCACGTGCACGCGGCGGCCTTCGCGATGGATCAGCACGGTCTCGAAATCAGGCGGCACGGGACGGCCGGCCAGCCGGTCCTGGTTGCGGCGCTCGGACTGCGGCACGGCATCGGGCGCCATGATTTCGCGGTAGCCACGCCCCACCAGGTCGTCCTCGCGGTAACCGAGCATCTGGGCGAAGGCCTGGTTGGCGTAGGTGTAGCGATCGCCGGCCATGATGAACACGCCCACCTGGCTGTGCTCGACCAGGGTGCGGTACTTGCTCTCCGAACGCAGCAACGCCTGCTCGGCTTCGACCTGGGCGGTGATGTCCACCAGCGAGCCTTCGAAGAACAGCACCTGGCCGGCCTCGCCGAAGATGGCGCGGCTGTTCTCGCTCACCCAGATCACCGCGCCGTCGCGGCGCCGCACCCGGGCGCGCTCGCGCTCCAGGCGCTCGCCGGCCAGCAGGCGCGCGTGCACGCGCGCCCCGTGCGCGGCGTCGACGTACATCGAAGCCGCGTCGCGCCCCCGCTCGGCCAGCAGTTCGGCCGGCGAGGCGAAGCCGAGGATGCGCGCCATCGCCGGGTTCACGTCGAGGAAACCGCCGCCGGGAAGGCTGCGGTAGATGCCTTCCGACGCCGCCAGGTAAAGCGATCGGTAGAAGCCGTCGGGCACCACGGCCTCGTCCGTCGGCGGCGCCGCCTGGTCGGGGTCCAGGTGCACCAGGCAGAACACCACCGTTTCGCCGCCGTCGCGGGCGAACTCCACGCTCAGGTGGCCCGGGCGCAGCCGGCCGTCGGCGCAGGCCAGGCTCATGGGTAGCGCAACGGCCCGCTGCTCGGCGCGCAGCACGCTCCAGATCCGGGCGCGGAAGGCGGGGTCGGGCCACAGGCCGATTTCGATCGGCAGCCGGCCTATCACCTGTTCGCGACGGTAGCCGGTGCTACGCTCGAACGCGGCGTTGACGCCGAGGAAGACGCCATCGCTGCCGCGCATCACCGCCACCACGCTGGTGGATGATTCGAACGCCTCGGCCAGGCGCATCCTTTTTCCCCCAGGACCCCTCAGTCCGGAGTATAGCCACCCCATTCGCCCCCCAAGACGGGGCCCCGGAGCCCGCCATGCGCCGATTCGACTACCCCGCCCCGCCGCCGTCGGAAATCACGCCCGAACCGGTCTACCGCGCCCGCCGGCAGTTGCTGGGCCTGGGCCTGGCCAGCCCGCTGCTGGCCCTGGCCGGCTGCGCCGGGGCCGAAGACGCCGCTCCCGTGGCGACCGCCGTCGCGGCCACCGACAGCCCCGACGGTTTCCGCACCCGCGAGGCCCCGACGCGCTGGGAGGACGTCACCAGCTACAACAACTTCTATGAGTTCGGCACCGGCAAGGCCGACCCGGCCCGCAACGCCCACACCCTCAAGCCCTCGCCCTGGGCCGTGGTGGTGGGCGGCGAAGCCGAGCTCACCGGCACCTTCGGGCTCGAGGATTTCCTGCGGCCGCACGCGGTGCAGGACCGCATTTACCGCCTGCGCTGCGTCGAAGGCTGGTCGATGGTGGTGCCCTGGCAGGGCGTACCGCTGGGCGAGGTGCTCCGGCGCTTCAAACCAACCTCGCGGGCGAAGTACGTGGCCTTCACCACGCTGGCCGACCCCGTGCAGATGCCCGGCATCCGCTTCCCGGCGCTGGACTGGCCCTACCGCGAAGGCCTGCGCCTGGACGAGGCCATGAACCCGCTCACGCTGCTCGCGACCGGCCTGTACGGCAAGCCGCTGCCGAACCAGAACGGCGCTCCGCTGCGCCTGGTCGTGCCGTGGAAGTACGGCTTCAAGAGCATCAAATCGATCGTGCGCATCGACTTCACCGAACGGATGCCCGCCACCAGCTGGAACCTGGCCCAGCCCTCGGAATACGGCTTCTACTCGAACGTGAACCCCGACGTGGACCACCCGCGCTGGAGCCAGCGCAGCGAGCGCCGGATCGCCGGCGAGGGCAACCGGGTGTTCGCCGAGCGCATCGCCACCCTGCCCTTCAATGGCTACGGCGCGCAGGTGGCGGCGATGTATTCGGGCATGGACCTGCGCAAATGGTTCTAGCGGCCCGCCGCGTCGACGCGCGCTGGGTCGGGCTGAAGGCGCTGGCGCACGCGCTGGCGCTGTGGCCGCTGGCCTGGCTGGTACGGGCGGTGGTCGAAGACGGCCTGGGCGCCGACCCGGTCGCCGCCATCACCCACTTCACCGGCGACTGGGCCCTGCGCCTGCTCCTTCTGGGCCTGGCGCTGACGCCCCTGCGGCGGCTGCTGGGACAGCCCTGGCCGCTGCGGTTCCGGCGACTGGTGGGACTGTATGCGTTCTTCTACGCCTGCCTGCACCTGGCCACCTACCTGGTGCTCGACCTGGGCGGCTTCTGGGCGCAGGTCTTCGAGGACATCGCCAAGCGGCCCTACATCACGGCCGGCTTCACCGCCTGGCTGCTGCTGTTGCCGCTGGCGCTCACGTCCACCCGCGGCTGGATGCGCCGGCTGGGTCGGCGCTGGGGACAGTTGCACCGGGCGGTTTACCTGGCCGGCGCACTGGCGGTGCTGCATTTCCTGTGGCTGGTGAAGTCGGACCTGCGCGAACCGGCGATCTACGCCGCGATCCTGGCGGTGCTCCTGGGGCTGCGCCTGTGGTGGCGGCTGCGCCGCCCGGCGCCTCAGGGCGCGTAGACCAGCAGCGCCGTCATGGCCGCCGCCAGCACGGTGGCCGCGGCGATCAACCACCACAGCGCGCCGGGGTCGCGGGCCGGCGGGACCGGCGCCGTCGGTTCGGGGCCGGGGGCCGGGTCGCGGGCGACGGGCACGTTCACCGCGGCCAGCGTTTGCGTATGCGTGGAGGCGGCGGGCTTGCCCGCGCCCGATTGCCCGCGCAGCGGCAAGCCGGGGGCCTCGAGCACGAAGCGGTGCTGTTCCACCACCAGTTGGTCGCCCGGCGACAGCACCGCGTCGCGCACCGGCACGCCGTTCACCAGGCTCGATTCGCCGCCGTTGCCGATGGCGCGCAGCACCACGCGGTCGCCATGCAGTTCCACCACGGCGTGCCGGTCGGCGACGGCCGGGTCGTCCAGGCGGATGTCGGCCGAGGGCGCGCGGCCCAGCGTGCGCGGTTCGGTGAGCGTGTAGCTGCGGCCGAAATGCTGGCCGCTCAGGCCGCGCAGCACCACGCGGGCGGCGGCCACGCGCTGGGCCTCGTTCATGGCGGCCGGGGCCGAGGCCGGGATGCGGCGTTCGATGGCGGGCTCGTCGTCGGCCCGGACCACCACGCGCAGCTTGTCCAGGCAGACCAGGTCGCCCGGCCGCAGCTGGGCCAGGCGCTGCACCGGCCGCGCATTGAGGTGCACGCCGGGCGCGCCGGCCGGCACCCGCAGCCACAGGCCGCGGCGGTCGCTGGTGAAACTGGCGTGGTGCGCGGCCAGGCCGCTGCCCGGCAGGCTCACCCGCAGGCCGGCGCGGCTGCCCACGGCGACCTCGCCCTGCAGGGGCACGTTCGGGTGTTCGCCGTTGGGAAACGTCAGTTGCATCCGGGGTCCTCCGCCCGCGAATCTAGCATGGCTGCCATCGCGCGCACCCTTGGTGGATACGGCAAAGCCAAGCAGAATAGGCCGTCCAGGAGGACCCCATGTCCCACATCGACATCCGCCGCAAGCACACCCGCAGCATCAAGGACGCCCGCGCCGCCATCGAGCGCGTCGCCGAGCACCTGGCCGAGAAGTTCGACGTCGAATACGGCTGGGACGGCAACACCATGGAATTCTCGCGCGGCGGCGTCGACGGTCACATCGCGCTGTCGGCCAAGGAAGTGCACGTGACGGCGCAGCTGGGTTTCCTGCTGGGCGCGATCAAGGGTCCGATCGAGCGCGAGATCCACCAGTACCTCGACCGCGAGTTCGGCTAGGCCCCTCGCCGAACGGATCGGGTTCGCCGGCGAACAGCCGCCGCGACACCTCCCGCTCCCGGCGGCCGATCGCCTCCAGGAACTCCCCCGCCCCGCCCAGCGCGTCGAAGGCGGAGAAGCCGCGTTCCAGGAAACCCTGCAGTTCGGACAGCCCGGCCGCCTTCGCCGGCAGGCGCGACGCCCGCAGCAGCTTGTAGACGCCGTGCTTGCGCACCGCCGCGTCCAGGGTCCAGCCCACGCCCAGGATCAATTCGATCTGGTGCCGGCGCAGGCGCGGGCAGCCGGCGGCGCGGTAAGCCGCGGCGTAGTCGTCCACCGTTATCGGCGCCCCGGGCCGGGGGCGCGCCGCCAGCGCTTCGGCCATGCGCAGGTCGAAGGCATGGCTGAGCACCGCCAGCTCGATCGCGTCCGTCGCCGCCACCAGCAGCGTGTCGGGCAGCAGCCGCGCCATCAGCGGCAGGATGCGCGCCACGTCGCGGTCGCGGGCGGAAAAATCGCGCTCGCCATAGAGGTCGGTCAGGAAGAATTCGGCGGCCGGGCGCATGCGCGGGCTGGCCAGGAAGTCGCGGAAGCTGTCGGCCAGCCGCTTCGCCTGCCAGGCGCGCAGCGGCGGCAGCGTGGCCAGGCGGTTGCGCGGCTCGCGCAGCGGGTCGTTGACCGCCTGCTGCCAGGCCAGGCGCTGGCCCAGGCGGTGGCGCTGCAGGGCATGGCTCATGGCCGTCTCGCCGGGAACGTCATGGTCACGGAAGCGTCGGAAGGGTTCACACTTGGGGAATGGCCGGAGCGGCTACAATCGCCGCGCCTTCGCAGGAGTTCCCCCTAGCATGCTTGTTCTGCAGCCCGCCCGGAAGCGCCAACCGCCCAGCCAGGGCCGCATCGGCCTGGCCATCGCCGGCGGCGGTCCCATCGGCGGCATGTACGAACTGGGGGCGCTGCGCGCACTGGACGTGGCCCTGGAGGGCCTGGACCTGACCCGGCTCGAGGTCTACGTGGGCGTCAGCTCCGGCGCCTTCCTCGCCGCCGGCCTGGCCAACCGGCTCGACACGGCCGAGATGTGCCGCATCTTCATCACCGGCGACAGCGACCAGGTGAAGTTCCAGCCGCAGATGTTCCTGCGCCCGGCCTTCATGGAATACGTTCGCCGCGCCGCCGCCGTGCCGCGCCTGGCCTTCGACTGGTGGAAGGACCTGCTGACCGACCCCACCGGCTCGCACCTGAGCGAGCTGGTCGGGCGCTTCGGCGGCGTGATCCCGACGGGCCTGTTCGACAACCGCGGCATCGAGCGCTTCCTGCGCCAGGTGTTCACCATCCGCGGCCGCAGCAACGACTTCCGCGAACTGGCCGCCAGGCTCTACGTGGTGGCGGTGGACCTCGACAGCGGCGAAGCCGTGCGTTTCGGCAGCAAGGACTGGGACGACGTGCCCATCTCGCTCGCCGTGCAGGCCAGTTCCGCCCTGCCCGGCCTGTACCCGCCGGTGGACATCCGCGGCCATCATTTCGTCGACGGCGCGCTGCGCCGGACCATGCACGCCTCCGTGGTGCTCGACCACGGCATCGACCTGATGCTGGGCGTGAACCCGTTCGTGCCCTTCAACGCCAAGACCGCCGGGCGCCCGCCCGAGGGCATGGCCAAGCTGTCCGAGGGCGGCCTTCCGGTGGTGCTGTCGCAGACCTTCCGCACCCTGCTGCAGTCGCGCATGCGCGTGGGCCTGGAGAAGTACGCCGAGCGCTACCCCGACGTGGACCAGGTGGTGTTCGAGCCCAACGAGGACGACGGCGAGATGTTCTTCACCAACGTCTTCAGCTACTCCTCGCGCCAGCGCGTCTGCGAACACGCCTTCCGCTCCACCCTCAACGACCTGCGCCAGCGCCGCGCCGAACTGGCGCCGGTGTTGGCCAGGCACGGCCTGCGCCTGCGCGACGAGGTGCTGGACAACCCCGCCGCATCGATCATGGACGGCCTGGGCCTGGCGCCCGCGCCGACCGAAACCACCGCCCGTTTGCGCCGCGCGCTCGACGACGTGGAAGTGCTGTTGCGCACCCGCCGGCCGAACCGCCGGCGCGCCGCCACGCCCCGCCGGCGCTGAGCAGAACCGCCGCGCAATGGTGTGAAAACTCTAGACACGGCGCGCAGATTGGCGCCACTCGGGCATCTTCGCCCACCCCAGACACCCCGGAGTCGAGACACCATGGCCAAGCTGAAGAAGACCGTCCGTGCCAAGGCCGCCAGCGCCAAGCGCCCGAAGTCCGCCAAGCCCGCCGACCTGCAGGCCAAGGCCGAGCAGATGTCGCGTTCGATCGTCGGCTCCGCGCAGCAGATCTGGATGGCCGGCATGGGTGCCTTCCACCGCGCCCAGGGCGAGGGTTCGAAGATGTTCGAGGCCCTGGTCAAGGAAGGCATGAGCATCGAGCAGACCACCCGCAAGCTGGCCACCGGCAAGGTCGATGCCGTGCGCGATGCCGTCGAGGATCGCGTGGGCGTGGTGCGCGAGCGCGCCGTCGACACCTGGGATCGCCTCGAGAACGTGTTCGAGACCCGCGTGCAGCGCGCCCTCAACCGCCTCGGCGTGCCGGGCCGCGAGGACCTGGCCGAACTCACCAAGCGCGTGAACGAACTCAACGCCGAGCTGCGCAAGCTGTCCAAGCCCGCCGCCTCGCGCCCGGCCAAGGCCGCCGCCAAGCCGGCCCGCAAGCCCGCTGCGAAGAAGCCGGCCGCGAAGAAGCCGGCGGCTCGCAAGCCGGCCAAGCCGCGCAAGGCCGCGCTGCCCAAGGCACCCAAGCCGGTGGCGCCGCAGGGCGAGTGAGCCCCTTCTTGTCCGCCAGCCACTGACGGAACCCGTTCGCTCCCTCCCCTTGCGGTTTCCGGCTGGCGGACAATTTATCCAGGCAAAGGGCCCGGCACTCGCCGGGCCCTTTGTTTTTCCGGGCCTTGGCCGGCGGCTTTCCGCGTTATCCTCTGGCACCCCCAGTCGCCCCCGCGCGGAGTTCCCGGATGTTCGGTTCCAGCCCCCTGATCGCCGCCGTCGTCGCCACCGTGGCCGCCCTGCTCGCGAGCAGCTGGTGGTTCGGCGTGCATCGTCGCCGCCTGGCGGAAACGCGGGCCGGCGTGCAGGCCCTGGCGGGCATGAAGTGGCGCGAATGCGCCGGGCTGGTGCTGCAGGCCATGGCCGAGAAGGGGTATGCCGAACTGCCGTCCAGCCGCCAGCCCGGCGACGGCGGCGCCGAGTTCCTGCTGGTCAAGGACGACGAGCGCTGCCTGCTGGGTTACAAACACGGCACCGCCTACCGCCTGGGCGAAGCGAACGTGCGCGATTTCGCCAACGCCGTGCAGCTCCAGGGCGCCGGCAGCGGCATCCTGGTGACCCTGGGCAGCGCCGAGGGTTTCGCCCGCGACCTGGCCCGCCGCTATGGCGTGGACCTGTTGGACGGCCGCAGCCTGTGGCCGCAGGTGGAGCCCTTCGCGCCGCCCGCCATGGTTGCTTCCATCCGCGACCAGGCCGCCCGCGAGATCCGCAAGGGCCAGCGCATCGGCATGGCCGGCAGCGTGCTGCTGGGCATCGTGGTCTTCATCGGCGGCTACCTGGCCACGGCGCCGGCCTCGGTCGAATCGCCCGCGCCTGCCGTGGCCACGGACACCGATGCCGCCGCCGCGCCCGCCACCACCGATGACGCAGCGGCCAGCGCCGAAGACGCGCCGGCAACCGCGGCGCCCGCAGAAACCGAGCCGCGTTTCGCCGACGAAGCCTCCCAGCAGGCCGACGCGGCCCTGCGCGAACTCGAGGAAGTGGCCAAGCTCACCGAACAGGAGCGCATGCAGCGCCGCCTGGCCGCCGCCACCGAAGTCTCGGAACTCGAGCAGGCCGACAGCGCGATCTGGTCCACCCAGTCGACCCTGGTGATCCGCATGGCCAAGGCCGACGGCATCGACACCGGCCTGGTGAACGACGCCTGCGCCATCCTCGTCAAGTACGAGGAGCTGCGCTACACCCGCCTGCAGCTCGAGCCGCCCGGCGACTCCACCGCCCCCGTGCGGTGGAGGCAGTGCCAGTAAGCCTTACCAGTGCACGCCGCGCATCAGCGCGGCGAACGCCACCTGTTCGTTGGTCGGCTTCTCGTCCTTGAGCGCCTTGCGGTCGCCCTTGGCGGCGGCCGAATCCGGGAACATCTCGAACGCGGTGTTCATGATCACCTCGTAGGCCTTCGGCACCAGCGCGTTGAGCGTGGCGGCGAAGATGCCCATGCGGGTGGCGACGCGGCTGGGCCGCTCGATGATGGCCTTGACCACCAGGTCGGCGGCTTCCTCGGGCGTGAGCGTGGGCACCGAGTCGTACATCTTGGTCGGCGCGATCATCGGCGTCTTCACCAGCGGCATGTTGATGGTGGTGAAGGCGATGTTCTTGCCGCTGAACTCGGCCTGGGCGCAGCGGCTGAAGGCATCGAGCGCGGCCTTCGAGGCCACGTAGGCCGAAAAGCGCGGCGAGCTCGCCAGCACGCCGATCGAGCTGATGTTGATGACGTGGCCGCGGCGGCGATGGGTCATGGCCGGCAGGAAGCCCATGATCAGGCGCAGGCAACCGAAGTAGTTCAGCTGCATGGTGCGCTCGAAGTCGTGGAAGCGGTCGTAGCTGAGCTCGATGGAGCGGCGGATCGAGCGGCCGGCGTTGTTGACCAGGATGTCCACCGCCTTGTGCTCGGCCAGCACCGTGGCCACCAGCTGGTCGCAGCTGGCCATGTCGGTGAGGTCGCAGGTGTAGGCCCAGCACTTGCCGCCGGCGGCGATGATTTCGTCGCGGGTCTTGAACAGCTCTTCCTCGCCGCGCGCCACGATGATGACCTTGGCGCCCGCCTCGGCCACCTTGATGGCGCTGGCCTTGCCGATGCCCGAGGAGCCGCCCGTGATCAGCACCACCTTGCCCGCCACGTGGCCGCGCAGCGTGCGGTCGATGAACAGGTCCGGGTCGAGGTGGCGCTCCCAGTAGTCCCAGATGCGCCAGGCGTAGCTGTCGAGCGCCGGCACGGTGATCTTGCTGCCCTTGAGGGCGCGCTCGACCACGCGGGTGTCGAAGCGCGTCGGGTAGGTGATGAAGGCCAGCGTGGCCGGCGGCAGCTTCAGGTCGCGCAGCATCATGTTGGTGAAGCGCTTGACCGGCGGCAGGTTGGTGACCGCGCTGCGCACCGCGCCCGGCACCACGGCCAGCATGCGGGCGTCCAGGCGCATGGTCATCTCGGGCGCGTGGGCGGCGCGGCAGAAGGTGTTCATCAGCTCGCCGAAGCGCATAGGCTCCGGGTCCACCAGGTGGAAGCACTGGCCGTCCAGGCCCTTCTTGTGGGCGATGTGGTCCATGGCGTCGGCCACGAAGTCCACCGGCACCACGTTGATGCGACCGCCTTCGATGCCCAGCGTGGGCACCCACTGCGGCAGCGCCTGGCGCATCTTCTTGATGAGCGTGAACAGGTAGTAGGGGCCGTCGATCTTGTCCATCTCGCCGGTCTTCGAATGGCCGATGACCATCGACGGGCGGTAGATGCGGAACGGCACCTTGCACTCCTTGCGCACGATGCCTTCCGACTCGTGCTTGGTGCGCAGGTAGGGATCCTTCAGGCCCTCGGCTTCCTCGAACATGTCCTCGCGGAACACGCCCGGGTAGAGGCCGGCGGCGGCGATGGAACTGGTGTGGTGGAAGCAGCCGGCCTTGAGCGCGGCGGCCAGCTCGACCGCATTGCGGGTGCCGTCGATGTTGGCCACCTGCTGCGAGGCCGCGTCGGCCGACAGGTCGTAGATGGCGGCGAGGTGGAAGAAGTGCTGGATCTTGCCCTGCAGCGCCTTGATCTTGGCCGGCGCCAGGCCCAGCTTCGGCTTGGACAGGTCGCCGGTGACCACCACGATGCGCTTGCGGTCCCAACCCATCGAGGTGGCGATGGCGTCGAGCTTCTTCTCCGAGCCCTTGCGCACCAGCACGTGCACGGTGCCCCTGCGCTTGAGCAGGTTGCTGACCAGGAAACGCCCGATGAAACCCGTGGCGCCGGTGACGAAATATGCCATGACAACTCCCCTGCCCTTGGATGAGCGCCGGCCTGGGCGGCCGGGCGAATGCGACTAACTTGCCAGAGCGCCCGTGCGCCGGCAAACATCGCGTTGACCGTCCCCGGGGGGCGTGATATCACCTCGGGTCCAACCGTGGGGAAACACCAGATGGCCGACCTGAAAGCCGAGTTCCAGAAAGCCGCCCAGGACGTGATGAGCCTGCCGGACCGGCCGGACAACGACACCATGCTCCGCCTCTACGCCCTCTACAAGCAGGGTTCGGAGGGCGACGTAAGCGGCCCCAAGCCGGGGTTCTTCGACTTCGTCGGCACCGCCAAGTACGAGGCCTGGGAAAAGCTGGCCGGGACCAAGCCCGAGGACGCGATGAAGAAGTACGTCGACCTCGTGAAGAAGCTGCGCGGCTGACGCCGCCGATGGCCAGGCAGACCCGCCAACGCATCCTCGACGCCTCCCTCGCCATGTTCAACGAACAGGGCGAGCCGAACGTCACGACCAACCACATCGCCGACGAGCTGGAAATCAGCCCGGGCAACCTCTACTACCACTTCCGCAACAAGGACGACATCATCGAGCAACTGTTCGCGCGCTATGAAGAGCGCATGGACACCGCCCTGGTGGCGCCCGAGGGCCGGCTGCGGGACCTGGAGGACATCTGGCTGCAGCTGCACCTGGTGTTCGAGGCCATCTGGGACTACCGCTTCCTCTACCGCGACCTGGTGGACATCCTCAGCCGCAACCGGCGCCTGCGCCTGCGCTTCGCCCGCATCCTCAAGCGGGCCGCCGACAACGCCACCTCGGGCATGCGCGGGCTGGTCCAGGCCGGGGTCATGCGGGCCTCGGCCGCCGAAGTCGAGGCCACGGCCACCAACATCCTGGTCCTGGCCACCTTCTGGCTCAACTACGCCAGCGTGCGCGGCGACCGGGACGAGCACGAGGCCATCCGCCGGGGCATCGTGCAGGTGATGATGCTGCTCTCGCCCCTGCTCCGGGACGCCGAGCGCCTGCACCTCAACAACCTCACCCAGGCCTACCTGGACTGAGCCGCCGGGCGCCCGGCGCCTGCCCAAACGCTTGTATTGCAAGCCGTTTTGGACTCGGCTATACTTCCGCTTCTTTATCGCCCCAACCCCTTTAAGGAATTGCCATGAAAGTGCTTTCGTCCCTGAAGTCGGCGAAGACCCGCCATCGCGACTGCAAGGTCGTGCGCCGTCGCGGCAAGGTCTTCGTGATCTGCAAGTCCAACCCGCGTTTCAAGGCCCGCCAGCGCTGAGCGCAGGCCGCCACCGGGTTACCGCGAAGACGCCGGCGAAAGCCGGCGTTTTCCGTTGTGGCCCCCGGGAAGCCGCCATGGCGCGCCCCGGCGGGTTTTGCGATGATTCCGGGCCCAGCCGTCATTCCGACGGCACCCGCGGAGGTGCACCATGAAGGCCCTGACCCTTTCCCTGGCGCTCGCTGCCGGCCTGCTGCTGCAGGCGCCGGCATCCGCCGACACCCTGCTCGTGGACCGCGTGAAGGCCGAGACCCAGGCCATGCCGGCCCGGGGCCAGTCCATGGCCCAGGTCGAAGCCAGCTTCGGCGCCCCCGAGCGCAAGCACGCCGCCATCGCCGGCCCGGGCGACAGCAAGCACAACCCGCCGATCACCCGCTGGGACTACGCCGGTTTTTCGGTGTACTTCGAGCACAGCCACGTCATCGACGCGGTGGCCGCCAAGGCCAACCCGAACGAGATCGGCCCCAAGCCCGTCCAGTAAACCAGCATGTCCGAACTCCAGCGCTTCCCGGCGGAATGGGAACCCCAGTCCGCCGTCCTGATCGCGTGGCCGCACGAAGGCACCGACTGGGCCGAACGGCTCGCCCAGGTCGAACAGACCTACGTCGCCCTCGTGGCCGCCGTCACCCGCTTCCAGCAGGCGCTGGTCTGCGTGGCCGGCCCGTCCCTGCGCGAACGCGCCGCCCGCCTGCTCGGCTCGGCCGGGGTGGACCTGGCCCGGGTCCGTTTCTTCGAGGTGGAGTACGACGACACCTGGCTGCGTGACTCGGGCCCCATCACCCTGCGCGATGGCGCCGGCTTCCGCCTGCTCGACTTCCACTTCACCGCCTGGGGCGGCAAGTTCGAGGCCGGGCTGGACGACCAGCTGGTGGGCAAGCTGCACGCCGCCGGCGTGTTCGGCGCCGCCACGCACCAGCGCATCGATTTCGCGCTCGAGGGCGGCGGCATCGAGACCGACGGCCAGGGCAGCCTGCTCAGCACCTGGCGCTGCCTGCACGAACGGCACCCGGACAAGTCGCGCGAGGAAATCACCGCCATCCTCGAGAAGGCGCTGGCGCAGTCGCGCACGCTCTGGCTCGAACACGGCTACCTCGAGGGCGACGACACCGACGCCCACATCGACACGCTGGCGCGCTTCGCTGCGCCCGACGCCATCGTGTTCCAGGCCTGCGACGACCCCGCCGACGGCCATTACCACGAGCTCACCGCCATGGCCGGCGAAATCGCGGCGCTGCGCACCCGCGACGGCCAGCCCTACCGGCTGTTCCCGCTGCCCTGGGCCAAGCCCATCCTGGACGACGGACGGCGCCTGGCGGCGTCGTACGCCAACTTCCTGATCATCAACGGCGCGGTGCTGATGCCGGCCTACGGCGACCCGGCCGACGGCGCCGCCGCCGCGGTGCTGGCCGCCGCCTTCCCCGGCCGCGAGATCGTGCCGGTGAACTGCCGCCCGCTGATCTGGCAGAACGGCAGCCTGCACTGCGTCACCATGCAACTTCCCGAAGGCCTGCTGGCATGAACAAGAAAACCCTGAGCGTCGCCCTGGTGCAGGACCGCGACCACGGCAGCGTCGAGGCTAACCTGGCCAACATCGAGGCCCGCGTCGCCGAGGCCGCGGCCCGCGGCGCGAAGCTGGTGCTGCTGCAGGAACTGCACAACGGCGCCTACTTCTGCCAGCACGAGGCCACCGCCGAGTTCGACCGCGCCGAACCCATCCCGGGCCCCAGCACCGAAAGGCTGGGCGCGCTGGCGAAGAAGCACGGCGTGGTGCTGGTGTCCTCGCTGTTCGAGCGCCGCGCCGCCGGGCTCTACCACAACACCGCGGTGGTTTTCGAAGCCGACGGCTCCATCGCCGGCAAGTACCGCAAGATGCACATCCCCGACGACCCGGGTTTCTACGAGAAGTTCTACTTCACGCCCGGCGACCTCGGCTTCGAACCCATCGACACCTCGGTCGGCCGCCTGGGCGTGCTGGTGTGCTGGGACCAGTGGTACCCGGAAGCCGCGCGCCTGATGGCGCTGGCCGGCGCCGACCTGCTGCTCTACCCCACCGCCATCGGCTGGGACCCGGACGACGTACAGGATGAAAAGGACCGCCAGCGCGGCGCCTGGATGCTCAGCCACCGCGGCCACGCGGTGGCCAACGGCCTGCCGGTGCTGAGCTGCAACCGCGTCGGCCACGAACCCTCGCCGCTCGGTGCCTCGGGCATCCGCTTCTGGGGCAGCAGCCACGTGCTGGGCCCGCAGGGCGAATTCCTGGCCGAGGCCGGCACCGACGAGGCCACGATCCTGGTGGCCGAGGTGGACCTGGGCCGCAGCGAGCAGGTGCGCCGCATCTGGCCCTTCCTGCGCGACCGACGCATCGATGCCTACGGCGACCTGCTCAAGCGGTACCGCGATTGAACGCTCCCGACCCGGCCGTGGCTGACGGCCTGCACGACCAGCCCCACGCCATCGTCGAACGCGACGGCGTGCGCTACACCCTGCTTGGCACCGCGCATGTGTCGCAGGCCAGCGTGGACGCGGTGAACGCCGCGCTCGCCAGCGGCCGCTACGACACCATCGCCGTCGAACTCGACGAGCAGCGCCACCGCGCCCTCACCGACCCCGACGCGCTGTCGAAGCTGGACCTGTTCCAGATCCTGCGCGAGGGCAAGACCGGCCTGGTGGCCGCGAACCTGGCGCTGGCCGCTTACCAGCGCCGGCTGGCCGAACAGCTCAAGGTGGAACCCGGCGCCGAGCTCAAGGCCGCCGCCACCGGCGCCACCGAGCGCGGCCTGCGCCTGGCCCTGGTCGACCGCGACGTCGGCATCACCCTGCGCCGCGCGTTCGGCGGCCTGGGCTTCTGGGGCCGCACCAAGCTCATTGCCGGGCTCGGCGCCAGCCTGCTGGCGGACGAAACCGTCGAGGCGGACGAGATCGAACGGCTCAAGAAGGGCGACTTCCTCGAGGCCAGCTTCGGCGAATTCGCCGCCGGCAGCCCGCCGCTGTACAACGCGGTCATCGCCGAACGCGACCGGTTCATGGCCTCTCGCCTGCGCCAGGTAGGCGCGGAAGGCGGCAAGGAAGTGCTGGCCGTGGTTGGCGCCGGCCACCTCAAGGGCCTGGCCGAACACCTGCGCAACGACCAGGACGCGCCGCAGCCGGCGCTGGACGCGCTCAACGCGCTGCCCAAGTCCAGCGACGTCCCCTGGTTCACGATCTTCCTGGCGGTGTTCCTGCTGGGCGGTTTCGCCTGGGGCTACTGGCAGGGCGGCGCCGAGCTGGGTGGCGAGCTGGTGCTGCAGTGGGCGCTGATCACCGCCGCGGGCGGCGCGCTGGGCTGCCTGGCGGCCGGTGGCCACCCGCTGAGCATCCTGGCGGCGGCCATCTCCTCGCCGCTCACGCCGCTGCACCCGGCGCTGGCCTCGGGTACCGTGAGCGCCCTGGTCGAAGCCTGGGCGCGCAAGCCCACCTACGCTGATTTCCTGCGCCTGCGCGACGACACCGGCCATCTTTCCGGCTGGTGGAAGAACCGCGTCGCGCGCGTGCTGGTGAACTTCTTCCTCACCAGCCTGGGCACCGCCGTCGCCGTGTGGATCGGCGGCGCCAACCTGATCAGCAAGCTGTCCTGAGACCCGGGCGTCAGTCCGCCCGGGCCACGGCGCCGGCCAGCGGCGCCTTTTCGCGGGCCTTGCGCATGCGCGCCGACACCGCCTCGCGCATGTCGTCGAGGATGGCGTAGATGGTGGGCAGGAACAGCAGGCTCACCAGGGTCGAGAACGCCAGGCCACCGGCGATGGCGCGCGCCATCGGGTAGTACGGCGGGCCGCTGCCGGCCATCTGCGTGGTGCTCAGCGCGATCGGCACCATGCCCAGGATCGCCGTGCCCATGGTCATCAGGATCGGCCGCAGGCGGTCGCGGCTGCCCTGCACCAGTGCCGCGGTTCGGTCCAGGCCCTGCCGCCTGAGCGTGTTGATGTGCTCCACCATCACGATGCCGTTGTTCACCACCACGCCCATCAGCACCAGGATGCCGATCGAGGCCATGATCGTGAACACCGTGCCGGTGATCCAGAACAACCAGAACACGCCGAAGATCGAGAACACGATCGAGCTCATGATCGCCGCCGGGAACAGCAGCGACTCGAACACCGCCGCCATCACCACGTAGATCATCACCAGCGCGATCAGCGTGTTGAAGGCCATCTGGGCGCCGGCCTCGTCGTTCTGGCGGAACATGCCGTCGAAGCTCCACTGGTAGCCGGCCGGCATGGTCATGCCCGACAGCACCTCCTCCATGGCCTTGCGGGCTTCCGGCGCGGTCACCTTGTCGGCCAGGTTGGCCTGGATGTTGAGGGTGGTGCGGCGGTTCTGGCGGAACACCTGGGTGGACGAGGCCTGCATGTCCACGTTCACCACCGACAGCAGCGGGATGGCGGTGCCGTCCGGCGCGCGCAGGCTCAGGCCCGAGAGGTCCTCGATGCCGAACTGCTCGGCGCCGTCGAAGCGCACCCACACCGGCACCTCGGTTTCGCCGCGGCGGAACTCGCGCAGCGGCGTGCCGCGCAGGGCGATGCCGACGTACTGCGCCACTTCCTGGGCGCTGAAGCCGTAGGACAGGGCGCGCTCGCGGTCGACGCTGATCGCCAGCTCGGAGTTCTGGTCGCCGGTGTCCACGCGCACGTCGCGCAGCTCCTTGCGGGTGGCCAGCTGCGGGATGATGGCCTCGGCCAGCAGCTTGAGCTGCTCGGACGAGTCGCCGATCAGGCCCACCTGGATGGTGTCGTTGCCGCCCTGCCCGCCCTGCTGGCCGCCGCCTTGCTCGAAGCCGACGGTGCCGCGCGCCGACTTGGGCATTTCCTTGCGGATCTGCTCCATGATCTCCAGCGGGTCGCGCAGGCCGCGGCCTTCGCTGCGCAGGGTGACCTTGGTGCCGGCCCAGCCCTGCTCGCTGTACCAGGAGTAGATCTGCTCGATCTGCAGCTCCTCGCGGTTCTCGTCCAGGTAGCGCTCGACCCTGGCCACTTCCTCGGAGATCTGCGGCAGCGAGTAGGCGCCCTTCCACTGGTAGAACATGTCCAGCTCGCGGCTCGGCTCCTGGTAGAAGAAGTCGGTTTTGGTCTGGGTCATGGGGATGACGCTCACCGCCACGATCAGCAGGATGCCGGCCACGCTGGCGCCGCGGTGGCGCAGCGTCCACTCCAGGAAGGCGGCGTAGCGGTCCTGCATGCGGGCGATCAGGCCGGTGCGGGCGGTGGCCGCCGGCGGCGTCTTCATGCGCGCCGACAGCATCGGGATCAGGCTGATCGCGACCAGCCAGGACGCCAGCAGCGACACGGTGATGGTGACGGCGATCTGCACCATGAAGATGCTGATCTGGTTGGTCTCGCCGAACAGGTTCGGCACGAACACGATGCAGTGGCAGAGCGTGCCCGCCGACAGCGCGATGGCCACCTGCTTGGTGCCGACGATGGAAGCCAGCGCCGGGTTCGCGGGGTTCTTCTCGCGCTCCTGGTAGATGCTTTCCACCACCACCACCGCGTTGTCCACCAGCATGCCCACCGCCAGCAGCAGGCCCATCATGGTGAGCACGTTGAGCGTGACGTCCAGGAAGTACATGAAGCCCAGGGTCATCACGAAGCAGATCGGGATGGCCAGGCTCACCATCAGCGTGGACGGCCAGTGGCGCAGGAAGAAGAACAGCACCGCCACCGACAGCACCAGGCCGATGATGCCGGCCTCGGTGAGCTCGAGCAGCGAACTGGTGACGTTCTCGCCCTGGTTGTCGATCAGGGTCCAGCGGATGCCCTTGAACTCCGGCTGCTGGCCGATGCGGTCGATCTCGACCAGCGCGTTGCGCGCCACGTCCACCAGGTTGGCGTTGCGCTCCTTGAAGACGTCGATGCCGACCGCCGGGCGACCTTCGAGCCGGCGGCCGTAGTCCATGCGCGCCGGCTTCAGGCGCACGTCGGCGATCTGCTCCAGGCGCAGGCCGTTCGGGCCCACCACCAGTTCGCGCAGTTCGGAAATGTCGCGCAGCTCGCCCACCGGCTGCACGCGCAGGCGGCGCTCGCCGTCCTCGATGGTGCCGGCCGACACGGAGAAGTTCACGCCCTGCAGGGTCTGGGCGACGGTGTTGAGGCTCAGGCCGTGCGCGGACAGGCGGTCGGGGTCGATGGCCACCTCGATCTCGTTCGGGGTGGCGCCCGAGATCTCCACGCGCGCCACGCCGGGCATGCGCTCGAGCTGGCGCTTGAGCTTGACGTCGATCAGGTCGTATTCGCCGGTCAGGTCCCGCTCGCTGGCCAGGCGGATGCGCAGGATCGGCTCGTCGCTGGTCGAGAACTTGATCACCTGGTAGCGCTGGAAATCGTCCGGCAGGTCGTCGCGGATGGCGTCGATGCGCTCGCGGGCCTCGGAGGCCAGCACCTCGACGTCGCGGTCCCAGTCGGAGAATTCGATCCAGACGCTGCCGCCGTCGGCGCGGCTGAGCGAATTGAGGTTCTTGATGCCCTGCAGGGTGGACAGGGCTTCCTCCACCGGCCGCACCAGGCTGCGCTCCACTTCCTGCGGGGTCGAGCCCGGGTACGGCAGCTCGACCGCGATGAAGGGCGCGTTGAGCTCGGGGAACTGCTCCAGCGGCAGCCGGAAGGCGGCGATCAGGCCGATGACCAGCATTGACACGAAGAACATGATCGCCGTCACCGGACGGCGCAGGCTGAGTTCGGCGATGGTCATGCGTGGGCTCCCTGGGGCTCGCCGGCGTCGCCCAGGTCGATCGGGCGGGCGCGGGCCACGTAGCTCTCGTCGCTGCGGCGGTCCATCAGGTTGTAGACCACCGGGATGACCAGCAGGGTCAGCAGCGTGGACACCGCCAGGCCGCCGATCACGGTGATGGCCATCGGGGCGCGCACCTCGGCGCCCTCGCCGCTGGCCAGCGCCAGCGGCAGGAAGCCCAGCAGCGCGGTCAGCGTGGTCATCACGATCGGGCGCAGGCGCGATTTGGCGCCCTGCAGGATCGCCTCGTGCTTGGGCACGCCGGCGATGCGCAGCTGGTTCACCTTGTCGATCAGGATGATGGCGTTCTTCACCACGATGCCCACCAGCAGGATAAGGCCGATGAAGACCACCACCGACAGGCTCGAGCGGCTCAGCACCAGCGCCAGCACCGCGCCGACGATCGCCAGCGGGATGGTGAACATGATCACGAACGGATGCAGCAGCGATTCGAACTGCGAGGCCATCACCAGGTAGACGAGGAAGATCGCCAGCGCGAACGCGAACAGCAGCGAGGCCAGCGACGCCGCCAGCTCCTCGCCCTGGCCGCCGATGTGCATGCTCACGCCGGTGCCCAGCGGGTTCTTGGCCACCAGCGCCTCCACTTCGGCCACGGCGCTGCCGAGGTCGCCGTAGGCCAGGCTGGAGGAGACGATGGCGACGCGGGTCTGGTTGGCGTGGTGGATTTCGCTGGGGCCGGTGGTGGCGATGACGTCGGCCACCGCGTCCAGCGTGACCGGCACGGCGGCCTCCGGGTTCACGATAAGCTTGCGGATGTCGGCCACGGACGCGCGGTCGGCGGCCTGCGAGCGCACCAGCACGTCGATCTTGCGGTCGCGGAAGCTGTAGCGGGTGGCCACTTCGCCGCGCACCTTGCGCACCACCTGGTCGGCCACCTGGCGGGTGGTCAGGCCCAGCGACGCGGCGCGCTCCTGGTCGAACCGGATCTGGATCTCCGGGTAGCCCTGGGCCACGGTGGACTTGATGTCCACGAAGCGGTCCGAACCTTCCATCAGCTCCACCAGGCGGCCACCGGCGGCCTCGAGCTCGGCCAGGTCGCTGCCCTGCAGTTCGATTTCCAGCGGCGTGGAGAAGCTGAAGATCTCGGGACGACCGAACTTCACCTCGGCGCCGGGGTAACGCTGCTCCATGGTCCGGCGCAGGTTGGCGGTTTGCACGGCCTCGGTGTCGGCGCCGTGGCCCGGGGCCAGCACCACGGTGAGCTTGCCGATGTTCTCGCCCGACTCGGTCGGGTTGGCGTCCAGGCGGGTGCCGCTGCCGCTGACGCCGTAGAGCGCGTGCACGCCCTCGGCGCCGGCGTGCTGCTCCTGCACGCCGCGCATCAGCGAGTCGGTGTCGCGCAGCTGGGTGCCGGCGGGCAGCTTCACGGTCATCTCGAAGCGGTCCTGGGCCAGCTGCGGGATCAGGTCCAGGCCCAGCGTGGGCACCAGGGCCAGCGCCACCGCGAAGGCCGCGGCGGCCGAACCCAGCACCAGCGACGGGCGCGCCAGCGCGGTCGGCAGCAGGCGCTCGTAGCCGCGCGCCGCCCAGTCATAGGGACGCATCACCCAGCCACCCGCCCACGACAGCCCGCGGCCGATGGTGGCGGCGCCGAGCCGGAACAGCGTCGTCACGCCCCACGACAGCGCGAACACCAGGCCACCCACCAGCCAGCCCAGGCCGCGGCGGGCGCCGGCGACCGGCTTGAGCAGCTTGTGCTGCGGGCGCCAATCCGGGTGCGGGGCCTCGGCCGGGAAGGCCATCGGCGCCTTCGCCTTGAGCGAGGACAGCATGGGGATCAGGGTGAGCGAAACGATGAGCGACATCAGGATGGCGATCGAGATCGTCATCGCCTGGTCCTTGAACAGCTGGCCGGCCACGCCTTCCACGAACACCAGCGGCAGGAACACCGCCACCGTGGTCAGGGTCGAGGCCACGACCGCCATGCTCACTTCCTGCGTGCCCTTGATGGCCGCCTCGACGATGCCCAGGCCGCGCTCGCGCGCCTTGGCGATCGATTCGAGCACCACGATGGAATCGTCCACCACCAGGCCGGTGGCCAGCGCCAGGCCGCCCAGGGACATCACGTTCAGGCTCAGCCCGAACTGGTCCATGAAGAAGAAGGTGGCGATCAGCGAAATGGGCAGCGACAGCGAGATGACGAACGTGCTCCAGCCGTCGCGCAGGAAGAAGAAGATGATCAGGATCGCCAGCACGCCGCCCAGCAGCGCGTCGAAACGCACGTCGGCCAGCGCGCTCTTGATGAAGGTGGACTGGTCGTCCACCGTGGTCAGTTCGGCGTCGGCCGGCAGCTCGCGGCGCAGGCGTTCCAGGGTCACCTTGACGGCGTCGGCCACGGAAACGGTGTTGGCGTCGCCTTCCTTGTAGATGGCCAGCTCCACGGCCTCGCGGCCGTCGATGCGGATGATCGCCTCGCGCTCCTTGTAGCCCTGGGTCACGGTGGCGATGTCGCGCAGGCGGATGGCCTGGCCGCCGCCCGGGGCGTTGCCGCCACCCGACGCCGCGCTCTGCGCCGAAGCGGAAGCCGCCAGCGCCTCGGCCGAACCGGTCAGCGCGGCCACGCGCGCGGCCGCCGCGGCGGCTTCCTGCGCGGCGCTGTTGCCACCGCCGGCGGTGCGCGCCGTGACCAGCAGGTCGCGCATCTGCTGCACGTCGGTGAACTGGTTGATGGTGCGCACCAGGTAGCGCTGGGTGCCGTCTTCGATGCGGCCACCCGAGATGTTGATGTTCTCGGCGTTGAGGCGGTCGATGACCGTGCCGATGCCCAGGTTGAGCTGGGCCAGCTTCTGCTGGTCGATCTCGACCTGGATCTCGTCCTCGAGGCCGCCGCCGACCTTCACCGCGGCCACGCCTTCGACCGGCTCGAGCTGCTTCTTGAGCTCGTCGTCGGCGAAGCGGCGCAGGCGCACCAGCGCGGCCTCGCTGTCCTCGGCCGCGGCTTCGCCCTTGCTGGCCAGCACGAGGCGCATCACCGGCTCGGTGGACGGGTTGAAGCGCAGCAGCACGGGCTGCTTGGCCTCCAGCGGCAGGCGCAGGGTCTCGAGCTTGTCGCGCACTTCCAGGCTGGCGCGGTCCATGTCGGTGCCCCAGGCGAACTCGAGCACCACGTCGCTCTGGCCGGTGCGCGACACCGACTTGAGCTTGCGCAGGCCCTTGACCACGCCCACGGCCTCTTCCACCGGCTCGCTGATCAGGGTTTCGATTTCCGAGGGCGCGGCGCCGGTGTATTCGGTTCGCACCGTCAGCGTGGGATAGCTCAGATCCGGCAGCAGGTTGACCGGAAGCGCGCCGAGGCCGATCAGGCCGAACAGCACGAAGGTCAGCGTCACCATCAATACGGTCACGCGCCTGCGGACCGAGAAGTCGACGAGGCTCATCAGCGACCCGCCTCCGCCGCGGCGACGTGGGCAACGTCGACCTCGGCGCCGGCCGCGTCGGCCGTCGGGGCATTGAGCACATCCACCGCGGCGCCGTCGCGCAGGGTGATCTTGCCGGCGGTGACGACCTGCTCGCCTTCGCTCAGGCCCTTGCGGATCTCGGCCAGCTCGCCGCTCAGGTGGCCGGTTTCCACCGGCGTGCGCACCGCCTTGCCTTCTCGCACCACGTACACGGCGGTCTCGCCCTCGCCCTCGAGCAGGGCGATGCGCGGCACGGTCAGCGCATCGGCGCGCTGGTCGTACACCACCTCGATGCGGCCGAACATGCCGGGGCGCAGGCCCTCGCCGCCCGGGAAGGCGGTGACCACGCGGAAGGTGCCGCTGCCGCCGTCCACCACCGGGCTGACGCGGTCGATCACGCCCTCGAACACCTTGCCCGGCATGGCGTCGGCGGTCATGCGCACCGCCAGGCCTTCCTGCATGGTGGCCAGGTCGCGTTCGGGCACGTTGAGCACGGCCTCCAGGCGCGAGTCGTCGACGATGCGGAACAGCGAGGAGTTGAGCTGGATCAGGTTGCCCGGCTTCACCGAGCGGCTGGCGATGACGCCGTCGATGGGCGCCACGATGTTGGTGTACGACAACTCGAGCGCGGCCATCTCGTAGGCGGCACGCGCGGCCTCGAGGTCGTAGCGGATCTGGTCGCTCGCTTCGGCGCTGACCAGCTTCGAAGCCAGCAGTTCCTGCGAGCGGCGGTAGTTGTTCTCGAGCTTGCGCATGGTGGCGCGGGCGCGCTCCATCTCAAGGCGCGGGCGGTCGGGGTCGATGCGGGCCAGCACCTGGCCGGCCTTCACCTGGTCGCCCTCTTCCGCCAGCAGCTGCAGCAGCACGCCGGAGGTCTTGGCCACCACCTGCGCCTCGGACGGCGCCTCGAGGTTGGCGGTGCCCGAGTAGCTGGCCGAGATGGCCCGCCTGGCCACGGCCGCCACTTCCACCGGCACGGCCTCGGACTTCTTCTCGGCCGGCTTGCCGTCCTTGCCCTCGGCCTGGGCGGTTTCTTCGGCCTTGGCCGCGTCGGCGTCGCCTTCGGCGGCCGGCTCGGCGCCGCCGCAGCCCGCCAGGGCCAGGGAAATCGCCAGCGCCAGGACGGCGGTGGTGCGGAGCATCGGGGAGGTGCGGGAGGTCGTCATGGCGAGGCCTTCTGGCGGGGGTGTTGTAGTTGAATAGGACAGTACAGGAGCGCAGCGGGGAACCGTATGTGCCGGAAGTCTGTATGACCCCCGGTGACGGCCGTGCCAGCCACGCCCGCCCCGACCCCTCGTCTCGGGTCGGATGCTCCGGCTATACTTTCGGTTTAACGCCGCCCGCCCGACCCCTTCGAGCCGGAAAACATAATGATCAAGCGAATCCTGTTGCCCGCCGCCAGCCTGGCGCTCGCCCTCGCCGCCCTCCCCGCCGCCGCCAAGGGCGACCCCGAGAACGGCAAGGCGCTCTTCTACACCTGCACCGGCTGCCACGGCATCGTCGACTACAAGAACGCCTACCCGACCTACCGCGTGCCGAAGATCGGCGGCCAGAACGAGGGTTACCTCATCGCCGCGCTGACCGCCTACAAGAAGGGCGAGCGCAAGCACCCGACCATGCGGGCCCAGGCCGAGTCCTTCTCCGACCAGGAGATCGCCGACATCGCCGCCTACCTGTCCAGCCTGAAGACGGCCAAGTGAGGCCCGGGACCATGACCATGATCCGCACCATCGCCGCCCTCTCCCTGCTCGCCCTGGCCACCCCGGCCCTGGCCGCCGCCCCCAAGGGCAACGTCGCCGCCGGCCAGGAGAAGTCCAAGACCTGCGCTGCCTGCCACGGCCCGACCGGCAACGAGTCGCTGGACGCCACCTACCCGAAGCTGGCCGGCCAGTACCCGGAATACCTCGCCAAGGCCCTGCGCGACTACAAGTCGGGCGAGCGCCAGAACGCCGTGATGGCCGGTTTCGCCGGCGCCCTGAGCGAAGAGGACATCGACGACCTGTCGGCCTACTACGGGGCCCAGGAAGGCGACCTGCACGACCTGAGCAAGGTGGACGAGCGCTGATACCGGCGCCACACGCTTCCTGCAGAAAAAGGCCCCGCGATGCGGGGCCTTTTTCGTTTCAGGGTTTCGCCGGCGGCATGTCGCTGGGCTTGGCCAGCGGCTTGCGGCAGTGGAATTCGTAAAGCGCGCGCGTCTGCCGCCAGCTGTCCTGGCTGGTGGCGGAGACGATGCGGTCCCACCAGGCCTGGCACTGGCGGTCCTCTTCGGGGCTGAGCGTGGCCGGGTCGTCGCCGGCGTTCACGACCACGCCGTCGTTGTTGTTGACGATGCCGCAGCCGCCGCCGGCGGCCAGCACCACCACCTGGCAGCGCAGCTTCGATCCCGGGCTGCCGGGGATCGGGATGTCGATGGTCATCGTCGACGCCTCGACCGCGCGCTCGAGCAGTTCGGTGAGCAGGTCGTCGGTGGGGCGCCAGCTCTTGTCGAAGCGCGTGGGCTGGTATTCGAGCACGCGCCGGCGCTGCATGAACTTGCCGGCTTCCTCGATGCCCGGCTGGCGGAAGCCGAAGTTGCGGTCGTCGCCGGACGACTGCGCCAGGTCTTCCGACACCTGTTCGGGCAGGTCGATCGAGCCGTCGGGGTTGTACAGGCTCAGGCCCGCGAGACCGCCGCCCGTGGGCGCGACTTCCACCACCTGCATGGCGCCCGAGCCCGGCGTGGTTTCCGCGGCCTGGCGCTCCGCCGTTGCTTCGGCGGTCGCAGGCGGAGGCGGCGGGCCTTCGGTGAGGGCTTCGTCGATTTCAATCGGCTCCAGCGTCACCGGGTCGATGACGATCCTGGTTTTCTTGGGCTTCTCGCGATCGGGGCGCGGCAGGTCGACCGCGACGCTGGGCGCAGTGCGTTCGACCGTCGGCGCGTCGATGACCGGCGCGAGCGGCACGTCGGCGACGCGCTGCGGTTCGATGGCGGTGCGCGGCGTCGGCGCGAGTTCGGGCGCGGCGGCCGGCACCGGCGGCGCCACCCGGTCGAGCACGGGGGCCGGCAGCGGCGCTTCCATCGCGACCTCGGGCAGCGGCAGGGGCACCGGCACGGGCGACGGCGCGGGCTCGGGATCGGGCACCGGCACCGGGACCTCGATGGCCTCGACCACCGGCGCGGGCGCAGGGGGAAGCTCAACCACCGGCTCCTCGACCGGGGTTTCGACCGGCTCCGGTTCGGGTGCAGGCTGCGGCTCGGGCTCGGGCTCGGGTTCCGGTTCGGGTTCCGGCTCGGGCTGTGGTTGCGGCTCAGGCTGTGGTTCCGGCTCGGGCTGTGGTTGCGGCTCGGGCTGTGGTTCCGGCTCGGGCTGTGGCTGCGGCTCGGGCTCGGGCGGCGGCGGCTCGGGCTCCGGTTCGGGGAACAGCAGCACCAGCGTCGTCTGTTCCGGCGGCGGCGGCCGCGTGACGAAGCTGCTTTGTTCGAACACCCAGAACACCAGCAGGTGGCCGCCGGTGATGATCAGCAGCAACGCGATGCGCAGGTGCAGCGGCAGCGGGTCGTGCTCGGGGATCGGTCGCCAGCGGTGGCCGGCGTCGATCAGTGCCTGGGCGGGATCGTGGGGTTCGATGGCGTCGCTCACGGGCACTGCGCTGGGAGAGGTCGCGCAGAGCCTACCCGGAAGGGGCGGCAAAAAACGGTTAAGCGAAAACCTGGTCCGCCGGCCGTGTTCAGCCGCGGGCTATGTAGGGCGCGCTGCCGGTGCTGTGGTCGGTGGCGTCGCGCACCGCGGTCACTTCCGGGATGCGGCCCATCATCGTCTTCTCGATGCCCTGCTTGAGCGTCACGTCGGCCATGCCGCAGCCGTGGCAGCCACCGCCGAAACGCAGGTAGACCACGCCATCGGCATCGATGGAATCAAGCTCCACGCGACCCTTGTGCGAGGCCAGCTGCGGGTTGATCTCGGACTCGATCAGCCAGCGCACGCGCTCCACCAGGCCCGCGCCGTCGGCCGGCGCCTCGCCCTTGATGCGCGGCGCACGGATGGTCAGCTGGCCGCCGGTGGCGTTGCTGGTGAATTCGATCTCGGCGCCTTCCAGCCAGGGGGCGCTGGGCGCATCGACGTACAGCGTGAAGCCCTGGCAGTCGATCGCCCACTCGTCGCCGAGCAGGTCGCCGTGGTCGCAGAATTCCAGGCGCGCATCGGCGCGCGGCGTGCCGGGGTTCACGGCGGACAGGCGGATGCCGACGGCATCGCCGCCCTGGGACTGCAGCAGGCGCAGGAAATACGCCTGCGCGCCTTCGGAGAGGTTGATCATGGCGCGCATTCTACCCCCGGGCCCTATACTTCGCCCCCACCTCGCCGGAACGCTGTCATGACCCCGATCAGTGAACTCGCCGCCCGCCGCTGCCAGCCGCTCAAGGGCCCGCAGCACAAGCTCGACGCCGCCACCGTGGCCGCGCGCCTGGCCGCCCTGCCCGGCTGGGCCCTGGTGGAAGACGGCACGGCGATCGTGAAGACCTTCCGCTTCCCCGACTACTACCGGACGATGGCCTTCGTGAACGCGCTGGCCTTCATCGCCCACGCCGAAGACCACCACCCCGACCTGGGCGTGCACTACGACCGCGCCGTGGTGCGCTATTCCACCCACGACGTCGGCGGCCTGAGCGAAAACGACTTCACCTGCGCGGCCAAGGCCGAGCTTCTCCTGTAGGAGCGCCTTCAGGCGCGAAGCTGTTCGCCCCCGGTTTGCATATGCCGGGATCGTCCTCGGCGATGGGCCGCCATGCGCAAGTGCGCGTGCCGGGGACGCCGTGAACCCATCCATGGGGGCTCTTCGAAAACGTCCCTGTTTTCGAAGCCCCGGCACGCGCACTTGCGCACGACGTCCCGCGGGATTTCCGGGCCGGAGCGATTTCCAGGGTGCGGCGTGGAGCGTTGTAGTGGCCGATCCGCCGGCCCGGGACCCTTGCCGGGAACGATCCCGGCACCAACCAGCCCGGTCGGGCCTGAAGGCCCTCCTACAGGGATGGCTCAGCCCAGGCGGTCGAGGACGGCCTTGAGGTCGTCGCCGAGCGGCGCGTTGATCAGGTAGGGCGTCTTGCCCTGGTCGAGCGTGAACTCGATCGAGGCTGCATGCAGGAAGAGGCGCTTGAGGCCCGCCTGCTGGGCAAGCCGCTTGTTCGCCTCGGGGTCGCCGTACTTGTCGTCGCCGGCCACCGGGTGGCCCAGGTGGGCGGCATGCACGCGGATCTGGTGGGTGCGGCCGGTTTCGATGCGCACCTCGCAGAAGCTGTGGCCGCCGCGGCGCTCGAGCACCTTGAAGTGGCTGACCGAAGGTTTGCCCGCCGGGTCGACCCGCACCGAACGCTCGCCGCCCTGCAGCACCGACTTCTGCAGCGGCGCATCCACCGTCAGCGTGCCGTTGGGCACCCGGCCCACCAGAAGCGCCAGGTACATCTTGCCCGGGCCCTCGTCGTCCTCGCCGCCGCGCATCAGCGCCTGCAGTTCGAGCAGGGCCGAGCGCTTCTTGGCGATGATGATCACGCCCGAGGTGTCGCGGTCGAGCCGGTGCACCAGTTCCAGCGGCTCGCCCGGGCGCAGGGCGCGCAGGGATTCGATCAGGCCGTGGCTGATGCCGCTGCCGCCGTGGGTAGCCAGGCCGCTGGGCTTGTTCACGGCCAGGATGGCCTTGTCCTCGAACAGGATGCTGGCGGCCAGGCGGTCGAGCAGGCCCTTCGGCGGCGGCCGCTGCTCGCCCGGCTCGTTCAGCTTCACCGGCGGGATGCGTACTTCGTCGCCCCCGGACAGGCGGCTGTCGGCCTTGGCCCGCTTGCCGTTGATGCGCACCTGGCCGCTGCGCACCAGCTTGTAGACCAGGCTGCGGGGCGCGCCCTTGAGCTGCAGCAGCAGGAAATTGTCCAGCCGCTGGCCGTCCCGGTCCGCCGGGACCCGGACCAGTCTCACGCCGGTCGAGACATCGTTTGCCGCCATGGGGGTTGCCCCTATACAATCACTGCGCGAGATAACGTCCTGATTTCGAAGGGGCTCCCCGGCCGAAAGCCGACCCCGCCGAATCCCGAGGAACCGCTACCACACCCCACGGGGGTGACCATGTTAGCCGGTGCCGAAGGCGGACGGATATTGCCGCTGGCCCCTGGGCCTGCGAACACCGGACGCCGCAAGGCGGGGTCCGGGCCCCTAGACCGAACAAACACAACAAGCGCTCCCGCGGGTACGCCCAAGGTTTCGTAGCGCTGGAAGTTCCTGCCAGGCCCGGGTGCGCCATGCGCCCCGGGCCAGAAACATCGGGCGCGGACCCCGGCGTTCCTCGCGGTACGAGCGCGTGAGGAATCCACCATGAAACGTATGCTGATCAATGCCACGCAGGCCGAAGAACTGCGCGTGGCGATCGTCGATGGCCAGAACCTGTACGACATCGACATCGAGCAGCCCTCGAAGGAACAGAAGAAGTCCAACATCTACAAGGGCCGCATCGTCCGGCTCGAGCCGTCCCTCGAGGCGGCGTTCGTGGAATACGGCGGCGAGCGCCACGGCTTCCTGCCGCTGAAGGAAATCTCCCGCGACTACTTCGTCCCCGGCGTCGACCCGAACAAGGCCGGCCTGAAGGAATTCCTGCGCGAAGGCCAGGAAGTGGTCGTGCAGGTGGACAAGGAAGAGCGCGGCAACAAGGGCGCCGCCCTGACCACG
The DNA here is from genome assembly GCF_000747075.1 of Arenimonas malthae CC-JY-1. Taxonomy (GTDB): domain Bacteria; phylum Pseudomonadota; class Gammaproteobacteria; order Xanthomonadales; family Xanthomonadaceae; genus Arenimonas; species Arenimonas malthae. The sequence goes on from NZ_AVCH01000001.1 coordinate 181,088, forward strand.
TTCATCTCCCTGGCCGGCCGCTACATGGTGCTGATGCCGAACTCGCCCACCGCCGGCGGCGTCTCGCGCCGGGTCGAGGGCGACGACCGCGCCGCCCTCAAGGAGGCCATGGACGCGCTGACCATCCCCGACGAGATGGGCGTGATCATCCGCACCGCCGGCGTCGGCCGCGCCGCCGACGAGCTGCAGTGGGACCTCGACTACCTGCTCCAGGTCTGGAAGTCGATCACCGACGCCGCCCTGTCCAAGCCGGCCCCGTTCCTGATCTACCAGGAATCGCGCCTGATCATCCGCGCCCTGCGCGACTACCTGCGCGCCGACGTCGGCGAGATCCTGGTCGACACCCGGGAGATGTACGACGAAGCGCGCGACTTCATGCAGTCGGTGATGCCGCAGAACCTGCGCAAGCTCAAGTTCTACGAAGATCCGACGCCGCTGTTCAACCGCTACCAGATCGAATCCCAGATCGAAGGCGCCTACGAGCGCCAGGTGCGCCTGCCCTCGGGCGGCTCGATCGTGGTGGACCAGACCGAGGCGCTGACCGCCATCGACGTGAACTCCTCGCGCGCCACCAAGGGCAGCGACATCGAGGAAACCGCGTTCAACACCAACCTCGAGGCCGCCGACGAAGTGGCCCGCCAGATGCGCCTGCGCGACCTGGGCGGCCTGGTGGTGATCGACTTCATCGACATGACCTCGGGCAAGCACCAGCGCCAGGTCGAGGAACGCCTGCAGCAGGCGCTCAAGCAGGACCGCGCCCGCGTGCAGATCGGCCGCATCTCGCGCTTCGGCCTGCTCGAGATGAGCCGCCAGCGCCTGCGCCCGAGCCTGGGCGAATCGAGCCAGATCGTCTGCCCGCGCTGCGAAGGCCACGGCCGCATGCGCAGCGTGGAATCGCTGTCGCTGTCCATCCTGCGCCTGGCCGAAGAGCACGCGATGAAGGAGAACACCGGGCAGGTGCTGGTGCAGGCCCCGCCGGAAATCGCCAACTACCTGCTCAACGAGAAGCGCCGCGCCCTGATCGAGATCGAGCAGCGCCACGACGCGCCGATCGTCATCGTCGCCGACGACCAGCTCGAGACCCCGCACTTCAACATCAGCCGCCTGCGCGAGAACGAGCTGGGCGAGGAAGCCGGCAAGCCGAGCTACCACCGCACCACCCCTCGCAAGCTGGCCGTGCATTCGCTGACCAAGGCGCACATCAACGTGCCCGACCTGCCGGCCGTCACCGCCGTGCGCCCGCCGAACCCGGCGCCGGTGCGCGAGGAAGCGCCCGCGCCCGAGGCCGCGCCGGCCCCGGTGTTCGTGCAGGCCCCGGCGCCCAAGCGCGGCTTCCTGGCGCGCCTGATGGCCGTGT
>NZ_AVCH01000002.1 GCF_000747075.1 Arenimonas malthae CC-JY-1
CCGGGAAAGGCGGGGCGATTCACTGATTCAATAGCGCCGGCGAATGCGAACTCACGAATACCTGCGAACCAACATCACTTCCGATGGACTTTAGGTCATTCGCAACGGCCCTCAGCGCCGTTGGGTGAAGATGATTATCCGGCTCCTCAAATACGTATACGACCAGACCCGGAAACGACGACCCAAACTGACGAAACAGCCCCATAACGACCTGACTCTGGTGCCCTGTTCCAACCATCTCAAGAGGAACCCGCGCCCCAGATGCCTCTACCTGCACAGACGCGGAACTGAGCAAAACTTCGACATCAATCGCAGCAGAGTCAACGGACAGAATGCCAAGCGAGCCATCCATTCCCGCATGGCCACTTGCCTTCGTCAGAACTTCCAGCCCTTTTGCGTCTACCGCCGCCTTCACTGCCTTGTTGAGTGAGGCGAAAGATTTTCCCTTCTTTGCTTTCCGCAAGGCCCGGGCAAGCATCTCTTTGAACGGAGCCAATCCATCGTATGCAATGTCGCGAATTGGGGGGACATAGACGATCAATACGCCATCAAGGAAGGCGTCTCGATCTGCTTTCTGGATAGCCTTTCCGTTAACGCGATAGGTTGCCGCGCCACTTCTCTTGAGGTTAACTTCGTATTCGAATGGAACACCCGCAGGGATGCCAAGCAGCCGGGAGGCAGCAATAGACGGCTCGTCAAACCGAACTGAGACTCGGATAAGAGCCGCAGGCCCGTTCACGAACGACGGGAAATTTCTCGCGACCTTGGCCGGATCATAGTCCTTCAGAAATGCGAAACGTAATGCACGAAGAACATTCGACTTCCCCGAACTGTTTATGCCGCAAATGGGCGTCAAATCCCCACAATCAATTCGCATGGAAGCGATTGATCTGAAATTCTTGATATCTAGACCCAAGATCTTCATCCGAACGCCCCTTCTTACAGCAGCGCCGTTAGGTCGAGACCCTTAAGGCACAGTCGGCTGAGCCACTCGACGGTAATACTCGTCACCGAAGTTGACCTTACACCCCACCGAGCCTTTTGTTTAAGGCAAATGGGTTACATATTCCGCCGATACTCCCCACCCACCTCATACAGCGCATGGCTGATCTGGCCGAGGCTGTGGGTCTTCACTGCTTCCATCAACGCCGCGAAGATGTTCTTGCGGTCGCGGGCGGTGTTTTGCAGGTAGCCCAGGGGCCTATTCGCGGCTGAACCGGTCCCGGCCACAACGAGAGAATTTCTCGCGGCCTGGAAGGTGCGCACGTTGGCGATCTGGGCGGCCTTTTCGGCCTCGGTGCTGCGGATCAGCTCGATGGTGGTGGCCACCTCGCCGGCGTGGTCCTTGGGCAGGAAGGTGTTCACGCCCACCAGGGGCAGGCTGCCGTCGTGCTTCTTGTGTTCGTAGTACAGGCTTTCTTCCTGGATCTTGCCGCGCTGGTACATGGTGTCCATGGCACCCAGCACGCCGCCGCGCTCGCTGATGGCCTCGAACTCCTTGTACACGGCCTCTTCCACCAGGTCGGTCAGCTGGTCGACGATGAAGCTGCCCTGCCAAGGGTTCTCGTTGAAGTTCAGCCCCAGCTCCTTGTTGATGATCATCTGGATCGCCACCGCGCGCCGCACGCTTTCTTCGGTGGGCGTGGTGATCGCCTCGTCGTAGGCGTTGGTGTGCAGGCTGTTGCAGTTGTCGAACAGCGCGTACAGCGCCTGCAGCGTGGTGCGGATGTCGTTGAACTGGATTTCCTGCGCGTGCAGGCTGCGGCCGGACGTCTGGATGTGGTACTTCAGCATCTGGCTGCGCTCGTTCGCGCCGTAGCGCTCGCGCATGGCGCGGGCCCAGATGCGGCGGGCCACGCGGCCAATCACCGTGTACTCCGGGTCCATGCCGTTGCTGAAGAAGAAGCTCAGGTTGGGCGCGAAGTCGTCCACCTTCATGCCGCGCGCCAGGTAGTACTCGACGATGGTGAAGCCGTTGCTCAGCGTGAAGGCCAGCTGGGAAATCGGGTTCGCGCCGGCTTCGGCAATGTGGTAACCGCTGATCGACACCGAGTAGAAGTTGCGGACCTTCTGGTCCACGAAGTACTGCTGGATGTCGCCCATCATGCGCAGGGCGAATTCGGTGCTGAAGATGCAGGTGTTCTGCGCCTGGTCTTCCTTCAAAATGTCGGCCTGCACGGTGCCGCGCACGGTGCGCAGGGTGTGGGCCTTGATCTTCTCGTAGGTCTCGGCGTCCACCAGCTGGTCGCCGGTAATGCCCAGCAGGCCCAGGCCCAGGCCGTCGTTGGTGGGCGGCAGTTCGCCGTGGTACTCGGGGCGCTTCTTGCCTTCGAAGAAGGCTTCGATCTTGGCGTGCGCGGCGTCCCAGCGGGCCTGGTCTTCCCGCAGGTACCTTTCCACCTGCTGGTCAATGGCCGTGTTCATGAACATGGCCAGGATCATCGGCGCCGGGCCGTTGATGGTCATGCTCACGCTGGTGGTGGGTGCGCACAGGTCGAAGCCGGAGTACAGCTTCTTCATGTCGTCGAGCGTGGCGATGGACACGCCGCTGTTGCCGATCTTGCCGTAGATGTCCGGGCGCTCGGCCGGGTCTTCGCCGTAGAGCGTGACGCTGTCGAAGGCCGTGGACAGGCGCGCGGCCGGCTGGCCCACGCTCAGGTAGTGGAAGCGGCGGTTGGTGCGCTCGGGCGTGCCCTCGCCCGCGAACATGCGGATGGGGTCTTCGCCGGTGCGGCGGTAGGGGTACACGCCGCCGGTGTAGGGGTAGGCGCCGGGCAGGTTTTCCTTGCCCAGGAAGGTGAGCAGTTCGCCCCAGCTCTTGTAGCCGGGCGCGGCGATCTTCGGGATCTTCTGGTGGCTCAGCGATTCGCGGTAGTTCTCCACGCGGATCACCTTGTCGCGCACCTGGTATTCGCCCACCTCGTCGGTGATCGACTTCAGGCGCTGCGGCCATTCCAGCAGCAGGTTCACCGATTCGGCGCTGAGCGCCTTCACGGCGTCGTTGTAGCGCTGGCGCAGGGTGACCAGGCTGCGGTCCACCACCACGTGCGGGGCGTTGGGGTTGTCGCCGGTGCTGGCGCCCTGGCGGCGCTCCCACTGGAACACCACCTTGCGGCGGTCGGGCAGGCCCTGGCGGCGTTCGCCGCACTCGGGCCACTGCGGTCCGTCCTTGCTGGGGGCGGCGGGCGTGGGCACGATCAGGTGGTGCGGGTCGTACAGCCCCAGCTGCTTGGGCAGGTTCGGGCAGCCCAGCTCGCGCAGCGATTCCCAGTAGTGCTGGGCGCGGTCGGCGGCTTCGGCCTGGCGCTCGATGGAGGCATTGATCTGGCGGCCCTGCTCGGCGATTTCCGCCAGGTAGCGGGTGCGCGCGCCGGGGATCAGCACGGTGGCGCGGGGCTCCTTCAGCGTGGTGTCCACCGCCGGTTCGAAGTTGCAGCGCGGGGTGTTGGCGGCGGTCTTCTGGCGCACCAGGCGGCACAGGTTCGCGAACATCCAGGTCACGCCCGGGTCGTTGAACTGGCTGGCGATGGTGGGGTACACCGGCACGTCCTCGTCCTTCATCTGGAAGGCGGTGCGGTTGCGCTTCCACTGCTTGCGCACGTCGCGCAGGGCGTCTTCGGCGCCGCGCTTGTCGAACTTGTTGAGCACCACCAGCTCGGCGTAGTCGAGCATGTCGATCTTCTCGAGCTGGCTGGGCGCGCCGAAATCGCTGGTCATCACGTAGACCGGGAAATCCACCAGGTCCACGATTTCCGAATCGCTCTGGCCGATGCCGGCGGTTTCCACCATCACCAGGTCGTAGCCCTGGGCTCGCAGGAAGGCCACGCAGTCCTTGAGCACCGCGTTGGTGGCCACGTGCTGGCGGCGGGTGGCCATGGAGCGCATGAACACGCGCGGGCTGCGCAGGCTGTTCATGCGGATGCGGTCGCCCAGCAGCGCGCCGCCGGTGCGGCGGCGGGTGGGGTCGACGGAAATCACGGCGATGCGCATTTCCGGGAAATGCTGCAGGAAGCGGTTCATCAGCTCGTCGGTGACGCTGGACTTGCCGGCGCCGCCGGTGCCGGTCAGGCCCACCACCGGGGTCTTGCCGCCGGCCAGCTGCCATTCCTTGCGCAGGGTGGCGAGCGTGGTGTCGTCGATGGCGCCTTCTTCGATGGCGCTGAGCATCTTGCCGATGGCGATCTCGTCGTCAATGTCGACCCGCGCCGAGAGAAGGGGGTCAGGTTCACTTTTCCCTTGGGAAAAGTGAACCTGACCCCGTTTCTGCTCGGTGCGGCGGACCAGGTCTTCGATCATGGCCACCAGGCCCATCTGCATGCCGTCGTTCGGGTGGTAGATGCGCTCGACGCCGTAGTCCTGCAGCTCCTTGATCTCTTCCGGCGTGATGGTGCCGCCGCCGCCGCCGAACACGCGGATGTGGCCGGCGCCGCGTTCGCGCAGCATGTCCACCATGTACTTGAAGTACTCGGTGTGGCCGCCCTGGTAGCTGGAAAGCGCGATGCCGTCGGCGTCTTCCTGCAGCGCGGCGCGCACCACGTCCTCGACGCTGCGGTTGTGGCCCAGGTGCACCACTTCCACGCCCTGCGCCTGGATCAGGCGGCGCATGATGTTGATGGCGGCGTCGTGGCCGTCGAACAGGCTGGCGGCGGTGACGAAGCGCAGCGGGCTGCGCTCGGCGTGGGACTCGGGGAGCTGGTTGGCGGGGGTGCTCATGGGGCGGCACTCTTGCGGCAAAGACGGGAATTTCCCGATTGTAGCGCCGACCGTATGGCCTGCCCTACCCCGCCCGGGCCGCCCCGGCGGCTCAGCCCTTGGCGGCGGGCCTGGCCTCGAGTTCCTTCAGCGCTGCCTTCGCGTTTTCGTCACCCGCGTCGGCCGACTTCTGCAGCCAGCGGCGGCCTTCCTCCGGCTTGGCCGGGCCGGCCACGCCGCGCAGCAGGAACATGCCCAGGTTGTGCATGCCCTGCGCATTGCCGGCCTCGGCGGCCTTGCGGTACCAGGCCTGCGCCTCGGCCAGGTCCACCGGCACCACGGTGCCGGTTTCGTAGTACAGGCCCACCGACACCATGGCCGGGGCATGGCCCAGTTCGGCGGCGCGCTTGAACCACTCCAGGCTGCGCGGCAGGTCGGCGGTGACGGCAATGCCGTGGGCATAGTGCACGGCCAGGTTGTTGGCGGCCTCGGCGTTGCCCAGGTGCGCGGCCTGCTCGTACAGCGCCAGCCCGCGGGCGAAGTTGGGCTTGGGCAGGCCTTCGGTGGTGTTGAGGTAGAGCCAGCCCAGCGCCGCCATGGCCTTGGCGTTGCCGGCTTCCACGGCCTGCTCGTAGAGCTTGATGCCTTCCTCCTGGCGGCCGGCGTCGTAGGCGGTGTTGGCCTGGCGCAGCAGGTCGTCGGCGGCGGGCGGCTCGGCGGCGAAGGTGGCGGTGGAAAGCAGCAGGGCGAGGCAAAGCAGGGTCTTGCGCATGGGTCGTTCCGGGTAAGTCAGGGGTTTTCGAGGGCACGCTGCAGCGGCTGCAGCGGGGTTTCGTAGCGGCGCCACTGGCCGAGGAAGCGCGCGTGCACGGGCTCGCGCAGCTGCACCGCGCTGGCGGTGGCCACGGCGCCAGTGCGGCGGGCGATGTCGGCCACGCCGGGTGCGGGTGGCAGGCCCAGGAAGGCCAGCACCTCGGCCGCCACCGCGTCGGTGCGGGTGACCAGCGCGTCGTAGGGTACGTCCAGGATGCGGCCCGGGAACGCCGCGTGCCAGTGCGCCATCAGCGCCTGGTAGCGGCGGAAATGCCCGGCCATTTCGGCCTGGTCGTAGCTGTGCGGGTAGGCGCCCGCGAACAGCTCCTTGAGGTTGGAAAAACACACGTCCATGGGGTCGCGCACCAGGTGCAGGAACTTCGCCTGCGGCAGCGCGCGGGCGATGTGGCCCAGCCACAGGAAGTTCGCCGGCAGCTTGTCGGTGTACAGCGGCTTGCCGCCGGCGCGCCACTGGGTGTGACTGAGGTAGCGACGGCCGAGTTCCGCCGGGTCCACCCGTTCGGCGGCAGCCAGCAGCGCCAGGTCGGGCCCGGGCGGGCCGGCAAGGTCGGCGCACCAGCGCAGCTGGAAGCCGAAATCGCGCAGCTCGCCCGCGTCGGCCACGCCGGGCGCGCCGCCCAGGATGCGTTCGAGCAGCGTGGTGCCCGAGCGCGGCTGGCCCAGGATGAACACCGGCGCCGGGCCGGGCTCCGCCTGCCGGTTCGCGCCCTGCCCGTCCACGCGCATCAGCTGGTCGAACACGGCCTGTTCGGCGGCGGGGTCGTACTGGACCTGGCGGCGGCGGGCGCGCATGCCGGCCTCGAGCGCGGCCCAGGCGGCGCTGGTGTCGCCCAGGTCGTCGAGTTCCTTGAACAGCGCGTAATACAGCGGCGGCGCGTCGGGGTGGGTGTCGCCGGCGCGGGCGATGGCGGCGCGCAGGCGTTCGACGTGGTTCTTCGCCGGCGTGGCGGTGCGCAGCTTGGCCAGTTGCCGGTGCGCGGCGCCGTGCAGCGGCTGGCGCGCCAGGCAGGCTTCGAAGCCGGCTTCGGCGGCGTCGGGCTCGCCGGCGTACAGCGCGGTAAGGCCCAGCTGGTAGTGCAGCGTGGGGCTGTCGGCGCCCAGCGCGCGGGCACGCTGCAGGAAGGGCCGCGCCTCGGCCGCGAACGACTGCTCCGACAGGCGCTGGCCCAGGCCCTGCTGCACCGCCGGGTCGGGCGCGCCGCGCAGGGCCGGCGATTGCGCCAGCGACAGCGCGGCTTCCAGTTCGCCCACCTGGCACAGCAGTTCGACGATGGCCTCCAGCACCACCGGGTCGGATTCGTCGGCGGCGCGGGCGGCCAGGGCTTCGGCCACGGCGTCGCGCAGGCGGCCCTGGGCCAGGGCCAGGTGGCCCAGCCGCAGGCGCGCGGGCGCCACCCATTCGGGGTGCGTGGCCAGGCGCTCGTAGGCGGCGCGGGCCTGCGCGTCGTCGCCGCGGGCGCGGTGCTGTTCGGCGGCCTGCCAGGTCGCCAGCGGATCGAAGCGGTCCATGGCGCTAGCCTCCCAGCGCCTTGCAGAAGGCCTTGGCGAAGGCGCTGCGGCGGATGTCGGCGTCGTCGCGGGCACTGCCGGCCACGTGGGTCAGGCGGGCGGCCTGCAGGCGGTCGATGTCGGCGCCGCGGCGGAAGGCCACTTCGCGCTGCACTCGGGCGCGCACGTGGTCGCTCAGGCCCGAGCGCAAGGTCAGTTCGTTGTCGGCCAGCACCCGCCAGGGCACGAAGATGGCGTGCAGCTGGTCGTCGGCCAAAGTGAAGAAGCCGGCCCCGAACAGGTCCACGTGGGCGGCGTGGGCCTGCAGCATCCAGTCGCCGCCGTCGCGGTACCGGAGCGTGCTGACGATGGTGCCGGTGGGCGCCAGCGGCGGGCGGCCCAGCCGGCCCTCGCCGGAGAGCAGGATGCCGCGCAGGTCGGCGATGGGGTTCGAAAGCGTCTCGTCGCCGGCGCGCAGGATGACGTTGCCGCCCTCCCAGTCCAGCCCGGTGAGGTGGCCGTACAGCAGTTCGCCCGGGGCCAGCAGCAGGATGGCCTTGTGCAGGTCGGGCTGCACCTCGCCCATCCAGCGCGGCGGCTGCGGCAGCCCGTACAGCACGCCGGCGCCGTAGCCGAAGCTGCCCGGAAGGTCGTCGACGCGCGTGAGTTCCGCCATGCCGGGGAGTCTAGAAGAAGCCGGCCGCGCTGGGGAAATCCGCGCAGGCCCCACCTGCGCCCCGGGGCGCGGCCGGCTTCCGCCCCGGACCTATTCGGTGACCACCTCGCGGTGCATCGGCGCCAGCCTGGCCAGCAGCTTGTTCTGGGCCCGGAACGGCACGTCGTGCGCGTCCATGGCCACCTGCAGCACTTCCACCAGGCGGTTGAAGTCGGCGCGGTCGATGCCGAGGCCCGCGTGGGAGGTTTTCATGTCGCGGCCGGTGTATTCGCAGTCGCCGCCCAGGATCACGCAGAACTGCTCGACCAGCTGGCGCTTCACGCGCTCCTGGTCGGCATTGGCGAAAAACGGCCCCATGCGCTCGTCGGCCAGCAGGCCGGCCATGAAGGTGTCCATCAGCCTGGCCAGGCCGGCTTCGCCGCCGAAGTCGTCCAGCACCGGGCGCAGTTCGGGATGGGCGGGCGCCGGGTTGGGCGCCGACGGGTCGAGCCGGGGCGCGGCCTCGGCGGCGTCGAGCGCGGCTTCCTCGGCCTCGAGGCGGGCCTCTTCGGCCAGCAGGGCCTGCTCTTCGGCGGTGGGCGCGGCGTCCTGCGCGAAACCGGGGGCGGCAACGGCCAGGGCGATCGCCAGGGCCAGGGTCTTGGTGAGGTTCATCGGGGTCTCCATGGCTCAGAAGCCAACCTGCAGCGAGGCGTAGACGCCGCGCTGGTTGTCGGCGATGACGATGTTGCCGAGGTCCACGTAGGCGACCGTCAGCGAGACGTGCTTGGCGGGGGCCCAGGCGATGAACACGTCCCAGGCGTCGTTTTCCTCGGCGATGCCGAGGTTGTCGGGCTTCATGCGGTACTCGCCGCCGATGGCCAGGTGGCGGTTGAGCAGCCAGGCCACGGAGCCCTCGAACTGCGCCTCGTAATCGTCGTTGCGGTCGCCGCCGAACCCCAGGATGCCGAACTGGTTGGCGCGGGTCAGGCGCACGGTGCCGTTGAGCAGCAGGCTCTTGTCGAGGTAGAGCTTGGTGGCGCTGAGGTAGTAGTCCACGCCGCTGTCGTCGCGCGCGCCGACGAAGGCCAGCACGCCGGGCTGGTCGTTCTTCTTGTACTGGGCGCCCACGGCGATCTGCGGCAGCCAGCTGTCCTGCTCGAGCACGGCGTCGCCCGCCACCCGCACCTTCACGCCGTAGGTGTCCTGGGTGAAGGTGAAGCCGTTGCCCAGGCCCAGCGCGCCGCCGATGGCCTGGGTGTCGAACTTCTGCCGCGAGACGCTGAACTCGACGCGGTCGTACAGCCCCACCAGCACGCCGTAGCTGTCGAGCGCGTAATCGTCCACGTCCACGCGGGTGTAGAAGGCGCTGGCGCCCACCTGGTCGCGCGTGCCGTAGCCACCGATCACCGCCCAGGGCGTGAGGCCGCCGCCGGCGGCGCCTTCCACCTGGCTGACGCCACCGGTGAGCAGCAGCTTGCCGCCGGTGTCGAAACCGTCCTCGGATTCCTGGGCCAGGGCCAGGCCGGCGGGCAGGCAGAGCGCCAGGGCAAGCAGCTGGCGCGGCATCGGGTGTCGTTTCTGGTGCATCAGGGACTCCTCGGGTTGGACGTGGGCCGCGCCGGCGCAGCCGGACGGCCGCTCCGGGTCATGGGCATGGGGAAATAGGCGATGACCTGGCCGCTGAGCTCGGGCGGCACCTTCACCAGGTACCAGACGTCGGCGACGCCATCGCCGCCGGCGGCGCCGCGTTTGCGGTCGGACACCCAGCGGTAGAGCGGCTTGCCCTGCCAGGCCCACATCAGCCGCCCGTCGCTGCTGCGCGCCAGGGTGAACGGGCCGTGCGGGCGGGCGCCGGGCTCGGCGTAATGGGGCGGCCACAGCGCCTCGCAGGGACGGTCGCAGAGGCTGCGGCCGGGTTTGTCCTTGGTGTAGGTGTAGAGCGCGCGGCCACCCTGCTCCACCAGGATGCCCTGCCGCTGCCAGATGGGAACCGGGCTGCGCAGGGCGATTTCCAGCGGGGAAAGCCGCGGCGGCGGCGTGGCGGCGGGCGGGCGGGCCGAGGCCGCGAGGGCCAGGCCACACAGCAACAGGAACACGGTCGGTCGGATCATCGGCAGGCCGGGGCGGCTACGCACGTCGCGTATATCCCCCTTACGCAGCCGGTGCAGCCGGCGGATGCAGCGGGCGCTTATTCGCCGCCGGCGGGGCGGCGCAGACGGTCCGGATCGGGGATGAGTTCGCTGCGGATCATCAGCAGCGCCCCGCGGGGCGAGAGGAAGGCTTCGTGGCGCTCGCCCGGCGGGGCCACCAGGTAGTCGCCGGCGAAATACTCCACGCCGTCGTGCAGCACGGAGCCTTCCAGGACCAGGCACTCTTCCTCCCGGGTGTGCCGATGCGGAGGCACGACGGCGCCGGGGTCGATGCGCCAGAGGCTGGTCTGGGTGCCCCCGGCCTCGTCGCGGCGCAGGGTCTTGATGCGGATGCCCGGGACGAAGGGCACCCATTCGCCCTCGTCCGCCCGCACCACCCTCGAGCGCGTCCGGCGGGCGTCCGCCAGCACCCGGGCGCGGAGCGCGGACGAGGACGCGGGCTCGGGGTGGGTTTCCGGCAGCAGCCCGGCCAGCGCGGCCAGCAGCAGGTCGTCCTGGGGAGGAATGCGCTGGCTCATGGCTCGCCGCCCTCCCCCGCCAGGGCCGCACGCAGCGCGGCCAGGCCCCGGCGGGCATGGGACTTCACCGTGCCAACCGGCAGCCCGGTGCGCAGCGCAATCTCGGGCTGCGACAAATCCTCGTGGTAGGCCAGCATGAGCACGGTGCGCTGGGCGGGGCTCAGCGCGGCCAGCGCCGGGGCCAGGCGCTGGACGTTGGCAAGGTGCTCGAGCAGTTCGCTGGCGGGATCTTCTTCACTTTCCCTGTACGCGTCCCCGAGGGCCTCCGGATGCACTTCGCGCGACTGCGCGCCGCGCCGGCGGCGACGGTCCACCGCCCGGCTCCAGGCCAGCGTCAGCAGCCAGGGCAGCACGGTGCCGCGCTCCGGGCAGTAACCGACGGCCTGCTCCCAGACCTGCAGGAAGACGTCGCCGACGACTTCCTCGGCGTCCTGGGGTTGCCGCAGCACCCGCAGTGCAAGCGCGTAAACGCGGCCCACCGTCAGGTCGTAGAGCTGGCCCAGCGCCTCGGCGTCCCCGAACCGGATGCGGCCGACGAGCGCCACCAGCGCCGCTTCGTCGGGCGTGGCGGGCGAAACGGCGGGCGGCGGCGAAACGACGGGCATGGCAGGCCGGCGGGGGAGACACCGCCATTAGCACCGCCGCCATTCGAAGGCCGCGTGAAATCGAAAAAAAAAGGGCGACTACGGGGTAGTCGCCCAATGAACCCTGCTCTAAGGGTTGGAGGCTGGCGGTTCTCCGGGGAGAGACAAAACCGCCAAGCACTAAGTCGAACGACGCGTCCCGGCCGGACCGGCCAAGAGTTTTTCTGAGGCCGCCGGACGGTGGCGGGCGACCGACGGGCGTCGAAGGCCGCGCCGGCCGGGGCGACCTGCCCGTCTAGAGCGTTTGCTTTACACTACGGCGCGCCGCGACCCGGCGGGGTCCTGCTTTCGATGAACGCAGGCCATTTAAATCAATCACTTGCGGACGTTTTTTCACCCCATTTCACACGCGAATCCGCCCCCGGATCCGCGCAGTCCGCCAGACCGGAGCCTCCCATGATCTTCGAAACCATCTCGACCTCGAACCACGAGGAAGTGGTGTTCTGCCACAACAAGGACGCGGGCCTGAAGGCCATCATCGCGATCCACAACACCGTGCTGGGCCCGGCCCTGGGCGGCACGCGCATGTGGCCGTACGCCAGCGAGGCGGAAGCGCTGAACGACGTGCTGCGCCTGAGCCGCGGCATGACCTACAAGGCGGCGGTGTCGGGCCTGAACCTGGGCGGCGGCAAGGCGGTGATCTGGGGCGACCCGAACAAGGACAAGTCCGAGGCGCTGTTCCGCGCCTTCGGCCGCTTCGTGAACTCGCTGGGCGGCCGTTACATCACCGCCGAGGACGTCGGCATCGACGTCAACGACATGGAATACGTGCTGCGCGAGACCGAATACGTCACCGGCGTGCACCAGGTTCACGGCGGCTCGGGCGACCCGTCGCCGTTCACCGCCTACGGCACGCTGCAGGGCCTGATGGCCGCGCTGCAGGTCAAGTTCGGCAACGAGGAAGTGGGCAACTATTCCTACGCCGTGCAGGGCGTGGGCCACGTGGGCATGGAGTTCGTGAAGCTGCTGCGCGAGCGCGGCGCCAAGGTGTTCGTCACCGACATCAACAAGGACGCGGTGCAGCGCGCCGTGGACGAGTTCGGCTGCGAGGCCGTGGGCCTGGACGACATCTACGACGTGGACGCCGACGTCTACTCGCCGACCGCCCTGGGCGGCACGGTGAACGAGAAGACCCTGCCGCGCCTGAAGTGCAAGGTCATCTGCGGCGCCGCCAACAACCAGCTGGCCAACGACGAGATCGGCGTGGAGCTGGAAAAGCGCGGCATGCTGTACGCGCCGGACTACGCGGTGAACGCCGGCGGCCTGATGAACGTCTCGCTCGAGATCGACGGCTACAACCGCGAGCGCGCCATGCGCATGATGCGCACCATCTACTACAACCTGGGCCGAATCTTCGAGATCGCCAAGCGCGACGGCATCCCGACCTACAAGGCCGCCGACCGCATGGCCGAAGAGCGCATCACCGCCATCGGCAAGCTGCGCCTGCCGCACCTGGGCGCCGCCGCTCCCCGCTTCCAGGGCCGCCGCGGCAACTGAGCCGGGCATTGACCGGGCCGCGACGCCGGCCCGGTCATGCTTCGCCGCCAACCAACGACACGGAGTCACCATGCGCACGTTCCCCCTCGGCGAAGACCTCGATGCCCTGCGCGACGCCGTCCGGCGCTTCGCCGAGACCGAGATCGCGCCGCGGGCCGCGCAGGTCGACCACGACAACGCCTTCCCCCAGGACCTGTGGCCCAAGCTGGGCGAGCTGGGCCTGCTGGGCATGACCGTGCCCGCCGAATACGGCGGCTCGGGCATGGGCTACCTGGCCCACCTGGTGGCGATGGAGGAAATCTCCCGCGCCTCCGGCTCCATCGGCCTGAGCTACGGCGCGCATTCGAACCTGTGCGTGGCCAACCTCTACGCCAACGGCAGCGAGGCGCAGCGCCACAAGTACCTGCCCAAGCTGTGCAGCGGCGAGTGGAAGGGCGCGCTGGCCATGAGCGAGCCGGGCGCCGGTTCCGACGTGGTGGGCTCGATGAGCTGCCGCGCCGAGCTGAAGGGCGACGTCTGGGTCGCCAACGGCAACAAGATGTGGATCACCAACGGCCCCGAGGCCGACGTGCTGATCGTCTACATGCGCACCGCCGGCAAGGAAGCGGGCTCGCGCAGCATGACCGCCTTCCTGGTGGAGAAGGGCATGAAGGGCTTCTCCACCGCCCAGAAGCTCGACAAGCTGGGCATGCGCGGCTCCAACACCTGCGAGCTGGTGTTCGAGAACTGCGAGATTCCGGCCGAAAACGTCCTGGGCGAAGTGAACCAGGGCGTGAAGGTGCTGATGAGCGGCCTGAACACCGAGCGGCTGGTGCTCACCGGCGGCCCGCTGGGCCTGATGCAGGCGGCGCTGGACATCGCCCTGCCCTACGTGCGCGAGCGCAAGCAGTTCGACGCCGCCATCGGCACCTTCGGCATCATGCAGGCCAAGATCGCCGACATGTACACCGCGCTGCAGTCGTCCCGCGCCTTCGCCTACCAGGTGGCCCGCGACTACGACGCCGGCCACGCCAGCCGCGTGGACGCCGCCGCCTGCCTGCTGCACGCCAGCGAATCGGCGGTGCAGGTGGCGCTGGAAGGCATCCAGGCCCTGGGCGGCAACGGCTACATCAACGAATACGCCACCGGCCGCATCCTGCGCGACGCCAAGCTCTACGCCATCGGCGCCGGCACCAATGAAATCCGCCGCATGCTGATCGGCCGCGAACTCTTCGACGGACGCGGCTGAGCGCTCAGCGCGGCGCGGCCACGGCCGCCTCGTGCGCCAGCAGCCAGCGCTTGCGCTCCAGGCCACCGCCGTAGCCGGTCAACGACCCGTCGGCGCCGATGACCCGGTGGCAGGGGACCACGATGGCGACGCGGTTGTGGCCGTTCGCCGACGCCACCGCCCGCACCGCCGATTCCCTGCCGATGCGGCGTGCCTGCTCCCGGTAGGAAGACGTGGCCCCGAACGGAATGTCCTGCAGCGCCTGCCAGGCCAGGCGCTGGAGCGGCGTGCCCGGCAGGTCCAGCGGCAGTTCGAAGCGGGTCCGCGTGCCCGCGAAGTACTCGGCCACCTGCGCCTCCGCGTCCTGCACATGCCGGTTGGTTCCGGCGATGAGCGGCATCTTCAGGCGTTGCTGCAGCTCGCGCAGTTCGGTTTCCAGCATCCGCCGGTCGACGAATTCCAGCAGGCACAGTCCGACTGGCGTGGCGCAGGCGAACATGGGCCCGAGCGGCGTGGTGAACCGGTGCATCACGATGGCGGCGCCGCCGCCGGCGGGCGGCGCGCCCACGGTCTTTTTCATGGTGTACCCGAAACCGCTCATTGATTCGTAGCCGCTCGAGGCCCAGGCCTGGGTGGCGGAACGCCCGGCCTGCAGGGCCTCGAGCGCGGCATTGATCCGCAGGCTGCGCTGGAAGGCCTGGAAGGACATGCCGTAGTGGCGTTGGAACCATCGGCGCACCGCTTCCGGGCCCATCCCCAGCTCCCTCAGGCGGGAGTCGCGGATCCGCTCGCCGGGCGCCGCGCGCAGCTGGTCCATCAGCCGGCGGATGCCGGCCGGGGCGTCATGGGCGTTTTCGGTGGGCCGGCAAATCTTGCAGGGGCGGAAACCGGCGTCCATGGCGTCCTTGAGACGGTCATAGAAATCGACGTTCTCCGGCTTCGGCTTCCGCGCCCGGCATATCGACAGGCAGAACACCGAGGTGGTCCGTACCGCCGCGTAGAACACGCCCACGTGGGCGGGATCCCGCGCAAGCAGTGCCTCGTAGTAGCGCTTCACCGTGGCGGCGTCTTCGATCTTCATGGCAGGGAGCGGGGCCAGGGACCCCGACGGGAAAGGGTGACCCATGCTGGGGCCTGCTTCCCGCGGCGGCCACCGAAAACCGGACGAGTATTCCGGCCGGGCAACCCGGCGGCAAATACAGGCCGTTTCCGCCATCCGCGCCGACCTGACCCTCCCAACGGCCCCACCATCCGGGCGATAATCGCGGTCTTCCCGTCCTGAGTTCGGAGAATTCCATGTCCAAGGTCGTCATCGCGGGTGCCAAGCGCACCGCCCTCGGGGCCCTGCTGGGCCAGTTCACCGGCGTGCCGGCCACCCAGCTCGGCGCCACCGCCATCAAGGCCGCCGTCGAGCAGGCCGGCGTGGCCGCCGACAAGGTGGACGAGGTGATCATGGGCTGCGTGCTGCCCGCCGGCCTCGGCCAGGCCCCGGCCCGCCAGGCGGCCCTGGGCGCCGGCCTGCCCGCCGCCACCGGCTGCACCACCATCAACAAGGTCTGCGGTTCGGGCATGAAGGCCATCATGATGGGCCACGACCTGATCAAGGCCGGCTCGGCCAGCGTCGTCGTCGCGGGCGGCATGGAGTCGATGACCAATGCCCCGCACCTGCTGATGAACTCCCGCACCGGCACCAAGTACGGCAGCATGGAAATGCTCGACCACATGGCCTGGGACGGCCTGACCAACCCCTACGACAAGCAGGCCATGGGCGTGTTCGGCGAGCTTTGCGCCGAGAAGTACGCCTTCAGCCGCGCCGACCAGGACGCCTACGCCGCCGAATCCGTGCGCCGCGCCCTGGCCGCCCAGGCCGACGGCTCGTTCAAGGATGAGATCGCGCCGGTCACCGTCGCCGGCCGCAAGGGCGACGTGCTGGTGGACACCGACGAGCAGCCGGGCCGCTGCGACATCGCCAAGATCCCCACCCTGCGCCCGGCCTTCAAGAAGGACGGCACCATCACGGCCGCCGCCTCCAGCTCGATCAACGACGGCGCCGCCGCCCTGGTGCTGGCCTCCGAGGAGGCCGCCAAGGCCCAGGGCCTGGCCCCGATCGCCACCATCGTTGCCCACGCCGGCCACGCCCAGGCCCCGGAATGGTTCACCACCGCCCCGGTGTCCGCCATCGCCAACGTGCTGGCCAAGGCCGGCTGGCAGGTGGGCGACGTGGACCTGTTCGAGGTCAACGAAGCCTTCGCCGTGGTCGCCATGGCCCCCATGAAGGAGCTGGGCATCCCCCACGACAAGCTCAACGTCAACGGCGGCGCCTGCGCCCTGGGCCACCCCATCGGGGCCTCCGGCGCCCGCCTGGTGGTGACCCTGGTGAACGCCCTCAAGCGCCGCGGAGGCAAGCGGGGCGTGGCTTCCCTGTGCATCGGCGGTGGCGAGGCGACGGCCATCGCGGTGGAATTGGCCTGAGCACCGTACGGGGGCCGGCAAAAATTTATTTTCGCCGGAACCCGCTTTGCCCTTGACTCCCAGCCTGTTCCTGACATGATTTTGATGACGTACCCCGACGGGGTGCGTTCTGAAATTTCATACGTCTAGACGAGGAATTCACCCATGTCCCTGAACAAGACCCTGCTCGCCATGGCCCTGGGCCTGGCCCTGGCGGCCTGCTCCAACCAGGCTGAGCAGGCGGCTGACGCGGCCGACGAAGCCGCTGCTGCTGCCGAAACCGCCGCCACCGAGGCTGCGGACGCCGCTGCCGAGGCCACCGACGCTGCTGCCGACGCCGCCACCGCCGCGACCGACGCCGCTGCCGAAGCCACCACCGAAGCCGTTGACGCCGCTGCCGAAGCCACCGCTGAAGCCGCCGCCGCCGGTGCCGAAGCCGCCGCCGAGGGTGCCGAGGCGATGGCCGAAGGCGCTGCCGAGATGGCCGACCAGGCTGCCGAGGCTGCCGACACCGCCGCCGAAGCTGCCGAAGAGACCACCGACGGCGAGTAATCGCCGCCTGCGGTACCAAGCGAACGGGCGCGACGCGAGTCGCGCCCGTTTTCTTTTAAACTCGGCGGGTTCCCGCTCGGACGGACCCGCATGAGCCTCCTCACCAGCCACATCGACCCCCGCGACCCCGAATTCCAGGGCAACGCCGCGCAGCTGCGCGCCGCCGTGGCCGACTTCGAGGCACAACTGGCGCGCGCCGCGCTGGGCGGCGGCGAAAAGGCCCGCAGCAAGCACACCGAACGCGGCAAGCTGCTGCCGCGCGAGCGCATCGCCGCCCTGCTCGACCCGGGCTCGCCCTTCCTCGAGCTTTCGGCGCTGGCCGCCGGCGGCATGTACGACGACGCCGCGCCCGCCGCCGGCATCATCACCGGCATCGGCCGCGTGCACGGCACCGAAGTGGTGGTGGTGGCCAACGACGCCACCGTGAAGGGCGGCACCTACTTCCCGATGACGGTGAAGAAGCACCTGCGCGCGCAGGAAGTGGCGCTGGAAAACCACCTGCCCTGCCTGTACCTGGTCGATTCCGGCGGCGCCTTCCTGCCGCTGCAGGACGAGGTGTTCCCGGACAAGGAGCACTTCGGCCGCATCTTCTACAACCAGGCCCGGCTGAGCGCGAAGAACATCCCGCAGATCGCCGTGGTCATGGGCAGCTGCACCGCCGGCGGCGCCTACGTGCCGGCGATGTGCGACGAATCGATCATCGTGCGCGAACAGGGCACCATCTTCCTGGGCGGCCCGCCGCTGGTGAAGGCCGCCACCGGCGAGGTGGTGGACGCCGAATCGCTCGGCGGCGCCGACGTGCACACCGCGGTGAGCGGCGTGGCAGACCACTTCGCCGAAAACGACCGCCACGCGCTGCAGATCGCCCGCGACATCGTCAGGCACCTCAACCGCCGCAAGCAGCTGCCGGTGGCCGTGCAGCCGCCGCGCGAGCCGCTGTACCCGGCCGAGGAGCTCTACGGCGTCATCCCGCGCGACACCCGCCGGCCCTTCGACGTCCGCGAGGTCATCGCCCGCGTGGTGGACGGCAGCGAGTTCCAGGAATTCAAGGCGCGCTACGGCAAGACCCTGGTCTGCGGCTTCGCGCACATCCACGGCTACCCCGTGGGCATCGTCGCCAACAACGGCATCCTGTTCGCCGAGAGCGCGCTCAAGGGCGCGCACTTCATCGAGCTGTGCAACCAGCGCGACATCCCGCTGGTGTTCCTGCAGAACATCACCGGCTTCATGGTCGGCAAGAAGTACGAAAACGCCGGCATCGCCAAGGACGGCGCCAAGATGGTCACCGCGGTGGCCTGCAGCCACGTGCCGAAGTTCACCGTGGTCATCGGCGGCAGCTTCGGCGCCGGCAACTACGCCATGTGCGGCCGCGCCTACGGCGCCCGCTTCCTGTGGACCTGGCCGAACGCGCGCATTTCCGTGATGGGCGGCGAACAGGCCGCCAGCGTGCTGGCCACCGTGAAGCGCGACGGCCTGGAAGCCGCCGGCAAAACCTGGAGCGCCGAGGAAGAGGAAGCCTTCAAGGCCCCCATCCGCGAGCAGTACGAACGCCAGGGCCACCCCTACTACGCCACCGCCCGCCTGTGGGACGACGGCATCATCGACCCTGCCGACACCCGCCGCGTGCTCGGCCTGGCGCTCTCGGCCAGCCTCAACGCCCCCATCGAAAAGGACCGCTTCGGCGTCTTCCGGATGTGACCCCGCAGCAAATACTGTAGGAGCGGCTTCAGCCGCGGCGCTCTCCGCGAAGGGCGGTCGCGGCTGAAGCCGCTCCTACATGGAACCGTCGGGGGTTACTTGCAGCCTTGGCAGGTGTTGCAGCCGCCGGTGCCGCAGGCGCTGGC
Source organism: Arenimonas malthae CC-JY-1 (assembly GCF_000747075.1). Classification (GTDB taxonomy): domain Bacteria; phylum Pseudomonadota; class Gammaproteobacteria; order Xanthomonadales; family Xanthomonadaceae; genus Arenimonas; species Arenimonas malthae. Next base: position 18,536 of record NZ_AVCH01000002.1, read on the forward strand.
GCTGGCGGCCAGGGGCGGGCGCAGGGCCAGGCCCAGGCGGCGAAGCGCGGCGGGGCGGCCTTCCCGCTCAAGGAAATACGACAGCCGCGCCTGCGCCTGCCAGGCCAAACGCGGCAGGAAGCGGCGCAGCAGCGACAGCGTGCACGCCAGCACAACCGCCGCCACCACCAGCCACTGCAGCAGCGGGCTCATGACATCAGCCACGCCGTGAGCTGGTAGGTCACCAGCGAGGCCAGGTAGGCCAGCGCGAACAGATAGCCGGTGGCGAAGCCCGCCTGCTTCCAGCTGTTGGTCTCGCGCCTGATCACCGCGATGGTGGACAGGCACTGCGGCGCGTACACGTACCAGACCAGCAGCGACAGCGCCGTGGCCAGCGACCAGTCGGCCGCGATCAGCGGCGACAGCGAAGTGATGGCCTCGGCGTCGTTCGCCGCCGACAGCGCGTACACGGTGGCCAGCGCCGCCACCGCCACTTCCCGCGCCGCCAGGCCCGGGATCAGCGCGATGCAGATCTGCCAGGTGAAGCCGATGGGCGCGAACAGCGGCTCCATCCAGCGGCCGATGCGGCCCGCCAGGCTGTAGTCGATGGCCGGCATCGTGGCGCCCTCGGGCGGCGCCGGGTAGCTGGACAGGAACCACAGCAGCACGGTGAGCGAGAGGATGATGCCGGTGACCCGGCGCAGGAAGATGCGCGCGCGTTCCCACAGGCCAATGCCCAGGTCGAGCAGGTTCGGCAGCCGGTAGCTGGGCAGCTCCAGCAGCAGCACGTGCTCGCCTTCGGTGTGGCGCAGCTTCTGGATCACCCAGGCGGCCGCCATGGCGCTCACGATGCCCGCCACGTAAAGCGCGAACAGCACCAGGCCCTGCAGGTTGAACACGCCCCACACCGGCTGGTCGGGGATGAAGGCGCCGATGAGCAGCGTGTACACCGGCAGCCGCGCCGAGCAGGTCATCAGCGGCGCCACCAGGATGGTGGTGAGGCGGTCGCGCGGGTCCTGGATGGAGCGCGTGGCCATGATGCCCGGGATGGCGCAGGCGAAGCTCGACAGCAGCGGGATGAAGCTGCGGCCGGTGAGCCCGGCGGCGCGCATGGGCCGGTCGAGCAGGAAGGCGGCGCGCGGCAGGTAGCCCGATTCCTCGAGCGCCAGGATGAAGGTGAACAGCAGCAGGATCTGCGGCAGGAACTCCATCACCGTGCCCAGGCCGGCGAACAGGCCGTCCTGCACCAGGCTGCGCAGCGGGCCGTCGGGCAAGGCGCCGCCGGCGGCTTCGCCCAGCACCGAAATCCAGCCCGCCAGCGTGTCCTGCAGCGGCGCGGCCCAGCTGAAGACGGCCTGGAACACCAGGAACATCACCACCGCCAGGATCACCAGGCCCCAGACCGGGTGCAGCAGCCAGCGGTCCAGGCGCTCGTCCAGGCGGCTGGTGCGCTCGGGCATGGCCACGGCCTCGGCCAGCAGGGCCGACACCTGCGCGTGCAGGTCGCCGTGGTCCTCGCCCGCCTCGGGCGCGGGCGGCACCGCGTCGTCCAGCCTGGCCACCAGCGCCTCGGCGCCGTCGCGCTTCACGGCCACGGTTTCCACCACCGGCATGCCCAGGCGGGCCTGCAGCGCGGCCACGTCGATGGTGATGCCGCGGCGGCGGGCCTGGTCCATCAGGTTCAGCGCCAGCAGCATGGGGCGGCCCAGGCGGCGCAGTTCAAGCACGAAACGCAGGTGCAGGCGCAGGTTGGTGGCGTCCACCACGCACACCAGCAGGTCGGGCACCGGCTCGCCGGGCAGCGCCCCGCGGCAGACGTCGCGGGTGATGGCTTCGTCGGGGCTGGTGGCGTCGAGGCTGTAGGCGCCCGGCAGGTCGAGTACGCGCACGCTGCGGCCACCCGGGGTGCGGAACAGGCCTTCCTTGCGCTCGACGGTGACGCCGGCGTAGTTCGCCACCTTCTGGCGGCTGCCGGTGAGGCGGTTGAACAACGCGGTCTTGCCGCAGTTCGGGTTGCCCACCAGGGCGATGTTGAGTGCGGACACTCAGCGCTCCGGGCGCTGCAGGCGCACCCGCTGGGCTTCCTGGCGGCGCATGGCGAAACGGGTGAAGCCGACCTGCACCAGCAGCGGTTCGCCGCCGAGCGGGCCGCGGGTCACCAGGCGCACGGTCTCGCCGCTGACGAAACCGATGTCGCGCAGGCGGCGCGCCACCAGGTCGTCGGGGCCGGCGTCGTGCACCGCGTCCACGGTGCCCACCGCGCCGGTTTCAAGATCGGAAAGGACCATGTCGATGCCCACCTGTGTGAGAATGATTCGCATTATAAGGCCGGGAAGGCCCCGGCGACAGGGCCTGCCGCCACCGGCCGTCGGACGGCTTGCCGCTATCATGGCGGCTTCCCGAGGGAGCCCCCATGACCGAAGTCATAAAAATCGAGCGCAGCGGCGCCACGGCCCGGGTGGCCCTGGCCCGGCCGGGCGTGCACAACGCCTTCGACGACGCCCTGATCGCCGAGCTCACCGACGCCCTGCGCGGCCTGGACGCCGACCCGGCCGTGCGCGCCGTGGTGCTGACCGGCGAAGGCAGCACCTTCTCGGCGGGCGCCGACCTGGGCTGGATGCGGCGCATGGCCCAGGCCAGCGAAGAGGAAAACCTGCAGGACTCGCTGCATCTGGCGCGGCTGATGCGCACGCTCAACTTCCTCTCCAAGCCCACCCTCGCCCGCGTCAACGGCTCGGCCTACGGCGGCGGCGTGGGGCTCATCGCCTGCTGCGATTACGCCGTCGCCACCGAGGCGGCGAAGTTCTCGCTGTCGGAAGTGAAGCTGGGACTGGTGCCGGCGGTGATCTCGCCCTACGTGGTGCAGGCCATCGGCCCGCGCCATGCGCGCCGCCTTTTCACCGGCGCGGAGGTGTTCGATGCGCGCGAGGCGCTGGCCATCGGCCTGGTGCACGAGGTAGCGCCGGAAGGCCAGCTCGACGAGCACTTCGACCGCACCCTGCACTTCTGGCTCAAAGGCGGCCCCGTCGCCCAGCGCGAAGCGAAACAACTGGCCCTGCGCATGGCCGGCATGACCCCGGAAGCCGCCGAACGCATTGACGCCCAAAACGCCGCCCTCATCGCCCGCCTGCGGGTATCCCCCGAAGGACAGGAAGGCCTCACCGCCTTCCTGGAAAAGCGTCGCCCTGGATGGGTCGCGTGTTGAGCGCGGACCGGAGACCACGAATGTTTGAAAAAGTACTGATCGCCAACCGCGGCGAGATCGCCTGCCGGGTGATCCGCACCTGCCGCAAGCTCGGCATCCGCACGGTGGCGGTGTATTCCGAGGCCGATGCGCACGCGCAGCACGCGCGGCTGGCCGACGAGGCCTGGCCGATTGGCGGCCCGCGCCCGCAAGACAGCTACCTGCGCGGCGAAGCCATCCTGGCGGCGGCGAAGGCCAGCGGCGCCCAGGCCATCCACCCGGGCTATGGCTTCCTGAGCGAAAACGCCGACTTCGCCGAAGCCGTGGAAGCGGCCGGGCTGGTGTTCATCGGTCCCAGGGCCGCGTCCATGCGCAAGATGGGCAGCAAGGCCGGCGCCAAGCAGCTGATGCAGGCGCGCGGCGTGCCCGTGGTGCCCGGCTACACCGGCGAAGACCAGGACCCGGACCGCCTGCAGGCCGAAGCCGACCGCATCGGCTACCCGCTCATGATCAAGGCCGCGCACGGCGGCGGCGGCAAGGGCATGCGCATCGTGCGCGAGGCCGGCGAGTTCGCCGCGGCGCTGGAAAGCTGCCAGCGCGAAGCCGCCGGCGCCTTCGGCCGCGACCGCGTGCTGCTCGAGCGCTACATCGGCGAGCCGCGCCACATCGAGATCCAGGTCTTCGGCGACCACCACGGCCAGGTCATCCACCTCAACGAACGCGAATGCTCGGCGCAGCGCCGCTACCAGAAGGTGGTGGAGGAATCGCCCTCGCCCTTCCTCACGCCGGAACTGCGCCAGCGCATGGGCGAGGCCGCGGTGGAAGCGGCGCGCGCCATCGACTACGTCAACGCCGGCACGGTCGAATTCATCGTCGGTCCCGAGGGCGATTTCTACTTCATGGAAATCAACACCCGGCTGCAGGTGGAGCACCCGGTGACCGAGCTGGTGACCGGCCTGGACCTGGTGGAATGGCAGCTGCGCGTGGCCGCCGGCGAGCGCCTGCCGCGCCACCAGGGCGAAATCGAGAGCCGCGGCCACGCCATCGAAGTGCGCCTGTACGCCGAAGACCCGGCCGCCGGCTTCCTGCCCGGCTCGGGCAAGCTCGAGCGCCTGCGCCTGCCGGCCGCCTCGGCGCACGTGCGGCTCGACGCCGGCGTGGTGGAAGGCGACACCGTCACCATCCACTACGACCCGATGATCGCCAAGCTCATCGTGCACGACGCCGACCGCCCGCGCGCCCTCGCCCGCCTGCGCGAGGCCCTGGCCGACTGCGAGGTGGTGGGCCCGAAATCGAACATCGCCTTCCTCGAGAAGCTGGTCCGCCACCCGCGCGTGGTGAACGGCACCATCCACACCGCCTACCTCGACCGCCACCTCGAGGACGTGCTGCCCAAGGAAGAACCGCTGCCGCCGGCCATGCTGGCCCTGGCCGCCGCGGCCTGCCTGCTGCACGACGAGGCCGCCACCCTCGCCGCCACCGCGGCCGGGTGCGACCCGTATTCGCCCTGGGGCATCGCCGACGGCTGGCGCCTGGGCCACGCTGGCGAACGCCTGCTGTGTTTCCACTACCGCGGCGAACGCCTGGAGCTGCACGCCCGCGGCAGCGCCGGCAGCTACCACCTGGCCGGCGCGGGCCTGGACCTGCGCGTCGCCGGCGCCGCCTTCGTCGCGGGCCGCCTGGTGGCCGACGTGGACGGCCGCCAGTACCGCGTGCGCGCCGACGCCGACGACCAGCGCGCCAGCGTGCACGACGGCGAGCAGCGCTTCCGGCTCGAACGCGTGCCGGCCTTCCGCTTCGACGAGGGCGAGGCCGCCGGCGGTTCCGACCGCATCAGCGCGCCCATGCCCGGCCGGGTGGTGCTGGTGCGCGCCGAAGCCGGGCAGGTCGTGGCCGAGGGCCAGGAGCTGCTGGTGATGGAAGCCATGAAGATGGAACTCAGCCTGCGCGCCCCGCGCGCCGGCACCGTGGCCGCCGTGCAGGCGGCCGTGGGCGATTTCGTCGACGCCGACGCCGTGCTGGTGAAGCTGGAGGCCGAATGAGCACGCCCGCCCGGGTGCGCATCGTCGAAGTGGGCCCGCGCGACGGCCTGCAGAACGAGAAGGCGCTCATCCCCACCGCCGACAAGATCGCGCTCATCGACCGGCTCTCGGCCACCGGCCTGCGCAGCATCGAGGCCACCAGCTTCGTCAGCCCGAAGTGGGTGCCGCAGCTGGCCGACGCCGCCGAAGTCTTCGCCGGCATCCGCAAGGCGCCCGGCGTGAGCTACCCGGTGCTGGTGCCGAACCTGCAGGGTTACGAGCGCGCGCTGGCGGTGGGCGCGAAGGAAGTGGCGGTGTTCAGCGCCGCCTCCGAGGCCTTCAACCGCAAGAACATCAACGCCAGCATCGACGAGAGCATCGAACGCTTCCTGCCGGTGCTCGAGCGCGCCGGTGCCGACGGCGTGAAGGTGCGCGGTTACGTGTCCACCGTGCTCGGCTGCCCCTACCAGGGCGAGGTGCCGCTGGCCGACGTGGTGCGGGTGGCGCGCCGCCTGCACGAGGCCGGCTGCTACGAGGTTTCGCTGGGCGACACCATCGGCATCGGCACGCCGGGCAAGGCCCGCGCCATGCTGCGCGCGGTGGCGGCCGAAGTGCCCATGGCCGCGCTGGCCATCCACTTCCACGACACCCGCGGCCAGGCCCTGGCCAACATCCTGGCCTGCCTGGAGGAAGGCGTGGCGGTGGTGGACGCCGCGGTGTCGGGCACCGGCGGCTGCCCCTACGCCCCGGGCGCCAGCGGCAACGTGGCCACCGAGGACGTGGTCTACATGCTCGAAGGCATGGGCATCGCCACCGGCGTGGACCTGCCCGCGCTGGTGGCCACCGGCCGCTGGCTGGCCGGCCTGCTGGGGCGCGCCTCGGGCAGCAAGGTGACCTTGTCGCAGGCCTGACACCGGCTCCACGGGGCCGGTGTATTCTCGCCTTTCCCCCCTAGGCAGCGGCCGCCGGCCCTTTCTGCATGGAAGAAGGCAGCACCCCCACGGACGGCCAGGACAGCCCCGCCGAGAGCGGACGGCGCGGCCGCGACAACGTGCTGGTGGACCGGCTCGAGGCGCTGCTGGCCAGGGGCGAGGGCTGCGCCGACCCGGTGCTGCTGTCCGAATTGCTGGCCACCCTGCACGGCCTGCGCCGCGAGGCCCGCAGCGCGCGCCTGCGCTACGACAAGCTCTTCAACGCGGTGCCCGACCCGGTCAGCCTGATCGACGCCGACGGCCGCATCGTCGACCTCAACCGCGCCGGCGAAGTGGCCTACGGCCGCCCCCGCGATGAAATCGTCGGCAAGCTGGTGCACGTGCTCAACCCCGACCTGCCCAGCGACCACATGGCGCCGGTGCTGGAAACCCTGGCGCGCGACCAGACCCACGTGGTCGAGGTCTACAACATGCGCGGCGACGGCACGCGCTTCCCGGTGGAAGTGCACTCGGCCCGCTTCGAGGACGGCCCGAACCAGTACGTCATCGCCGTGGCGCGCGACCTCAGCCGCCGCCGCGAGGCCGAGCAGAACCTCAAGACCCTGCTCATGGCCATGGACAAGGGCGTGCTGGTGCAGGGGCCCGACGGCCAGGCCATCTCGGCCAACGCGGCGGCCATGCGCATCCTCGGCCTGCCCGAGGACCAGGACATCGTGTCGGGGCTGCACTGGCACGAGTGGCTCGTGGTGGACCACCGCGGCTGGCCGCTGCGCTTCGGCGAGATGCCGGCCCAGCGCGCCATCAAGACCGGCAAGTTCGTCGAAAGCACCCTGCTCGGCCTCTACCACCTGGGCCGCAAGCAGCTCACGTGGGTGTCGGCCACCTGCGTGCCGCAGTTCCAGCCGCATTCGGACAAGCCCTACCAGGTGGTGTCGCTGTTCTCCGACGTCACCGAACTCAAGCGCGACAGCGCCCTGTTCCTGCGCACCCAGGCCCTGGCCCGCATCGGCGGCTGGGAATGGGACGGCGGCCGCGAGCGGCTCTACCTCACCGACGAGACCCTGCGCATCCTGGGCCGCCGCGACGACCCGCCGCGCACCCTCGACGAAGCCCTGCGCCAGGTCGCCCCGCATGACCGGCCCAAGGTGGAGGAAGCGCTGGAAAGCGTGCTGCGCGACGGCGGCGGGCTGGACCTCGAGATCCGCATCGTGCGCCCCGACGGCCAGTCCACCTGGGCCCGCGTGATCGGCCAGGCCGAGGGCCGCGCGCCGATGACGGCGCGCATCACCGGCACCGTGCAGGACATCACCCAGCGCCGGCAGATCGAGGAAGCGCTGCGCAGCCAGGCGCGCACCGACCCGCTCACCGGCCTGTACAACCGCGACGGCATCCTCACCGAACTCGAGCGCCGGCTGGGCGAAGGCGGCGAAGGCAGCACGGTGGTCTACATCGACCTGGACCGCTTCAAGCTGGTGAACGACCTGCTGGGCCACGCCGCCGGCGACGACCTGCTGGTGAACGCCGCCCGCCGGCTGGAGCGCTGCGTGGGCGAACGCGGCCTGCTGGCCCGCTTCGGCGGCGACGAGTTCCTGGTGCTGGCCGACACCCGCGACGACCCGCGCGAGGCCGAGCGCCTGGCCGAACGCATCACCCGCGCCTTCGGCGACGCCTTCCGCTACGCCGGCGAGGAATTCACCATCACCACCAGCGTGGGCCTGGCGCGTTTCCCCGAGCACGGCGCCACCGTGCAGCAACTGGTGAACAACGCCGACGCGGCCATGTACGACGCCAAGCGCCGCGGCCGCAACACCTGGCAGACCTTCACGCCGGAGCTGGCGCGCCAGCAGCACGACCGCGTGCAGGTGGAGTCGCAGCTGCGGCGCGCGCTCGACAACGAGGAGTTCCGCCTGGTCTACCAGCCGCTGGTGAACCTGGCCGACGGCACGGTGCGCTCGGCCGAGGCGCTGATCCGCTGGCGCAACCCGGCGCTGGGCGAAATGCGCCCGGACCACTTCATCAACCACGCCGAGACCACCGGCGACATCGTGCGCATCGGCGCCTGGGTGATCCAGGTGGCCTGCCGGCAGATGGCCGCCTGGCGCGACGCCGGTTACCCGCTCGAACGCGTGGCGGTGAACGTGTCCTACCGCCAGTTCCTCACCGAGGACCTGGTGCAGATCATCACCGAGGCCCTGGCCGAACACGACCTGCCCGGGCACATGCTGGAACTCGAGTTCACCGAACGCGTGCTCATCGAGGACGCGCCCGACACGCTCACCACCTTCGAGGCGCTGCGCGCCCTGGGCGTGGTGCTGACCATCGACGATTTCGGCGAGGGTTACAGCGCGCTCAACTACCTGCGGCGGCTGCCGATCCACGGGCTGAAGCTGGCCCAGGGTTTCCTGCGCGGCGTGCCGGGCAACGCTTCCGACGCCGCCATCTGCCAGGCCGTGGCCGGCATCGCCCAGGCGCTGGGCCTGGAGGTGGTGGCCGAAGGCGTGGAGAGCAGCGTGCAGCGTGATTTCCTGCTGGGCCTGGGCATCCACCGGGGCCAGGGTTTCCTCTTCAGCCAGGCGCTCGAAGCCGATGCCTTCGGCGCCTTCCTCCGCCAGTCCAACGCCGCTTCGAACGCATGAGCCCGACCTTCTCGATTCGCCCCATCACGCCCGCCGACGACCTGGCGGTGGCCCGCATCATCCGCGGCGTCATGCCCGAATTCGGCGCCGACGGCCCGGGCTTCGCCATCCACGACCCCGAGGTGGACGCCATGTCGGCCGCCTACGACCGGCCGGGCGCGGCCTATTTCGTGGTCGAACTCGACGGCCGGGTGCAAGGCGGCGGCGGCGTGGCCCCGCTCGAAGGCGGCCCGGAAGGCGTGTGCGAGCTGCGCAAGATGTATTTCCTGCCCGCCCTGCGCGGCCTGGGCGCCGGCGCCGCGCTGATGCAGCGCTGCCTGGCCGAGGCCAGGGCGCTGGGCTTCCGCCAGGTCTACCTGGAAACCCTGCGCGGCATGGACGCCGCCCAGAAGCTCTACGAGCGCACCGGCTTCCGCCGACTCGACGGCCCCCTGGGCGCCACCGGCCACTTCGGCTGCAACCGCTTCTACCTCCTCGACCTGCCCTGAGCCCGGTCGACCCCCTGTAGGAGCGGCTTCAGCCGCGACCGCGGTTCGCGGGAAAGCGGTCGCGGCTGGAGCCGCTCCTACAGGGGCCGTGGCGACAGGGTAAAATCGGCGTTTTCCACCCACCCGGGGTTCGCATGAAGATCCAAGACACCCGCGCCGCCATCACCGGCGGCGTTTCCGGCCTGGGCCTGGCCGTGGCCCGGCACCTGGTGGCCGGCGGCGCCAAGGTGGCGCTGTTCGACATCAACGACGAGAAGGGCGCGGCCGCCGTGGCCGAACTCGGCGCCGGCAACGCCCGCTACTGGCGCACCGACGTCACCGACGAGGCCCAGGTGGCCGGCAACCTCGCCCAGGCGAAGGACTTCATGGGCGGGCTCAACGCCGCCGTGAACTGCGCCGGCATCCTTGGCGCCGGCCGCGTGCTGGGCAAGGACGCGCCGATGCCGCTGAAGAACTTCGCCACCACGGTGATGGTGAACCTGGTCGGCAGCTTCAACGTGGCCAAGGCCGCCGCCGACCTGATGCAGCACAACGCCGCCGGCGACGACGGCGAGCGCGGCGTCATCGTCAACACCGCCTCGGTGGCGGCCTACGAAGGCCAGATCGGCCAGGCCGCGTATTCGGCCTCGAAGGGCGGCGTGGTCGGCATGACCCTGCCGATGGCGCGCGAGCTGGCCCGCTTCGGCATCCGCGTGAACACCATCGCCCCGGGCATCTTCTGGACCCCGATGGTGGACGGCATGCCGGAAGCCGTGCAGCAGTCGCTGTCGGCCTCCATCCCCTTCCCGTCCCGCCTGGGCCGGCCGGAGGAATTCGCCGACCTGGTGGCGTACATCGTCGGCAACCGCTACATCAACGGCGAAACGATCCGCCTCGACGGCGCCGTCCGCCTCGCCCCCAAGTAACCCTTCCGAGCACGCGCATGAAAGCTTCCGAGATCAAGAAAGGCAACGTCATCGAGCACGCCGGCACCGTGTACCAGGTGCGCGACATCGAGCGCAGCTCGCCGCAGGGCCGCGGCGGCAACGTCAAGTTCCGCTTCACCCTGTATTCCGTGCCCGGCGGCACCAAGTACGACCTGAGCGCGGGCGCCGACGACGAACTGCGCGAGGTCGAGCTCAGCCGCCGCGCCAGCACCTTCAGCTACATGGACGGCAGCGCCTTCGTGTTCCTCGACGCCGAGGACTACACGCCCTACCAGCTCGACGCCGACGTGGTGGGCGACGCCGCGGGCTACATCACCGAGGGCCTGGAAGGCTGCTACGTGCAGCTGATCGAGGACGCGCCGGTGGCCGTGCAGCTGCCGCCCAGCGTCATCCTCGAGGTCGTGGACACCCCGCCCGAGCTCAAGGGCGGCACCGCCACCAAGCGCCCGAAGCCGGCCAAGCTCAACACCGGCCTCGAGATCATGGTGCCGGAGTACATCAGCAACGGCGAGAAGATCTGGGTCAGCACCACCACCGGCGAATTCAACGGCCGCGTGTAAGCCAGCGCGTCGCCATCCGGCGCATGGATTCGTCCATCGCCGGGTCGGCGGCGATCTCCGCCACCGGTTTCCAGGCCAGGTCCAGCGATTCCTCGCTGACCGCGAAGTCCTCGCGGCCGGTGGCGCGCACCACGAAGCGCACGTCGTAATGCCAGTGTTCCGGGTCGGCGCCGCGGGCCGGGATGGCATGCCGGTCGAGGTCGAAGATGCCGCCTTCGACCACCAGGTCCAGCAGGCCTGATTCCTCTTCCGCCTCGCGCAGCGCGACCCGCGCCAGGTCGGTGTCGCCATCGGCATGCCCGCCCAGCTGCAGCCAGCGGCCCAGCTTGCGGTGGTGGGTGAGCAGCACGCGCCCGCCGTCGGCGCTCACCAGCCAGGCCGAGCCGGTGAAGTGCCCCGGCGGGTGCGAACGCTCGAACACCGCCGCCGACGAGCCCAGGAAATCCGCGAACAGCCGGGCCACCCCGGCCTGCTCCGGCCATTGCCGCGCATAGGCCTCGAAGGCGGCGGCCAGGGGCGGGATTGCGGCACTCATCAGGCAGGCTCCGGGGGACGAACGGCCCGGCATTATGCCGCCTGCGAACGCCCCGACGGGTCCCTTGCCGACCTTTCCCCGGCCGGGTTATGGTGGCCCGCCATCGCGCCCAGCGCGCTGTTTTTCACCTGCCGCCGTCAGATGCGGCAGCACAAGAAGACCAAGGGGAGCCCGAATGTTAAAGAACCTGTTCGCCATCAAGCCGGTGGGACCGGCGCCGCACGTGGACGCCGGCGAGCCCATCGAGGGCAGCCTCGACGGCGAAGCCACGCTCAAGCGCACGCTGACCGCCCGCCAGCTGGTGTTCCTGGGCATCGGCGCGGTCATCGGCGCCGGCATCTTCGTGCTCACCGGCCAGGCGGCCGCGGTGCACGCGGGCCCGGCGATCATGCTCAGCTTCGTGCTCGCCGGCATCGCCTGCGCCTTCGCCGGCCTGTGCTACGCCGAGTTCGCGGCCATGATGCCGGTCTCCGGCTCCGCCTACTCCTACTCCTACGCCACGCTGGGCGAGTTCGTCGCCTGGTTCATCGGCTGGAACCTGGTGCTCGAATACATGTTCGCGGCCTCCACGGTGGCCGTGGGCTGGTCGGGTTACTTCAACAGCCTGCTCACCAGCATGGGCATCGGCCTGCCGACCGCGCTGGCGGCGGCGCCGCTGAACGTGGTGGGCGGCGAGATCGTGCACACCGGCGGCCTGATCAACCTGCCGGCCGTGGCCATCATCGCGGCCATCAGCGGCCTGTGCTACGTGGGCATCACCCAGTCGGCCTTCGTGAACTCGATCATCGTCGCCATCAAGGTGGTGGTGATCCTGATGTTCGTGGCCTTCGGCCTGCAGTACATCAACCCGGACAACTGGGTGCCCTTCATCCCCGAGAACACCGGCCCCGGCCAGTTCGGCATGGACGGCGTGGTGCGCGGCGCGGCCGTGGTGTTCTTCGCCTACATCGGCTTCGACGCGGTCTCCACCGCCGCCGGCGAGGCCAAGAACCCGCAGCGCGACATGCCCATCGGCATCCTGGGCTCGCTGTTCTTCTGCACCATCATCTACATCATCGTCTCGGCCGTGCTGACCGGCATGCTGCCCTACACCGAGCTGGGCACGCCCAAGCCGGTGGCCACCGCGCTCGAGGCCTACCCGAAGCTCGCCTGGCTCAAGACCGTCATCGAGATCGGCGCCATCGCCGGCCTGAGCTCGGTGATCCTGGTGATGCTGATGGGCCAGCCGCGCATCTTCTACTCGATGTCGAAGGACGGCCTGCTGCCGAAGTTCTTCGCCAAGGTCCACCCGAAGCACCAGACCCCGTACATCGGCACCATCCTGGTGGGCGTGTTCGCGGCCGCGCTGGCCGGCTTCCTGCCGATCGGCCTGCTGGGCGAGCTGGTGTCCATGGGCACCCTGCTGGCCTTCGCCACCGTCTGCATCGGCGTGCTGATCCTGCGCAAGACCCGCCCCGACCTGGCGCGCCCGTTCCGGGTGCCGTTCGCCTGGTTCGTCTGCATCGCCGGCGCCGCCGCCTGCCTTTACCTGTTCTGGCAGCCGTTCCGCGAGCATTGGACCCTGATGGTGGGCTGGACCGTGATCGGCATGCTGATCTACTTCGGCTACGGTTACCGCCACAGCAAGCTGCGGAAGTAAGCCTCCGTGTCGGCCAAGAAAATCGGCCCCCTGTTGGCCACCTTCGTGGTGGCCAACAACATGATCGGCTCCGGCTTCTTCCTGCTGCCGGCCTCGCTGGCCGGCCAGGGCGGCGTCACCGCCCTGAGCTGGCTGCTCGGCACGGTGATCGCGGTGGTGCTGGGCGGTGCGTTTGCCCGCCTGGCCCGCGACTACCCCAACCTCAACTGCCCCGACGACTACGTGCGGCCCTCGCTGGGCCGTGACATGGGCTTCCTGGCCACCACGCTGTACTGGGCTTCGTCCTGGATCGGCAACAACGCCATCGCCGTGGCGGCCTTCGGTTACCTGGTCACGCTGCTGCCCATCGACGGCAGCGACACCACCTGGCGCATCACCGGCCAGGTCGGCCTGATCTGGCTGATGTTCGCCATCAACCTGCTGGGCCCGCGCCAGGTGGCCAAGTTCCAGTCCTTCTGCGTGGTGTTCGGCCTGCTGCCGGTGGCCGTGGTGCTGCTGGGCGGCTGGGGCCACTTCGACGGCGACCTGTACGCGGCCGCCTGGAACGTGACCGGCGAATCCGACGCCAGCGTGGTGTTCTCCAACCTCGCGCCCATCTTCTGGGCCTTCGTGGGCCTGGAGACCGGCGCCATGGTGGCCGGCATCGTGCGCGACCCGGACAAGAACGTACCGCGCGCCACCCTGGGCGGCATCGTGCTGGCCGGCGTGGTCTACCTGCTGTCCTCGGTGCTGGTGATGGGCATCGTGCCGGCGGCGGAACTGGCCGCGTCCAGCGCCCCGTTCGCGCTGGTGGCCGGGCAGATCTTCGGCGCCTGGGCCATTCCGGTCATCGCCGCCGCGGCCGCGCTCAAGGCCACGGGCACGCTGGGTGGCTGGATGCTGGTGTCGGGTGAATCCGGCGCCCGCGCCGCGCAGCGCGGCTACCTGCCGGCGGTGTTCGGGCGGCTGATGCCGAACGGCGCTGCGGGCGTGGGCCTGGCCATCGTGGCCGCGGCCATGACGGGCATCGCCTTCCTGACCCTGGCGCCCACGGTGTCGGGCCAGTTCGAGACGATCATCGGCATGGTCGTGCTGCTGGTGGTGCTGGCCTACGTGGCCGCCGGCCTGAGCCTGCTGGTGGGCACGCCGCAGCGGCCGTCGGGCCTGAAGGAGAAGGCGCTGGGCGTGGGCGCGCTGGTCGCCTGTTCGCTGCTGATCTTCTCTTCGCCCTGGTCCATGGTGGGCGGCGCTGCGCTGGTGGCGGTGCTGGCCTGGATCGGCTTCCGCGTGCTGGGGAACAAGGCCGCGTAAGCGCCCTGTCCTGCGTCAATCACGCCGACGGCGCGGTCACTCCGCGCCGTCGTCGTTTCCGGGCTCGGCCAGGTCCTGCAGGCTGCCGGGCAATTTCTTCGAGGGCGCCACGCCCAGCTTGCGCAGCATCTCGGCCTGGCGCACCAGGTTGCCGCGGCCCTGCGAGAGCTTGTCGAGCGCCGAGCCATGCAGCTCCTGCGCCTTCTTCAGCGCGTCGCCGACCTTGAGCAGGTCTTCGGAGAAGCCGACGAACTTGTCGTACAGCACCGCCGCGCGGTCGGAAATGGCCTTGGCGTTGGCGTTCTGGTGCTCGGTGCGCCACATCTGCGCCACCAGCCGCAGCGACGCCAGCAGGTTGCTGGGCCCGACCAGGATGATCTTGCGCTCGAAGGCGTAGCCGTAGAGCTGCGGGTCGCGGCGCAGGGCTTCCAGGAAGGCCGCCTCGACCGGCACGAACATCAGCACCAGCTCCGGGCTGGTGAGGCCCTCGAGCCGGCTGTAGTCCTTCTCGCCCAGCTGGCGCACGTGGTTGCGCAGGGCCACCACGTGGCGGCCGAAGTGCGCTTCGCGCTCGGCCTCGTCGGCGGCTTCGCAGGCGCGCTGGTAGTCGAGCAGCACCATCTTGGCGTCGATGACGATGCTCTTGTCCTCGGGCAGGCGCAGCACGGCGTCGGGGCGGTAGCGGTCGCCCTCGCCGTCCCGGTAGCTTTCCTGGGTGAAGTAGTCGCGGCCCTTCTCCAGCGCGGCGGTTTCCAGCAGGCGCTCGAGCTTGAGTTCGCCCCAGTAGCCCTGGCTGCGGTTGTCGCTGCTGAGCGCGCGGCTGAGGCTCTGCGCTTCCTGGCCGAGCGTCTGGTTCAGGCGCACCAGGTCGTCGATGCGGGTCTGCAGCGCCACGCGGGCGTTGTTTTCCTTTTCGTAGGCCTCGTTGACCGACTTGCGGAAACCGTCGATCTGCTCGCGCAGCGGGTTGAGCAGCTGGCCGATCTGGGTGGCGTTCTGCTCGCCGAAGCGCTTGGACTTGTCCTCGAGGATTTCCGCGGCCAGGGCCTGGAATTCAGCCTTCAGGCGCTCGCGCGAGGATTCGAGGTCCCGGTAGCGCTGCTCGGCGGCCAGGGACTGTTCCTGCAGCCGTGCCTCCAGCCCGGCGGCGCGCGCCTCGGCCGAGACCCGCGCCTCGCGCACCTGCCGCAGTTCGCCCTCCAGTTCGGCCAGGCGGCGGCGGGCGACCACGAAGGACGCGGCGCCGGCCAGGACGAGGCCGGCCAGCAGGCCCAGCAGCAGGAAAGTGGCTTCGGAAGCAGACAAAAGAAATCCCCGGCATCGTTCGATACCGGGGATTCTAGCCGCCGGGCGGTCTCAAGGGCCGAGACGGCCCCGGAACCGCGCCGGGAAGCGGGTTCAGCCGGCCTTCTTGGCCCAGGCCGAGCACCAGGCCGCGGCGGGGACCTTGAAGCCCGGGAACAGGGTGCAGGCGCCGGTGGCGGCGGTGAAGAACTGGCAGTTGCCGCAGTTGCTGTCCGGCTTGAAGCTCGGGTGCTTCACGGTCTTGGCGTCCTCGGCGTAGGCGAGCGCCTTGGCCTGGGCGTTGTCGAGCGGCAGCGGCTTGAGTTCCTGGGCATGGGCCTGGCCGATGAGCGCCGGCGCCACGAAGGGCACGGCGGCCAGCATGGCGGCCTTGACGAGGAAACCGCGGCGGGAGGTGTTCACGTTGTTCATGGCAAGTCCCTTGGCTACGGAGGTATTCCGATGGCTGGAAAGGACTATACCCCCGTCCGGTGAAATCAGCGTTGATGCAGGTCAAGCCGACGCGCCGCGCGGCTTCCGCTAGACTTTGGTTCATGGAAAACCTGCCCTACGACCCCGCCCGCCTGGCCCAGCGGGCCGCCGAGATCGTCGCCAACACCCGGGAGCTGTCCGCCCTGGGCTGGACCCCGGCCACCAGCAGCAACTTCTCGATGCGGCTCGACGACCGCCATGCCGCCATCACGGTCTCCGGCCGCGACAAGGGCCGGCTGGGCCCGGACGACATCATGGTGGTGGATTTCGAGGGCCGCCCGGTGGCCACCTCGCACCGCCCCTCGGCCGAAACCCTGCTCCATACCCAGCTCTACGCCCGCTACCCGGAGATCGGCTGCGTGCTGCACACGCACTCGCACGTGCAGACGGTGTGCTCGCGCCTGTACGCCGCCCAGGGCCATGTGCACCTGGAGGGCTACGAGCTGCTCAAGGCCTTCGCCGGCAACCAGACCCACGAAATGGCCGTGGACGTGCCGGTGCTGTCGAACACCCAGGACATGCGCGAGCTGGCCGACTGGGTGGAAACCCTGCTCGACCAGCAGCCCATGTGGGGCTACCTGATCAACGGCCACGGGCTCTACGCCTGGGGCAAGGACATGGCCGAGGCGCGCCGCCACCTGGAGGCCTTCGAATTCCTGCTGGCCTGCGAACTCGACCTGAGGAGACTGCACGCGTGAGCCGACTTCGCATCTTCAACGACACCGACCCGACCACCCCGCTGTCGGCCACCGAGGACCTGGCGCTGATCGCCGAGCGCCTGAAGGGCATCGGCGTGCGCTTCGAGCAGTGGCAGGCCAGCGCGCCGGTCGCGCCGGGCGCCTCGCCCGAGGACGTGATGGCGGCCTACCGCGCCGACATCGACCGGCTGGTGGCCGAAAACGGCTTCAACAGCGTGGACGTGGTTTCCATCGCGCCCGACAACCCGAACAAGGACGCGGCGCGCGCCAAGTTCCTGGACGAGCACTACCACCAGGAGGACGAAGTGCGCTTCTTCGTGGCCGGCTCGGGCCTGTTCTCGCTGCACGTGGACGGCAAGGTGTACGAGGTGCGCTGCGAGGCCGGCGACCTGATCGGCGTGCCCGACCGCACCACGCACTGGTTCGACATGGGCCCGGAACCGAGCTTCATCGCCATCCGCTTCTTCACCCAGCCCGACGGCTGGGTCGGCCACTTCACCGGCACCGACATCGCCCGGCGCTTCCCGCGCTACGAGCCGGGCCAGGCGGGTTGAGCGTGCGCACCATCCTCACCGACATCGAGGGCACGACGAGCAGCATTTCGTTCGTGAAGGACGTGCTGTTCCCGTATGCGCGCCGCGCCCTGCCCGCGTTCGTGGCGGCGCACGGGCAGGAGCCGGAAGTGCGCCGCTGGCTGGACGTGGTGGCGGCCGAGAACGGCGGGCTGTGCCAGGACGACATGATCGTCGAGACGCTGCAGGGCTGGATCGACGCCGACCGCAAGCACACCGCGCTCAAGGCCCTGCAGGGCATGCTGTGGGAGAAGGGTTACGGCAGCGCCGACTTCACCGCGCACATGTACCCCGACGCGGTCGAGGCGCTGGGCCGCTGGCATGCCGCCGGCCACCGCATCGCCGTGTACTCCTCGGGCTCGGTGCCGGCGCAGAAGCTGTTCTTCGGCCACAGCGACGCCGGCGACCTGACCCCGCTCATCTCCGGCTGGTTCGACACCGAAACCGGCGGCAAGCGCGAGGCGGAAAGCTACCGTCGCATCACCGCCGCGCTCGGCGTGCCGGCTGGCGACGTGCTGTTCCTGTCGGACGTGGTGGAAGAGCTCGACGCCGCCCGCGACGCCGGCCTGGGCACCGTGCTGCTCGACCGCCGCAACGACTACCCGCAGCCGCGCCTGGGCGAAGCCACCCACGGCCACGCGCGCGTCGAGAGCTTCGCCGACATCACGCCCTGAACCAGGCCGCGCCGCTCAGTTGGCGCGGGTTTCCAGCCGGTAGTTCGTTTCCGCCGTGACCTCCCCGCGCCAGCGGTCGAAGGCGCGCACTTCGATGCGGTGTTCGCCTTCGGCCAGGTCGGTGGGCAGCTTGCCGCGCCACAGGTGCGTGGGCGCCTCGGCTTCGGGCAGGCGGTCGTAGGCGCGCAGGGTGTCGGCGGCATCGTCGAGCAGGTTTTCGCGGCGCAGCGCCGGGTCGGGTTCGGCCACTCGCTGCATGGGCCGCCACTCGCCGCCGGCAACGCGGTATTCCACCCGGGTGTCGGCCTCGGCCATGTACACGTTGGCGTACACGCCCGCCGCCGGGTAGGCGCCGCGGCGCAGCACCTTCGGCGCGTGCAGGTGCA
The DNA here is from genome assembly GCF_000747075.1 of Arenimonas malthae CC-JY-1. GTDB lineage: Bacteria > Pseudomonadota > Gammaproteobacteria > Xanthomonadales > Xanthomonadaceae > Arenimonas > Arenimonas malthae. Next base: position 36,832 of record NZ_AVCH01000002.1, read on the forward strand.
TGGCCGCGTCGCCGCCGCCGGCCACGTGCCAGCGCAGGGAATAGTCGCCGGCCGCGGTGAATTCCGCGGTGGCGTAGCCGTTCGGCGTGCCGTCGGACATGCGCGAATCGGGGATGCCCGCGGCGTCCTTCGGGCCGCTCCAGTAGCCACCGCAGGCGGCGCCCACGTTGTATTCGTGCAGCGGCTCAGCGCCCTGCCAGCCATCGGCGGGGCCGTGGCGGTGGTGGCGCTGTACGTGGCCGTGCGCGGTGAGCAGCAGCACCTTGCGGAAGGGCTTGAGCAGGGCGAACAGGCGCTCGCGGTCGGCGCGGCGGAAGGTTTCCTTGCCGGGCTCGTCGAAAAACGGGATGTGCGCGGCCAGCACCAGGCGCCGGTCCTTCGGCAGCGTGGCCAGGTAGGCGGCCAGGAACTCGAACTGGCTTTCGCGCAGGCCGCCGATGTAGGCCGGCGACTGGCCCGGGCGCCAGATCACGTCGTCGAGCACGATGAAGCTGGCCTGCGGCTCTTCCCAGGCGAAGGTGTCGGGGCCGAAGTGGCGGCGGAACGTGCGCAGCGAGTCCTCGTCGGTGGCGGCGTCGAAATCGAGGTCGTGGTTGCCGGCCACGTGCAGCCAGGGCGTGCGCAGGCGCGCGGTGATGCGGTTCATGGCCGGGTACAGGGCCAGGTCGTCGCTGACCACGTCGCCCAGCGTCAGGCCCAGGTCGGCGGCACGCTGGCCACCCGCCGCGGCCACCAGCGGGGCCACGATGTCGCGTTCGTAGTAACCCACGTCCTTGCCGGTCTTGGGCTGCGGGTCGCCGAACACCAGCACGCGCAGCGGCGCGCCGGCCGGGCTTTCCGCGCGGCGCAGGGCGAAATCGCGGCAGGCCGGCGCGGCGGGCGCGATGCCGCCGAAACGCAGCGCCGGGCCCGGCCCACGCTGCACGTGGCGCCAGAACACCGGCAGGCCGTCGGCGCCGGCGGGGAAAGCAAAGCCCGCGGGCTTCACCACGAACACGGTGTGGTCGGAATCCAGCGGAAGCGCCCAGCGCCCGGCGTCGTCGGTGCGCACCAGCCGGCGGCCGTCGGACACGAGCACGCCGGCCAGCGGGGTGTCGCCCGGGCCGCGCAGGCCATCGCCGTCGCGGTCTTCGAACACGGTGCCGGCATTGCAGGCCGGGGCCAGGGCGTGTGCGGGCGCGCTGGCGGCCAGCACGATGGCAAGCAGGAACAGGCGCATGCGGCGCTCCCTCGGGACTGCGCCGATTATCGCCGGGACGGGCTCAGCGCGCAGCGGCGGCGTGGCGGTCGCGCAGCACGGCCTCCACGTCTGCCAGGCCCAGGCCGCGTGAACGCAGCAGCACGGTCAGGTGGAACACCAGGTCGGCGGCTTCGCCCAGCAGCGCGGCGTCGTCCTGCACCACCGCCGCCAGCGCGGTTTCCACGCCCTCCTCGCCCACTTTCTGGGCGATCCGGCGCGGGCCGGCTTCGAACAGCCTGGTGCTGTAGCTGCCCTCGGGCCGATCGCGCTCGCGGCGGGCGACCAGGGCGTCGAGTTCGGCCAGGAAATCGCCGGGCGCGTCGGGGAAACAGCTGGCGCGGCCCAGGTGGCAGGTGGGGCCGCGCGGCAGGGCCTGCACCAGCAGGGTATCGGCGTCGCAGTCGGTTTCCAGCGACACCAGCTCGAGCACGTCGCCGCTGGTCTCGCCCTTCATCCACAGGCGCTGCTTGCTGCGGCTGTAGAAGGTGACGCGCTGCGTGGCCAGCGTGGCCTCGAGCGCGGCGCGGTCCATGTAGCCGAGCATCAGCACGCGGCGGGTGCGGGCGTCCTGCACCACGGCCGGCAACAGGCCCTGCTGCTTGTCCCAGGCCAGGGCTTCGATTTCTTCAGGCGACATCGCGCACCTCGATGCCCTGCGCGCGCAGGGCGGTCTTGAGTTCGGGGATCCGGACGGCGCCAGAGTGGAAGACGCTGGCGGCCAGCGCGGCGTCCACGTCGGCGTCGAGGAAGGCGGCGGCGAAATGTTCCATCGCGCCCGCGCCGCCCGAGGCCACCAGTGGCACGCGGCAAAGGGCGCGCACGGCGCGCAGCTGCTCCAGGTCGTAACCCTGGCGCACGCCGTCGGCGCCCATGCAGTTGAGCACGATCTCGCCCGCGCCCAGGGCCTGCGCCTCGGCCACCCAGTCGAGCGTGCGGCGCGGCAGCGCGCGGGTGCGGTCGGGGTCGCCGGTGTAGGCGCGCACGCGCCATTCGCCGTCGGCGTCGCGCAGGCTGTCCACGCCCACCACCACGCACTGCACGCCGAAGGCCTGCGCCAGCTCGCTGATGAGTTCGGGGCGCTCCAGCGCGGGCGTGTTCACCGACACCTTGTCGGCGCCGGCCTGCAGCACGGCGCGCGCTTGCGCCACCGAGCGGATGCCCCCGGCCACGCAGAACGGGATGTCGATCAGGCGCGCCACGCGTTCCACCCAGCCCACGTCCACCGCGCGGCCCTGGGGGCTGGCGGTGATGTCGTAGAACACCAGCTCGTCGGCGCCCTCGTCGCGGTAGCGCAGGGCCAGGTCCTCGATGGCGCCCATGACCACGTGGTCGCGGAAGCGCACGCCCTTCACCACCTGGCCATCGCGCACGTCGAGGCAGGGAATCAGCCGGCGGCTCAGCATGGCCGCGCCTCCGCCAGTGCGCCGGGCAGCGCCAGCCTCCCTTCGAGCAGGGCCTTGCCCAGCACGATGCCGCGGCAGCCGGCCTCGCGCGCCGCCACGACGTCGGCCACGTCGCGGGCGCCGCCCGAGGCCTGTACTTCCACCCGCGGGAAACGGGCGCACAGGTAACGGTAGAGGTCGAGATTGGGGCCGGACAACATGCCGTCGCGGGCGATGTCGGTGCACAGCAGGTGGCGCAGACCGACGTCGGCGTAGGCGGCGGCCAGCACGTCGAGCTCCTTCTCACCGGGTTCGGTCCAGCCGTGCACCGGCAGGCGCCAGCGACCCTCGTCGTCGCGGCGGGTGTCGAGCGCCAGGGTGATGCGGTCGGCGCCGTAGCGGCCCACCCACGCGGCCACGCGGCCCGGTTCGCGCACGGCCAGCGAGCCGATCACCACGCGGTCGACGCCGGCTTCGAGCAAGGCCTCGACGTCGGCTTCGCCACGCACGCCGCCACCGGTCTGCACCTTCAGGCGGGTTTCTGATTTCAGCCGCGCCAGCAGCGGCGCCAGCGTGTAGCCACCGGCGCGGGCCGCGTCCAGGTCCACCAGGTGCAGCCAGGCGGCGCCGTCGGCGGCGTACTGCTTCGCCAGCGCCAGCGGGTCGGCCGGGTAGCGGGTTTCGCGGCCGTAGTCGCCCTGCACCAGGCGCACCACGGCGCCGTCGCGCACGTCGATGGCGGGGTAGATCGTGTAGGTGTTCATGCGACGCCGGACTCCAGGAAATTCGCCAGCAGGCGCGCGCCCACCGCGCCCGAACGCTCGGGGTGGAACTGCGCGCCGGCGACGTTGCCGCGCTGCACGATGGCGGCGAAAGGCTGGCCGTGCGTGCTTTCGGCCACGGTGTCGGCGGTGACGGGCGCGGCGTAGCTGTGCACGAAATAGGCCTGCGCGCCGTCGTCGATGCCGCGCAGCAGCGGGCTTTCGCGCCGCGACTGCAGCCGGTTCCAGCCCATGTGCGGCACGCGCACGCCGGGCGATTCCGGCATGCGCCGCACCTGGCCGGGAATGAGGCCCAGGCAGGTTTCGCCGCCCTCCTCCGAGCCGTCGAACAGCAGCTGCATGCCCAGGCAAATGCCCAGCAGCGGCTGCCGCAGATCGCGCAGTGGCTGCACCAGCCCCAACTCGCGCAGGCGCGCCATGCCCGGGCCGGCGGCGCCGACGCCCGGCAGGATCACGCGGTCGGCGGCGGCGATCACCGCCGCGTCGCCGCTCACCGCCGGCTCCACGCCCAGGCGCTGCAGTGCGTAGCGCACCGAGCCCAGGTTGGCGCCGCCCGAGTCCACCAGCACCACGTTCACAGCGTGCCCTTGGTGCTCGGCAGGTCGTTGCCCTGGCGGCGGATGGCCTTGCGCAGCGCGCGCGCCACCGCCTTGAAGCAGGCCTCGACCTGGTGGTGGGTGTTGTCGCCCTGCACGCGCAGGTGCAGGCTCAGGCCGGCCTCGTCGCTGAGCGAACGGAAGAAGTGCGGCACCAGTTCGGTGGACAGGCCGCCGACGTCGGGGCGGCTGAACTGGCCCTCGAACACGAAATACGGGCGACCCGACAGGTCCACCGCCGCGCCGGCCAGGGTTTCGTCCATGGGCAGGGTGATCGCGCCGCGGCCGACCGAATCGCCGTAACGCGCCACGCCGCGCTTGTCGCCCAGCGCCTGCCTGAGCGCCTGGCCCAGCGCCAGGCCGCAGTCTTCGACGGTGTGGTGTTCGTCGATGTGCAGGTCGCCGGCGCACTCGAGTTCGAGCGCGAAACCGCCGTGCTTGCCCAGCTGCTCGAGCATGTGGTCGAAGAAGCCGTGGCCGGTGCGCACGCGCGGGTCGCTGGCGCGGTCGAGGTCCACCGACACGCGCACCCGGGTTTCCTTGGTCTTGCGCTCGACCACGGCCGTGCGCGGCGCATCCACCAGCGCGTGGGCGATGCTGGCCCAGGTCTCGAAGCCCGGCCCCAGCCGGAAGCCGCGGCAGCCCAGGTTGCGGGCCAGCTGCAGGTCGGTCTCGCGGTCGCCCACCACCGCCGAGTTGGCCAGGTCGATGCTGCGGTCGCGCAGGTAGTGCATCAGCATGCCCACTCCCGGTTTGCGGGTGGGCTTGTTCTCGTGCTCGAAGCTCTCGTCCACCAGCACTTCGCGGAAGCGGATGCCCTGCGATTCGAGCAGCTGCATCAGCAGTGCCTGCGGGCCTTCGAAGGTCTCGCGCGGAAAACTGTCGGTGCCCAGGCCGTCCTGGTTGGTCACCATGACGAACTCGAAGCCGGCGTCGCGCAGCTTCAGCAGCGCCGGCACCATGCCCTCGACGAAGCGCAGCTTGGCGTAGCTGTCGATCTGGAAATCGGCCGGCTCCTCGATCAGGGTGCCGTCGCGGTCGAGGAAGGCGATGCGCGTGCCGCTCATGCCGCCGCCCTCCCCGCCTGCAACGCCGCCACCACGGCGTCGTTCTCCTCGGGGCGGCCGATGCTGATGCGCAGCGCGTCGCCCAGCTGCGGCGAGGCGCGCATGTCGCGCACCACCACGCCGGCGGCCAGCAGCCGCGCGAACGCGGCTTCGGCGTCGTCGAAGCGCACCAGCAGGTAGTTGCCCTGCGAGGGGTACACGCGGCGCACGCCCGGGCAGCCGGCCAGCTCGGCACGCAGGCGCTCACGCTCGGCGCGCACGGTCTGCACCTGCGCGCGGGTGATGGCCAGCGCCGGTTCGGACAGGCCGGCCAGCGCCATCTGCACGCAGGGCGACGGCAGCGGATAAGGCGCCTGGCAGTTGCGCAGCACCGCCACCAGGGCCGGGTCGGCCAGCAGGCAGCCGATGCGCGCCGCGGCCAGCGCGTGCGCCTTCGACAGCGTGCGCAGCACAGCCAGGTTGGGCTGGGCCGAAATTTCAGCCGCGATGGAGGGGTACTCGCTGTACTCGCCGTAAGCCTCGTCCACCACCACGATGGCGCGGCCGGCCAGGCGGCGGGCCAGGGCCAGCAGGTCGGCCGGCGGCACGGCCTGGCCGGTGGGATTGGCGGGCGAACATACGAACACCAGCTTGGCGCCGCTGGCGACGGCGGCACTCGCCAGGCCGTCGAGGTCCAGCTCGAAGCCCGCGGCGCCGTCGCGCAGCGGCACCTCCACCAGCGGCGCGCCCTGCAGGCGCGCGCTCACCGCGTACATGCCGAACACCGGCGGCGCCACCACCACGGCGTCGCGGCCGGGGTTGCACAGCGCGCGCACCAGCAGGTCGATGGCCTCGTCGCTGCCGCGGCCCACCAGCACCTGCTCGGCGCGCACGCCGTACAGCGTGGCCAGGCGAGCGCGCAGTTCGGCGGGCTGCGGGTCGGGATAACGGTTGGCGCCGGTACCGGCGTCGGCCGGGTTGCGCCAGGCGCTTTCGTTGGCGTTGAGCCAGATCGAACCCGTCACCGCCGCGCGCCGCGCCGAGCTGTAGCCGGCGAATCCGCGCAGGTCCTCGCGCACCAAATCCAACAAGGCGCTCATGCCCGCACCTCCAGCCGTCGCAGCACCGACTGCGCGTGCGCTTCCAGCCCTTCGGCGCGCGCCATTTCCACCGCACAGGGACCGATCGCGGCCAGGCCGGCCCGGCTCACTTCCTGGAAGCTGATGGCCTTCTGGAAGCTCTGCACGCCCACGCCGCTCCAGGCGCGCGCAGCGCCGTTGGTCGGCAGCACGTGGTTGGTGCCGGAGCAATAGTCGCCCAGGCCTTCCGGCGCGTAATCGCCCAGGAACACCGAGCCGGCGCTTTGCACCGCGTCGAGCCAGCGGCGCGGTTCGCGCACGGCCAGGATCAGGTGTTCGGGCGCGTAGTCGTTGCTGAGTTCGAAGGCGTCCGCGAGCTGGCCGACGACAATCAGGCGCGCGTGTTCCAGCGCCGCGGTGGCGATGGCCTCGCGCGGCAATTCGGCCACCTGGCGCGCGACTTCCGCGGCCACGGCCTCGGCCAGCGCGGCCGAATCGGTGGCCAGGATGACCTGCGAATCGGGCCCGTGTTCGGCCTGGGACAGAAGATCCGCCGCCACGTGCACGGGCGGCGCGCCGGCGTCGGCGATCACCAGCACCTCGGAAGGTCCGGCCGGCATGTCGATGGCCGGGCCGCCGGCCATCATCGCGGCGAACTGCTTGGCGGCGGTGACGTAGCGGTTGCCCGGGCCGAACAGCTTGTCGCAGCGCGGCACCGAAGCCGTGCCCACGGCCATGGCGGCAACTGCCTGCGCGCCGCCAAGCTTGAACACGCGGGTGATGCCGCACAGGCGCGCGGCCACCAGCACCGCCGGGTCGGCGCTGCCGTCGGCGCGCGGCGGCGTGCACAGCACCACTTCTTCGCAGCCGGCCAGCTGCGCCGGCACGCCCAGCATGAGCGCGGTGGACGGCAGCGGCGCGCTGCCCGCCGGCACGTACAGGCCGACGCGGCGGATCGGCCGCAGCATCCGCCCGCAGCTCACGCCGGGCGCGGTTTCAAGTTCGAAAGGCGCGGCCATGCCGGCGCGGTGCCAGGCCAGCAGGCGGCCACGCGCTTCCACCATGGCGGCGCGCAGCGCGGGCGTGACGGCGTCTTCGGCGCTGGCGAATTCGTCGGCCGTGACCTCGAACGCGCCCAGTTCGACGCCGTCGAAGCGGCGGGTGAGCGCGCGCAGGGCGGAATCGCCGTCGGCGCGCACCTGCTCGAACACGCGGCGCACGGCCGCCTCGATGTCGGCCTGGCCGCCGCCGCCGGGGCGCGCCAGGCAGGCGGCGCGGGCCGCGTCGTCCAGGGCATTCCAGTCCACGCGCTTCATGCCAGCATCTGCTCCACCGGAAGCACCAGCAGGCCCGTGGCCCCGGCGCGTTTCATGTCCTCCAGTCGCTGCCAGGTCATGGCGCTGCGGCACAGGGCCTGCAGGGCCACCTGGTCGCGCTGGCCCTCGATGGCCATCACGGTCGGCGGTTCGGCGTCGGGCAGCAGCGCCAGCAGCGCCGGCACCGCGTCGCGCGCGGCCTGGAACAGCACCAGTTTGCTGGCACGCACGCTCAGCACCGCGTCAAGGCGGCGCAGCAGCATGGCCGCCAGTTCGGCGCGGGCGTCGCCGAAGGGTTGGGCGGGCGCGACCAGCACGGCCTGGCTTTCGAACACCACGGCGGTTTCCTTGAGCTGGTTGGCCAGCAGCGTGGCGCCCGTGGAAACGAGGTCGCAGATGGCCTCGGCCTTGCCCAGGCGCGGCGCGATTTCCACCGAGCCCGACAGCACCACCGGCTCGGCCGTCACGCCCTGGTTGCGCAGCCAGCGCGCCAGCAACTGCGGGTAGCTGGTGGCCAGGCGCGTGCCCTCCAGGCGCGCGGGGCCGGGCCAGTCCCAGTCGTTGGGCACGGCCACGGAGAGGCGGCAGCGCCCGAAACCCAGTTCGCGGATGGCGCGGAAGGCTTCCGGCTGGCCGCTGGCCTCGCGCTCGAGCGCCTGTTCCTCCAGCACGTTCTGGCCCACGACGCCGAGGTCGCAGGTGCCCTCGGCGATCAGGCCGGGGATGTCGTCGTCGCGCACCAGCAGCAGGTCGATGGGCAGCGATTCGCCATAGCAGAACAGCCGGTCGCGGCTTTCACGGAAGCCCAGGCCGGCGCGCGCGAGCAGGTCGCGGGCCGGGTCCGAGAGGCGGCCGGATTTCTGGATGGCAATGCGCAGGCGGTCGTGCGTCCTCATGACGCCCTCCGGTTCAAGGAAAAAGGGGGATTAATGCGAGTCGTCGTTCGCGGCCACGCCGAGCCCGGCGCGTTCCGCGGCGATGCGGTAACCACCGGCGCCCCGTTCGAGGCAGCGCGCGACGCGCCCGATGGTGGTGACGCTGACGCCGGTGCGGTCGTGGATTTCCCGGTAGGGAGCCTCTTCCAGCAGCAGCGGGATGACGCGCCAGCGGTCGGCCAGGGCCTCGAGCTCGGACGGGGTGCACAGGTCGTCCAGGAAGGCCCGCAGTTCGCCCGGGCTGCGCAGGCTGAGCAGGGCCCGGACGAGGGCGTCCAGGTCGCTTTCGCTCGGGCGGGTGGCGGGTTCGCGGCGTTTCATTGCGCTAATGTAATAGCGCATTAATACATAGTCAAGCGCGATCCGGGACCGGCCCCGCTGTTCATCCCCGTCCCCCCGGCATAAAGTGGCCCCGGGGAAGGGAAAATCCGGGCGGACATGCGCTTCATCGCAGTGGTGCTGGCTCTTTGGCTGTCGCTGGCCGGGCAATCCGCCCTGGCCTCCCCGGCCGTGCTCGACGAAGGTGCCCAGGTCCTGACCCTGGCCCCGCACCTGGGCTACCGGGTGGACCCGGACGGCCGCGCGGATGCCGCCGCCATGTTCGCCCAGGCCGGCCGCGGCGGTTTCGAACCCCTGCCCGGCGGCTCCAGCACCTTCGGCTTCACCGAAGGCGCCTACTGGTTCCACGCCGAGGTCTTCAACGCCAACCCGCGCGAGCAGCGCTGGCTGCTGGTGCTGCACTACCCGCTGCTCGACAACGTGGACGTGTACCTGCGCTACCCCGACGGCCGCGTGCAATACATGGCCTCGGGCGACAGCTTGCCGTTCTCGGCGCGGTCGATCCGCTACCGCCACCCGAACTTCTGGGTCGACCTGCCGGCGCGCACGCGGGTGGAAGTGCTGGTGCGCGTTTCCAGCCGCAGTTCCCTGCAGGTGCCGTTGGCGCTGTACACGCCCACCGCCTTCGCCGAGCTCGAGCGCGATTCGCAGTTCGGCATCGGGCTGTTCTACGGCATCCTGGCGGCGCTGTTCTGCTACAACCTGGTGCTGTGGCTGTCGCTGCGCGACGCCAGCCACTTCTGGTACATGTTCCACGTCGCCGGCTTCGGCCTGGTGATGTTCTGCCTCAACGGCCTGGCCTTCGAATACCTGTGGCCGAACTCGCCCTGGCTGGCCAACCACGCCATTCCGCTGTCCATGGCCATTTCGCAGGTGGCCATGCACCAGTTCTGCCGCGTGTTCCTGGAACTGCCCGAGCGCCAGCCGAAGGCGAACACGGCCTCGCTCACCATCATCGCCTTCTACGTGCTGATGGGCCTGGCCTCGCTGGTGGTGGACTACCGGCTGGTGGTGAAGCCGATGACGCTGGCCGTGTTCCCGGGCGCGCTGTTCATCATGGTCCTGACCATCGTGTCGATCCGCCAGGGCTATGCGCCGGCCAAGGTGTTCCTGATGGCCTGGGGTTTCCTGCTGCTGGGCACGGCCCTGTACGCCTCGGTGTCGTTCGGCCTGCTGCAGAAGGGCTTCTTCACCGAGTACGGCATCCAGATCGGTTCGGCGCTGGAAATGATCCTGCTGTCCTTCGCCCTCGCCTACCGCTACGCGCGGCTGCGCAGCGAGAACGAGACCCTGGTGCGCGAGCACAACGAGCAGCTCGAGCGCCACGTGGCCCGCCGCACCTCGGAACTGAGCACGGCGCTGGAGCAGCTGGCCGAAGCCAACCAGCGCCTGCGCGAATCCAACCGCCGCGACGCGCTGACCGGCCTGTTCAACCGCCGCCACTTCCGCGACGTGTTCGAACACCAGATGCACCACGCCGCCGAGCACCGGCAGTCGCTGGGCGTGCTGCTGATCGACCTGGACCACTTCAAGCGCGTCAACGACACCTACGGCCACCTGGCCGGCGACGAGTGCCTGCGCTGGATGGGCCGCTGCCTCACCGACAGCCTGTCGGTGCACGGCGCCCTGCTGGCGCGTTTCGGCGGCGAGGAGTTCGTGGCGGTGGTGCCGGACATGCACGGCGACCGCCTGATGCACCTGGCCGAGCAGCTGCGCGTGCGCATCTGCAGCGAGCCGGTGCGCTACGCCGGCAACAACATCGGCATCAGCGCCAGCATCGGCGCCTTCGTGCTGCGCCCGGGCACGGGCGTGGGCGTGGACGACGCCCTGCACCGCGCCGACGACGCCCTGTACGCGGCCAAGGACGGCGGCCGCAACCGCGTGCACGCCGCGGCCGACGTCACCGGCTGATTTTCTGTAGGAGCGGCTTCAGCCGCGACCGCTTTTCGGCGAAAGACGGTCGCGGCTGAAGCCGCTCCTACAGAAGCCTTTTCAGCCCAGGGCTTGGCGGGCGGCCGAAAGGAGCTTGCCTTCCTCGACCAGCCGCACCGCGGTGGCCACGTCGCCGTCCATGGCGCGGTCGCGCGGCATGAAGGGGATGGCTTCACGCAGGGCGGCCCAGGCGGCGCGCACCGCCACGCCCGGTTCGAATTCCGGCGCTTCGGCCAGCTCGCGGCGCAGGCCTTCCACTTCCGCCAGGAAGGGCGCGCGGTCGGCGTGGCCGGGCAGCGGCGCGCCCTGCACCTTGGCCGCCAGCGCTTCGGCGTCGGCAGTGCGCGCCAGTTCGCGCGCGGCGTTGATCATGTCGCGGCGGTAGTCCAGCGCCTGCGCGGCGGTGTAGAGCTCCAGCGCCAGCACGTGGCCCAGGTCGGCCGTCATGTCGAGCACGTGGCGGCCTTCGTTCGCGCCCATGGACACGTGGTCCTCGGCGTTCGCGCTGGTGGGGATGGAATACACGCTGGCCGGGTGGGCGCGGCTGGCCAGGTCGTTCACCAGGGCGGCGGCGGTGTACTGCACGATCATGAAGCCGCTCTCGGTGCCGTCCTCGTTGCCGATGAGGAAGGGCGGCAGGCCGTCGTTCGTGGCCGGGTCCACCAGCTTGTTGAGCCGGCGCTCGGAAATGGACGCCAGCACCGGGATGGCGGCCTTGAGGTAGCTCATGGCCAGCGCCAGCGGCATGCCGTGGAAGTGGCCGGCCGAGACCACCTGGTCCTCGATTTCGCGCGCGCCCGGCAAATCCGGGAACAGCAGCGGGTTGTCGGTGACCGCGTTGAGTTCGATGTCCACCACGCGCTTGGCCTGCTCGAGCGCGTCGCGCACGGCGCCGTGCACCTGCGGGATGCAGCGCAGCGAGTAGCTGTCCTGCGGCTGGTGCTTCTTGCCGCCGCGGAACGGGCGGAAGCGCTGGTAGAAGCGCTCGCGGCCGTGGCGCTGGCTCAGCGGTACCCAGTCCCAGCCGATGTCGAAGCCCAAGGCCTGCTGTTCCGGCGTGGACCAGCTTTCCGGCAGCCACTGCCGGAAGCGCGGCACCAGGTGGTAGGCGATGTCGGACAGCGTGGAGCCGGTGAGCAGCCGGCGCAGCTGCGCCGCCACGTGCACCTGGCCCGGGTGCGGGCGCAGCGCGTGCACGTGCGGGTCGAAGGCGCGCAGGCGGCCGGCGAAGGCGTCGAGTGTCATGGCCGCGGCCAGGTCGGCGGTGTCGAGCAGGTCTTCCAGGCGCTCGATGGCCAGCACGGCCGTGGCCAGCATCTGCGCGGTGCCGTTGTTGAGCGCCAGGCCTTCCTTGTGCGACAGCGCCACCGGCTTCAGGCCGGCGCGCTGCAGCGCCTCGGCGCCGGGCAGGCGTTCGCCGTCGTAGAAGGCTTCGCCGCCGCCGAGCAGCACGATGGCCAGGTGCGAGAGCGGCGCCAGGTCGCCCGAGGCGCCCACGGAGCCCTTCTGCGGCACCACCGGCACCACGCCGGCATTGAGCAGCGCGGCCAACGATTCCAGCACCTGCGGGCGGATGCCCGAGTGGCCCATCATCAGCGTGTTGATGCGGATGGCCAGCATGGCGCGCACCACGCTGGGCGCGAACGGTTCGCCCACGCACACGGCATGGGTGACGATGAGGTTGCGCTGCAGTTCCTCGAGCACGCTTTCGCCCGAAGGCGCGGCGCCCGGCAGGCCGTCGCGCACGCGGCGCGAGCCCAGCAGCTTGTCGGCGTTGCTGCCGAAGCCGGTGGAGACGCCGTAGATGGGCTCCTGCTTCTTGACCTGTTCGGCCAGGAAATCGGCGGCGCGCTGCACCGCCTGCATCTGCACCGGATCCAGGCGCACCGGGGCGCCGTGGGAGATTTCAGCAACCTGGGCGCGGCTGAGATGGCGACCGTCGAGGGTGATGGGCTTCATTCAGCGCACCCCCATCGCACGCTGCTGCTCAAGCTCGACCTTGATGGCCGCCGCCAGCTCCTCGCGCGACACCTCGAACTGCTCCTGCGAGCGCAGGTCCTTCACCTTCACCACGCCGCGCGTAGCCTCGTCCTCGCCGTAGAGCACCACGAAGCGGATGCCGGCGCGGTCGGCGTACTGGAACTGCTTGGCCAGCTTCTTCGCCTCCAGCTGCACCTCGGCATTGATGCCGGCGGCGCGCAGGCGGCGGGCGATGTCGAGCGAATCGGCCAGGCGGGCGTCGTCCATCAGGCCCACCATCACTTCCACCGAGCTTTCGGCGGTGGAGAGGATGCCGGCCTCGCGCAGCTGCCAGAACAGGCGGGTGGCGCCGATGGAAATGCCCACGCCCGGCAGCTTGGACTTGGTGTAGTGGCTGGCCAGGTCTTCGTAGCGGCCGCCCGAGCAGACCGAGCCGATCTGCGGGTGTTCGTCGAGCGTGGTTTCGTACACGGTGCCGGTGTAGTAATCCAGGCCGCGGGCGATGGAGAAGTTCACGGCGTAGTTCTTTTCGGGCACGCCGTGGGCCTTCAGCAGTTCCAGCACCTCGCGCAGTTCGGCCACGCCCTGGGCCAGGGTGGCGTTGCCCTCGCCCAGCGCGGCCAGGCGCGCCAGCGCGTCGGCGTGCGAGGTGGAGCGCACCTGCACGAAGGCCATGATCTGGTCGGCCACGTTGTCGGCCAGCTGGAAATCGGGGCCGGTGAGCGTGGCGCGCACGGCGTCGGCGCCGCGCTTGTCGAGCTTGTCGATCTCGCGCAGCACCAGCGCCTGGCGCTCGCCGTCGGCGATGCCCAGGCCTTCGAAGAAGCCGCGCAGCAGCTTGCGGTTGTTGAGCTGGATGGTGAACGGGCCCACGCCCAGTTCGGTGAACACGGCGTGGATGACCGCGGGCAGCTCGGCGTCGTGGCGGATGCCCAGCGCGTCCTTGCCGATCACGTCGATGTCGCACTGGTAGAACTCGCGGAAGCGGCCGCGCTGGGCGCGTTCGCCGCGGTACACGCGCTGGATCTGGTAGCGCCGGAACGGGAAGGCCAGGTCGTGCTCGTGCTCGGCCACGTAGCGGGCCAGGGGCACGGTCAGGTCGAAGCGCAGGGCCAGTTCGGGCTGGCCGCCCTGCTCCAGCGCGCCGGTGGACTGCACGAAATAGACCTGGCGCTCGGTTTCGCCGCCGGTCTTGGTGAGCAGCACCTCGGACAGCTCGAACACCGGCGTTTCCACCGGCAGGAAGCCGAAGCGCTCGTAATTGCGGCGGATCACGTCCAGCATGCGCTGGAAGGCGATCTGGTCACGGGGCAGAAGCTCCATGACCCCGGGCGTGGTGCGGGGCTTGATCAAGGCGGGCGACTCCAGTGCGAACCCCCGCATTCTAGCGGCAGCGGCCGGCCCGGCGCGTCGCCGCGGCGTGACCCGGGAAGGGTGGACTTGCCGAACCGCCGACGAGCCTCTAGAATTGCCGGCTCGATCCCTCGGGGTGTAGCTCAGCCTGGTAGAGCGCTACGTTCGGGACGTAGAAGTCGCAGGTTCAAATCCTGTCTCCCCGACCAATCGAGCACCAACGAAACGCCGCCCCCGCAGGGCGGCGTTTTTGTTTCCGCCGCCTTCGTTTGCCGCCCCGCCCCCTCGGCTACACTCGGCCGGGTCTAGGGGACGTGAGCAAACGCATGGGCTGGATCCTGGGGATTCTGGGCGCACTGTTCGGAGCCGTGCTGGCCGACGACAGCCGCATGCTGTTCGGGTTCTTCGCCGGCGCCCTGCTGGGGGTACTGCTGGCCCAGGCCCTGAAGCTGCGCAGCCGGGTGGCCCAGCTGGAACAACAGGTGGCGGCGCTGCGCGTGGCCGGCATTCGCGCCATGGCCCCGGAAACGCCGGCTCCCCGCCCACTGGCGGAGGCCGCCCCGGCGTCGACCCGCGCCGAACCTGCCGCCACGACCTCGCCCTCGCCTGCGGCCGCCGCCGCGCCCG
>NZ_AVCH01000003.1 GCF_000747075.1 Arenimonas malthae CC-JY-1
GGCCGCCGGACGGCGGCCGCGAATACCCCGGCCGATAGTTCGGGCCCGGGTTGGGCTTGCCGTCGCCGCCGGGGTAGCGGTGGCGGATGCGCTCGCGCTCGTAGTCGTGGTCGCGCTGGCGGTCGATGTTGTAGCCCCGGTCGTGGTCACGATAGTAGTCGCGGTAGTAATCGCGCGAGCGGTAGCCGCCGTACCAGCCCCAGTTGTTCCAGGACCAGTAGTTTCCGAAGCCGAAGCTCCAGCCGGGCGAATAGCTGTAGGGGTAGTACCCACCCCACACCGGCGTGCAACCGTAGTAGCTGCGGCAGCGGTAGCGGTCGAGGCCGTGGAAGGGGGCGTAGCCGTAGCCGTAACCCACGCCGTAACCGTAGTCGTACCGGTAGTCGTCGTAGTCTTCGCCGTAGTAGTAGTCGCCCTCGCCTTCGTAGGCGGGGTAGTAGTAGCCGCCGTCGCGGTAGACCTCGCGACCCTGGTAATAACCGTCGCCGTAGGTGGCGCAGCCGGAAAGCAGCAGCAGCGCGGCCAGGGCGGTGAGAAGTCGTTTCATGGCGGTATCCCCCGGGTTCAGTCGCAGCATCGGCGCGAGGCGGTGAATCCGTGCTTAATTCAGCCCTCGCCCGCATGGTACTGTGCGCGGCCTTCACGCACCGCGAACGGAGTAGTCATGTCCCTGCACCAGGCCTCCGGTCGCTGGAAGTTCGGCCTGGTGCTGGCCCTGGTCACGGCGGGCTGCTGGGCCACCCTGCCGGTGGCGCTCAAACTCACGCTCGAGCAGCTCGACCCCATCACCCTCACCTGGTTCCGCTTCCTGCTGGCGGCGGGCGTCATGCTGGCCTGGCTGGCGGCGCGCGGCGGCCTGGGCGGCTTCGCCAAACTCGACCGCAAGCGCTGGGTCCTGCTGGCCGTGGCCGGGCTGTGCCTGATCGGCAACTACGTGTTCTACCTGCTGGGCGTGCAGCACACCTCGCCGGCGAACGCGCAGCTGCTGATCCAGCTGGCGCCGCTGCTGATGGCGCTGGGTGGCATCGTGGTGTTCCGCGAGCGTTTCAACGCCTGGCAGTGGGCCGGGCTGGCGGTGATCCTGGGGGGCCTGGGCCTGTTCTTCCGCGAACAGCTGGCCGCGTCGCCGGCCGGCGCGGGTGGCCAGGCTTATGTGTACGGCTCGGCGCTGGTGATCGTGGCGGCGGTGGTGTGGGCCGCCTACGCGCTGGTGCAGAAGCAGTTGCTCATGCGGCTGTCGTCGCCGGCCATCCTGCTCTTCATCTACCTGCTGGCCAGCGGCGTGCTGCTGCCGTTCGCGCACCCGTCGGCGCTGCTGGCGCTCGACGGCCTGCACTGGGGCCTGCTGCTGTTCTGCGCGCTCAATACCCTGGTGGCCTACGGCGCCTTCGCCGAAGCACTGGCGCACTGGGAAGCCTCGCGCGTGTCGGCCATCCTGGCCACCACGCCGCTGCTGTGCCTGGGCGCGGTGGCCGCGGTGCACGCGGTGTGGCCCACGGCCATCGCGCCGGAGGCCGTGGGCGTGGTGGGTTACGTGGGCGCCGGCCTCGTGGTGCTGGGCTCGGCGCTCACCAGCCTGATGGGCCAGCGCCGCAACGCCGGCTGAGCCTCAGCCCAGCAGGCGCTGCAGCAGGTCGCGACCGTCGGGCGAGGCCAACTTTCCTTCCAGCGAAGCCAACGCCTCGCGCGCCAGCTCGCGCCGCGGCGACGCCCAGCGCCGCCAGCTTTCGAAGCCGCCCAGCAAACGCGCCGCCACCTGCGGGTTGATCGCGTCCAGCGCAACCACCTGCCCGGCCACGAAGCGGTAGCCCGCGCCGTCGCGGCGGTGGAAACCCAGCGGGTTGCTGCGCGCGAAGCTGCCCAGCAGGGCGCGCACGCGGTTGGGGTTGGCGGGTTTCCACCAGGGCGTGGCCATCAGCGCCTGCACCTCGTCCAGCGCCTCCGGGTCGGGACGGGTGGCGACCAGGCCGATCCACTTGTCGGTCACCAGCGGGTCCTGCGCGTGGGCGTCGCGGAAGGCCTGCAGCGCAGCGTCGGCACCCGGCGCCTGGAAGTGCAGCAGGCAGCGCAGCGCGGCCAGGCGTTCGGTCATGGTGGTGGCGGCATCGAACTGCGCCTGCGCCAGCTTCGCTTCCGGGTCGAGCCGGGTCAGCCAGGCCAGGCAGGCATTGCGCAGCGCGCGCGCCGACATGGCTTCGCCGCCCAGGCCGCCGCGCGCGGCGTCGGCAAGCGCGTCGTAGCGGGCCTGCAGGCCTTCCACCTGTTCCTCGGCCAGACGGTCGAGCAGCTCCTCGCGGCGCGCCACCAGCGTGTCCACGTCCACTTCGGGCAGGGCTTCGGCCAGGGTGTCGAAATCGGGCAGTGCCAGGCATTCGGCCACGAAGGCCGGGTCGGCCGAGGCGTCGGCGAGCAGGTCGGCCAGCGCGTCGCCCAGCGCCGCGGTGGCGGCTTCGGCGTGGGCCGCGCCCAGCAGCGCGTCGGTGGCCAGGCGCTGCAGCAGGTCCCAGCGGTTGAAGGGGTCGCGTTCCAGCCGCGCCAGGCGCGCCAGCTGGTCCACGGTGTAATCGAAGTGCAGCTTCACCGGCGCGGCGAAACCCTGGTTGAAGGCCGGCAGCGGCCGCGCGCCCAGGCCGCGCCAGCGCAGCACGTGGGTGGGCGCCGTGAGTTCGGCCAGGCCGTCGTGCACCACGGCGTCGGCTTCGGGCGGCGCGGTGATGGCGCGGCCAGAGGCGTCGTAGAGCGCGAAACGCAGTGGCACCAGCAGCGGCAATTTTTCCGGCTGGCCCGGCGTGGGCGGCGTGTTCTGCGTGACGGTGAGCGTGTAGTCGCCGGTGGCCGCGTCGAAGGCGTCGGTAACGTGCAGCTCCGGCGTGCCCGCCTGCGAATACCAGCGCGCGAACTGCGCCAGGTCGCGGCCGCTGGCGGCGGCGTGCGCGGCCAGGAAGTCTTCCAGCGTGGCGGCGCGGCCGTCGTTGTCGGCGAAGTAGCGGTCCATGCCGGCGCGGAAGGCCGCCTCGCCCACCAGCGTGTGCAGCACGCGGATGACCTCGGCGCCCTTCTCGTAGATGGTCATGGTGTAGAAGTTGCTGATCTCGCGGTAACGGTCCGGCCGCACCGCGTGCGCCAGCGCGCCGGCGTCCTCGGGGAACTGCCGGCTGCGCAGCAGGCGCACCACTTCGATGCGCTTGAGCGCGCGCGAGTGCAGGTCGGCACTGAACTCGGTGTCGCGGAACACCGTGAGCCCTTCCTTGAGCGAGAGCTGGAACCAGTCGCGCAGGGTCACGCGGTTGCCCGACCAGTTGTGCAGGTATTCGTGCGCCACCACCGATTCAATCGCCAGGAAATCGGCGTCGGTGGCGGTGGCCTCGTCGGCCAGGATGTAGCGGGCGTTGAAGATGTTCAGGCCCTTGTTTTCCATCGCGCCCATGGTGAAGTCCTGGGCGGCGACCACGTTGAACACGTCCAGGTCATAGCAGCGGCCGAAGCGCCGTTCGTCCCAGCGCAGTGAACGCTCCACCGCGCCCAGGGCGTAGGCGCAGCGCGCCACGTCGCCGGGCTCGGCCCAGATGTTGAGCTCGACGCGGCGGCCTTCCATCGTCTCGAGCGTGGAACTCACGCGCTCCATGGCGCCGGCCGCGATGGCGAACAGGTAGGCCGGCGTCGGGTGCGGGTTCTCCCACGTGGCCTCGTGGCGGCCGTCGCCCAGCTCGCGCGTGGACACCGGGTTGCCGTTCGCCAGCAGCACCGGGTAGGCGGCGCGGTCGGCGCGCAGCACGATGCGCCAGCGCGGCATCACGTCGGGCCGGTCGGCGAAGAAGGTGATGCGGCGGAAGCCCTCGGCCTCGCACTGGGTCAGCAGCAGGCGGCCGCTGCGGTACAGGCCTTCGAGCCGGGTGTTGGCGGCCGGGTGGATGCGCGCCCGCGTTTCCAGCGTGCAGTCGGCGGCCACGCCGTGCACGCGCAGGCGGCGGCCGTCGTAGTCGTAGCGCTCCGGCGGCAGCGGCTGGCCGTCGAGGGCGATGGCCAGCAGCTCCAATTCCTCGCCGTCCAGTTCCAGCGCTTCGCCGGGCTGGGCCGGGTCGGGCGACAGGGCCAGGCGGGCGGTCACTTCGGTGGCGTCGGGGCCCAGCTCGAACTGCAGTTCGGCGGACGGAATGCGCCACGCGGGCGGGCGGTAGTCGGCGAGGTGGATAAATCCGTCGCCCCGGGGAAGGCTCATCGGGTGCGGGTTTCCGAAAGGTTTAACAGGTCTCTTGTTAGGCTATCACGCGCCTCCGGAACGCCCGACATGACCCTCGACCTGCCTTCATTCAGCGACGTGCTCGCCGCCGCCGCCCGCATCGCCCCCTACGCCCACCGCACGCCCGTACTGCGCTCGCGCTCGCTCGACGAACTCACCGGCGCGACGCTGCATTTCAAGTGCGAGAACCTGCAGCGCGTCGGCGCCTTCAAGTTCCGCGGCGCCTGCAATGCCGTGTTCGCACTCGACGAAACCACCGCCGCCCGCGGCGTGGTCACCCATTCCTCGGGCAACCACGGCGCCGCGCTGGCGCTGGCCGCGAAGTTGCGCGGCATCCCGGCGCACGTGGTGGTGCCCGAGGGCGCGGTGGCCAGCAAGCTCGCCGCCATCGAAGCCTACGGCGCCGTCATCCACCGCTGCGCGCCGAACATCGCCGCGCGTGAAGCCACGGCGGCGCGGGTGCAGGCCGAGACCGGCGCCACGCTGGTGCACCCCTACACCGACCCGTTCGTGATTGCCGGCCAGGGCACGGCCACGCTGGAACTGCTGGCTGAAACCGGCCCGCTCGACGCCCTGGTCACCCCGCTGGGCGGCGGCGGCCTGGTCTGCGGCAGCGCCATCGCCGCCCACGGCCTGCGCCCCGGCCTGGCCGTGTTCGGCGCCGAACCCGAGGGCGCCGCCGACGCCTACGAATCCCTGCGCCGCGGCCAGCGCGTCACCGACCTCGTGCCCGACACCATTTGCGACGGCCTGCGCGGCACGATTGGCGAGGAAAACCTGGCCATCCTGCGCGCCGAAGCCGTGCGCGTGCTGTTGGTGTCCGACGCCGAAACCGTGGCCGCCATGCGCCTGGTGTGGAGCCGCCTGAAGCAGGTCATCGAACCCTCCTGCGCCACCGTGCTGGCCGCCGTGCTGCGCTACCCGGAACACTTCGCCGGCAAGCGCGTCGGCCTTATCCTTTCGGGGGGCAACGTGGACCTCGATGCCCTGCCCTGGTGACCAAGGAGCCCCATGATCGTCGACGGAAACCGCCAAGCCGACCGCGCCATCGAACTGGTGCTGGCCTATTACGCCGCCTTCAACCGCGGCGACCGCCCCGCCATGCTCGACCTCCTGGCCGAAGACGTGGCCCATGACGTGAACCAGGGCGCGCGCGAAACCGGCAAGGCCGCCTTCACCGCCTTCTTGGGCCGCATGGACCGCAGCTACCGCGAACAGCTGCGCGACATCGTGGTGATGGCCAACCAGGCCGGCGACCGCGTGGCCGCCGAATACGTGGTGCACGGCGAATACCTGGCCGACGACACCGGCCTGCCGCCCGCCCGCGGCCAGAAGTACGTGCTGCCCGGCGGCGCCTTTTTCGACATCCGCGACGGCCGCATCGCCCGCGTGACGAACTACTACAACCTCGAAGACTGGATCGCGCAGGTTTCGAAGTGAGTTCCGCGCCGGCACGCTGGTTCGCTTCGCCGGCGCTTCGGGTGGCGCTGGTGACCCTGCTGCTGGCCTTCGGGCTGATGGGCGCGCGCGCCATCTGGGACCCGGACGAGGGCCGCTACACCAACGTCGCGCTCACCATGCTCGACACCGGCAATTTCGTGGACCTGTCGCGCCACCACGAAACCGGGCACTGGACCAAACCGCCCGTCACCTACTGGGCCATCGCCGCCAGCGTGGCGGTGTTCGGCCAGAACCCGTGGGCGGCGCGCCTGCCCGCGGCGCTGGCCTTCCTGGCCTGCACCTGGCTGGCCTGGCGCCTCGCCCGGCGGCTGCAGCCGGGCACCGAACACATGGCCGCGCTGGCCTTCGCCACCATGCTGCTGCCCTTCGGCGCGGCCAACCTGATCACCACCGATTTCGTGCTGGCCGCCTTCCAGGCCCTGGCCATGTGGGCCTGGGTGGAATCGCGCTTCGGCCCGCCCGAACGCGGCGGGCGCTGGTTGCTGTTGATGTGGGTGGCCTTCGCCGTCGCCTTCATGACCAAGGGCCCGCCGGCGCTGCTGCCCCTGCTGGCCGTGGCGGCGATGCAGTGGCTGGTCCCCGAACCCGCCGCCGGGCGCGCCCGCGCCTGGTGGACCGGCGCGCTGGTGTTCGTGCTGCTGGCCCTGCCCTGGTACCTGGTGGTGGTGCTTCGCCACGAAGGCCTGCTGGGTTATTTCCTGGGCACGGAAGTGGTGGCGCGCATCGCCAGCGACAGCCTGCACCGCAACCCGCAGTGGTACGGCTGGCTGCTGGTGTACGGCCCCACGCTGCTGCTGGGCACCCTGCCCTGGACCGGGGCTCTTCTGCGCGCCGCGCGATCCGGCCTGGCCCGCGTGCGCGCCTGGGGCGACGCCGCCGTGCGCCAGGCCGAGGCGCCGCACCTGTTCCTGTGGGCCTGGGTGTTGCTGCCGCTGCTGGTGTTCTGCATCGCGCGCTCGCGACTGCCGCTGTACGTGCTGCCGCTGTTCGTGCCGCTGGCACTGCTGGTGGCGCGCCAGCGTTTCGCGCAGGGCCTGGGCCTGCCGCGCCTGCGCTGGCTGGCGGTGTGGGTGGCGGTTCTGCTGGCGCTGCGCCTGGCCAGCGCGCTCTGGCCTTCGCACAAGGACGCCGGCCGTTGGGCCGAGGAACTTGCCGCACGCGCCGGGGGCCCGGTGGACGAAGTGATCTTCGTCGAGGACATGGCCCGCTACGGCCTGCACCTGCACATGAACGCCAGCGTCGAGAAGATCTCGCTCGACCCGAAACCCAAGCCCGAGTTCGGCGCCGAGTTCGATTCGAACTTCGCCGGCGAGCTGATGGAGCGCGAGCGGGCGCTGTGGGTGTGCAAGCAGCCGCTGTTCCCAGAGCTGCGCGAACGCGCCGCCGCGCTGGGCTTCGAGCTCGAGCCGCTGGGCGACACCCACGAAGGGCGCGTGGTGTTCCGGGCGAAGCCGCGGGAGTAAGCCGCGGCTTTCAAAGCAGCCGCGTGCCCAGCGGCACGTCCTGGTCGGGCACGCACAGCGCCACGTCGCCGCGCTCGTTGTGGAAACCCGTGACCAGGCACTGCGACATCAGCGGCCCCACCTGCTTGGGCGGGAAGTTCACCACCGCCACCACCAGTCGGCCCACCAGGTCTTCCGGCTGGTAGAGCGCCGTGATCTGCGCGCTGGATTTGCGCACGCCAAGTTCCTCGCCGAAATCCACGTGCAGCACGTAGGCGGGTTTGCGCGCTTCCTTGAAGACCTCGGCGGAAACGATCCGGCCGACGCGCAGTTCGACTTTCAGGAAGTCTTCGAAGGTGATGGTTTGCATGGGGTCGGGTTCAAGCCAGGGCTTCGGCGTGGGCCTTGAAGCGGTCCAGGATGGCCTGCCAGCCCTCGCGCTGCTGTTCGATGGAATGGGTCTGCTCGGCGTCGAAGCTGACGCGGACGTGCACGCCGGCGCTGCTTTCCGTGAATTCCACCCGGGCCTTGCGATCGCCGAAGTCGTATTCGATCAGCCGCTCCGGCAGCACCTGCGTGTAGGTGCCCTCGAAGTCGAAGCCGAAGCTGCCGTCCTTGGCTTCCATGCGCGAGCAGAAGGCGCCGCCGGGGCGCAGGTCGACGCTGGCGCGGGTGGTGTGCCAGTCGTCGGAAGCCGCGTTCCACGCCATGATGTCGTCGGGCGTGGTGTAGGCGCGCCATACCGTGGCGAGCGGGGCTTGAATGGTGGTTTCAACGGTGATGCGGCTCATGGTTCTTTCGCCTTGGGTGAGGTGAATGCCTTGCTGTAGAAGCCCGAGGGGTCGAAGCAGCACACGCGGCGCTTGCCCGAGGCCAGCATGTCGCAGGCGTCGGCGATGCGCTTGCCGCGGGTGCGGGCCTGCTTCGCGCTGGTGATCCAGTGGATCCAGTCCAGGCGCGCCACCGGGGTCGTGGCGTGCCAGCCTTGGTTCGCTTCCGGATTCGCCCGGAGGGCGTCGGCCAGGTCTTCGGGAACCGCGGGCTCCGGCTCCTCGGCCACGGGTGCCACTTCCACGGTGACCAGATCGCCGGCGCGCACGCCTGCGGCTTCCAGCAATTCCCCATCCACCCGGAGCCAGTGGCTAAGCTGGCCGTCCGGCTCCAGCGTCTGGCGGAAAGCGACGCCGTTGAGTTTGCCGTCCACGGTGGTCCGGCCGCGCCTGGGAAGCGCGTCACTCACCGCTTTGGGCAGGACTAGGAACGCCCAGTTCTCCGGCCCCGGCTCGGCAGGCTGCTGCAATCGCGCTTCGAAGGCGGAGGCGGCTGGTGCCATGGTTTGGGTTCTATCCGCGCACCGCCGCCTCGATGGCGGCGATGTCGATCTTGCCCATGGTCATCATGGCTTCGAAGGCGCGTTTGGCGGCGGCCGGGTCGGAGTGCGTGATCGCCCGGGTGAGGGCGACGGGCGTGATCTGCCACGACACGCCCCACCTGTCCTTGCACCAGCCGCAGGCGCTGGCCTGGCCGCCATTGCCGATGATGGCGTTCCAGTAGCGATCGGTTTCAGCCTGGTCTTCGGTGGCCACCTGGAACGAGAAGGCTTCGTCCTGCTTGAACGCGGGCCCGCCGTTGAGCCCCAGGCACGGGATTCCCATGACACTGAATTCGACGGTAAGCACGTCGCCCTGCTTGCCCGAGGGGAAGTCGCCGGGCGCGTGGTGCACGGCGCTGACGAAGGTGTCGGGAAAGACGCTGGCGTAGAACCGCGCCGCCGCTTCGGCGTCGCGGTCGTACCAGAGGCAGATGGTGTTCTTGGCTGGTTTCGCCATGGCGTTCTCCGGCGTGGGTCAGGTGGCACTCGAGAGCTTGAGCCCGACGATGCCGGCCACCACCAGCACCAGGCTCACCACCCGCAGCATCGTGGCGGGCTCCTTGAACAGCACCATGCCGGCAATGGCCGCGCCGACGGCGCCGATGCCCACCCAAACGCCGTAGGCGGTGCCCAGCGGCAGGCTGCGCATGGCGAGGCTGAGCAGGTAGAAACTGCCGGCCATGGCGCCGGCGGTGAGCAGGCTGGGGCCAAGGCGGGTAAAACCTTCCGTGTACTTCAGGCCGACGGCCCAGACCACTTCAAGCAAACCAGCGAGAACGAGATAGAGCCAGCTCATGGGGAGACTCCGCGGTCGGCAGGGTCGTCCCTGCGGGGGAGTAGGCGCCGGGGTCGTCCCCGGTGGGTCGGAGCATGCCACGCGATGCAGGCGCGGTGCAGTACGTTCCGTCTTGCGCGACGTCCAGGCTGGGTTTGAAGCAAGACTCAGGCCACACCGTCGCCAGACCAGTATTTCGCCGCTTCAGGCGGAAGCTCCGCGAGAACCCGATCGAACTCGGCCTGGTCGACCCGGCCCCGCAGCGCACGGGCCACTGCGGCTATCGCGTTCTGCGGCGAGAAGTTGTGCGCAGGCCTGACGGACCGGACTTCCTCCAGCAGCTGCGCCTCCGTGCCAAAGCCTGCCACCGCCTGGTCGGGGTTCCATTGCTCCAGGAACAGCGCCCGGATCACCGGCGGGAGAACCGCCGAGAACTGGATGACCTGCCTGACCGTGAGGCGGCGGCGGAAGGTGTGGAGCACGCCGACCACCATGTTCCAGGCCATGTTGGTCGTGGCAAGGCCGGCATGATCACGAGCATCCACGAGGAATCGCTCGAATTCCAGTGATGCGTTCTGGTACTGGAATGGCAGGGTCATTGTCGGAGGCCGATGCACCCCGGGGCCACAAAGCTGGCGATGGCCGCGGCAACCAGAGAAGCACCCTTAGATTTCATCAATAACTCCCTGAGTTGGGGTGCCGGCCTGGACGAACTTTCACGCCTGCGCCCACCGAAAAGGCGGCAGCTGAAAGCAGCCCGTAGATGGAGCCGGGCACGATGGCTTTCAGTGCCGCCTGCTGCGCAATCCACCGCGCCAAGTCCTGGTCATTCATCTGGGGCCAGTAGTTGGATTGCAGCGAATAGAAGCCGAGGGCAATGCCGCCAACCAAGGGGCCGGCCAGGCACAGGTAGGCCGCATTGAGGTGGCCAATCCTGCGAAGCCACAGGGCGAAAGGCAGTTCGACGATTAGCGCTACTGGCGCCGAGATGAGCACGCCCATGATGAGAACCAATAGTGGTGGAACCATGATGCTTTCCGAGGAGAAGGCCATCAGGAAAGACATCAGGAGCGGCACGAAGAGGATCGATGCCAACAGGCCGATCCACAGGGGGCGGGAGTGCTGGGCGGTATCCATGCGGGCCTGAAGCCTGGGTTGAGCCGCGTCGATGGCGGCGGCTTGAATCAATGGTCAGGCGGCCACGACGGGTGCGACGAGGGCGCCGAAGTAGAACCCCGCCACCACAGCAGCCGCCACGGCGGGCCTCCCTGGCTTTCCCGGAATGCTGCCGAGCAAGACCAAAGCCCCCAGAGCGAGCTCCACAAACAACCACAGCATAACCAATGCCAGGCCGGCCAAGGCGTTCCCCGACCAAGGCGCGTACAGGGCAAGCGCGGCGCCCATCGCGGCAGCCAGAATCGTGACCCCCAGCACCTGCGCGGCCAATAAGGCCCGGGAGACGCAACTCGATGTTTCGCTGCTGTGCATATGCCGCTTGACGCCTGAGTTAGTCCGCGTCGCGTGGCGACGTTGGCCTGAATGATCAATTAGGCATTGGAAGAGCTGCCGGGAACCCATCTGAGCGCGCATCCCGCGGACACACCGAGGCCCATAGAAGAGGCTAGAACTGTCCACTGAATTGCCGCGATCGACCGTGAGAAGGATTGAATACGCGGGCCAAAAATCCCGGACAGGACCAAGCCGATCCCAATATATGTGCCAAGGTCGATAACAGCATGGAGGACGGGACGATCACGCCGGCGGAACGCGAAGATAGCGAACACAGCAAAGCCAAGCACGAAGGACAGCATCAGACCCATCAGTAGTCCGAAACTGCCAATCGGAAGAAACAGTCCTTCGATCAAGCCGCCAGCGATCTGCGCAACAAATAGACTTGCAACGAGAGTCGAAACTGCAGTCCAGTTCACGTTGAACTCCATCCAATGTCTAACGCCTGAGTTGAGCCGCACCGAAGGCGTCGGCCTGAGTGAACAGCTAGAAGCCAGCCCAGCTTACAAAACGTTGTTTTGCGTGAAATCGCGTGTCACCGGAGTCCTCGACCG
The DNA here is from genome assembly GCF_000747075.1 of Arenimonas malthae CC-JY-1. Lineage (GTDB taxonomy): Bacteria > Pseudomonadota > Gammaproteobacteria > Xanthomonadales > Xanthomonadaceae > Arenimonas > Arenimonas malthae. Next base: position 11,354 of record NZ_AVCH01000003.1, read on the forward strand.
TGGTTTGGACAGTAAGGACATTCTCGTCTTCGCGAGAGACGGAAATTGTGTACTTGCGCCTTGGGTAGAACCTATTCCTGACCACTTCCGTTGCTGACTCACCCTCAGAGATCACGAACACTGCCATTGCATGATCAGGCCGCGACTTGGGACTGAGCGAATCCTTTACCACCACGACAATTGACGCTTCATCCGGCGTCGTTGTCTCATTTGCCTGTACATACGTTTCGTAAGCGGTCGGCGCGCTCCGGCATGCCCCCAGGAGTACAACAGCCAGTGCTATACAGAATCTCCGCATGATTTCTGACGCCTGATTTAAGCCGCGCGCCGAAGGCGCGTCGGTTTGAATGATTGGTTAGGCCCCGCGGGACCACGGTGCCGTACGAGAAACGTTGCAAATGGCCCCAGACCAAAGGCCTAAGTGGCCGCGATCAACACTGGAGAAGATGCCCTCAATCAGGATGTATTGATCGTTCAATTTCTCCGGAACGGCGTTGCCGACCCAAAGTCCGTTGGGGCTAAGCCTATTCCGGAAATCGTTCTCGGCCAAATAGATGGCCGAATGCTCGAAGGAGCCATGATAAAAACCAAGTACTCGCACCGATCGGCCATGGAACCTCTCAGGATTCCCAAGCAAGGTCGCGATCGACACAGTCTCCGGATCTGCTACCTCCAGGCGGCAAACATCCTCCTGAACAGGGGTCTCATCGGACGTCGACGCAGCGCAACCCGCCAACCCCAGTGCCAAGAGCGCGAGAATTCTAACGAGCATTTCCTAACGCCTCAGTTAGGCCGCGTCGCGGAGCGACATCGGCTTGAATGACTAGTTAGGGGGCGACCCGCTGCGCTGCCCCCGCCAAAGCGAAGAATGGGCCATTTGCATCGGTTCCCTCAATCGGACTCAGATCTACACCTCGATATTGCGGGTCAAACCGAACGCCGTTACAAGCCGCGGCAGCCGACATCGCCTCCCGAATGAACTGACGGCAGGGGGACTCCAACAGCTCTCGGCGACTTGCGTCGCTCGGCGTGGGTCCGTTGGTGTAGAGGGTGCACATGAAGTACGAAGTGTTGCCCTCTACCCGCTGAGTGGACTGGATGTGGTGCGGGGAATGGACAATTGAAATCTCGACCTCGCAGAGCTGTTCTGCGCCATCTCCATGAGTGGCGCAAGCGCTCAGAATCGCCACAACTCCGACCGCAAGGACTTGCATCCAGCCCCCTAACGCCCAAGTTAAGCCGCGTCGCGGAGCGACGTCGGCTTGAATGAACTGTTAGGCCTCACTTGGCGATGCCAGCGAGGCCAGTGAGCTTGTCCAACACGTCCTGACAGGCCTGATGTAGTTGCGGGTATTTGTCCTGGCCGAGGTACGTGCACTCATGCACCAACATGTTGCGATAGCTGACAGCGTACCCAAACTTTCGCCACGTATCCGGGCCAAAGAAGACGCTAGGGCTGTTGTGGCCACAACTAGAAAGGAACTCAGTGATAAGACTCTTTACCTCTCGGTCCCGATACCTGGCATAGAGTTGTTTGAGCTGGTCCTTGGTGCGACCGTTGGCATGCATTGCTAGGGACCGCGACAATGCCTCAACCGCTGAAACATACGTCACTAGCAAGTTGGGGCCGTGGGTCGGATTGGCCAAGCGTTGGGAAATAACATTGAGACGCTGGCGAGGAAGCGAGCCAACGTAAGCTGCCCGGATCTGCTCTAGCTCTTTGACGTAATCCGGATCAGTCATGGGTGAGGCCTAACGCCTGAGTTAAGCC
>NZ_AVCH01000004.1 GCF_000747075.1 Arenimonas malthae CC-JY-1
CCGCCCCCGCCGCCGCCGCCGCCCCCGCCGACCGGTGGCCCGGCCGCCGACTGCCCGACCGGCTTCGCCAACGTCGGCACCGTCGCCAACAATACGCTGCGCGCCTGCCAGCTGCCGAACAAGATCGTCGGCAACCTGGTGATCCCGAAGCGCGCCGGCACCGTCTATTCCATCTCCGGCCGCGTCGACGTGGGCGACGACCAGGGTGGCGACGCCAACAACCCGATCGCCGGCCGCGAGAAGGGCATCCTGACCATCGAGCCGGGCGTGAAGGTGTTCGGCGCCGCGGGCCTGGACTACATGGTGGTCAACCGTGGTTCGCAGCTGTTCGCCGAAGGCACCGCCAGCGAGCCGATCGTGTTCACCAGCCGCCAGAGCATCGAAGGCACCACCACCGTCGACTCGATCGGCCAGTGGGGCGGCCTGGTGCTGCTGGGCCGCGCGCCGATCAGCAACTGCCCGGGCAGCGCCACCCCCGGCACCCCGACCTGCGAAGCCCAGGTGGAAGGCACCAATGCCTTCTACGGCGGCAACCAGGCCGGCGACAACACCGGCCGCATCCGCTACTTCCGCGTGATGCACTCGGGCTTCCAGATCCTGCCCAACAACGAGCTCAACGGCATCACCCTGGCCGGCATCGGCAACGGCACCGTGATCGACCACGTGCAGGTGCACAACAGCTCGGACGACGGCTTCGAGTGGTTCGGCGGCACCGTGAACGCCAAGTACCTCGTGGCCACCGGCAACGACGACGACAGCTTCGACACCGACGTCGGCTTCAGCGGCGCCATCCAGTTCGCCCTGGTCGTGCAGCGTGACAACGGCGGCGACCGCTCGAACGAGTACAGCGGTTCCACCCGCACCCCGGCCTCGAACCCGAAGATGGCCAACGTCACCTACATCGACCGTGCCGGCGGCGGCGACGCCATCGTCATGAACTCGGGCACCGACACGGAGTTCTACAACGCCGTGGTCACCTCGCGCGGCGCGGCCGGCACCTCCGGCTCGTCCTGCCTGGACGTCGACGACGCCACCACCACCGGCACCTTCCAGTCGGTGTACTTCTCCTGCCCGCAGCCCTTCGCCGACGACGCCAACGGCGCCGCCGCGGCGCTGTTCAACGCCGGCAGCAACAACACCGCCAACGGCACCTCGACGCTGGTCAACACCTTCGTCAACGGCGCCAACGAGTCGGCCGTCCCGGCCTTCGCCAACCTCACATCGGTCAGCCCCTTCTTCACCCAGGTGAGCTACATCGGCGCGGTCCGCGACGCCAACGACAACTGGTGGCAGGGCTGGACCTGCGGCCTGAACGCCGCGAACCCCTGCTGAGCACGCCCGGGCGGCGGGATCTCCCCGCCGCCCGGTTCCGCGCCGACCCCGAATTCCCCAGAGGCCTCCCATGTTGAAGTCCCCGCTCGCCCGCACCGGGCTGTTCCTCGCGATCTCGGCCCTGCTGGCGCCGAAGCTGGTCCTGGCCCAGGACGTGGCCACCCAGGCGCCCAACGGCCAGGCCGCGGCCGCCCAGTCCGGCCCGACCGAAGCCGAGCTCGACGCGATCGCCAACCAGCCGTCGGTGCTCGACCAGGTCGAGGTTGTGGGCGAATACATCCCGCAGCCGCTGCTCGAAACCTCGGAAGTGGTTTCGGTGCTGACCGCGGAGGACTTCAAGCGCAGCGGCGACGGCAACGCCGCCGAGGCGCTTTCCCGCGTCAGCGGCCTGAGCCTGGTCGGCGGCCGCTTCGTCTACGTGCGCGGCCTCGGCGAACGCTATTCCGCCGCGGTGCTCAACGGCTCGGCCCTGCCCAGCCCGGAGCCGCTGCAGCGCGTGGTGCCGCTCGACCTGTTCCCGAGCAGCGTGATCGACAATGTGGTGGTGCAGAAAACCTACTCGGCCCGCTACCCGGGCGAGTTCGGCGGCGGCATCATCGACCTGCAGACCGTCGCGGTGCCGGACGAGCCCTTCTTCACGCTCTCGATCGGCTCCGGCGGCGACACCGAAACCACCTACCGCTCCGGCCTGACCTACTACGGCTCGGAGACCGATTTCCTGGGTTACGACGACGGCACCCGCGACATGCCGCGCGCCCTGCGCGAGGCCATCGCCACCGGCAACCGCGTCGACCTGGCCAACTTCAGCCAGGCCGAGCTCGACGCCATCGGCCGCAGCCTGGTCAACGCGCCGCTGAACCTGCTGCAGCGCGACGACCAGATCGACCCCGATTTCAGCGCCGAACTCGCCGGCGGCCGCAAGCTCGAGCTCGACTGGGGCAGCCTGGGCGTGATCGCCGTGGCCGGCTACGACAACAGCTGGCAGACCCGCGAGGGCGTGCAGCAGGAAGGCATCGTCGAGAACGGCGTGATCTCGCCGCGCACCGACTACGACTTCGCCTCCACCCAGAACGACGTGAACGTCAACGGCCTGCTGGGCCTGGGCGCCGAATGGGGCGACCACGAGATCCGCTGGACCAACCTGTACGTGCACAGCACCACCAAGGAAGCCCGCAGCCGCTTCGGCAACGACGAACTGGCCGGCGCCACCGTTCGCGACGACTACACCGAGTGGTTCGAGCGCGAGCTGCTCAACACCCAGTTCGCCGGCAAGCACGCCTTCGGCGAATACAAGGACTTCACCATCGACTGGCGCGCGGCCTACGCCGAGACCACCCGCGAGGCGCCTTACGAGAAGGGCATCCGCTACCGCCTCGTGGACGGCGTGTTCCTGCACAACGCCTCGCAGGAGCAGAACTACACCCGCTTCAGCACCGTCGAGGACGACGTGGCCAGCGCCGGCGTGGACTTCGGCTACCTGCTGGCCACCGACGACCGCGACTGGCAGCTCAGCGCCGGCCTGGCCTGGTCGGACAACGACCGCGCGGCCGAATCGCGCGAATTCCGCTTCCTGGCCCTGGACGGCTCGCTGCCGCTGAACGTGCAGATGGAGCGCGTGGACTTCCTGTTCTCGCATCCGAACATCGGCCCGGGCCTGCTGGGCCTGCGCGAGACCACCGGCGCCGACGGCGCCGCGGCCTACGAGGCCAACCTGGAAACCCGCGCGGTCTATTTCCAGGCCGAGACGCAGATCACGCCGATGCTGCGCGCCACCGCCGGCGTGCGCTACGAAACCGCAGAGCAGTCGGTGACCCCGGTGGACCTGTTCAGCGACGAGCCGCTGCCCACCGCCGCGCCGCTGGACAACGACTACTTCCTGCCGGCCGCCACCGTCACCTGGAACTTCCGCGAGGACATGCAGCTGCGCTTCGGCGCCTCGAAGACCATCGCCCGCCCGCAGTTCCGCGAGCTGGCGCCGCAGCAGTACCTCGACACCGACAGCGACCGCCTGTTCATCGGCAACCCCTACCTGGTGGACACCGAACTCACCAACTTCGACGCGCGCTGGGAATGGTATTTCGGCGAAGGCGAGTACTGGACCGTCGGCGGCTTCTACAAGCTGCTCGACAAGCCGGTCGAGTCGGTCGTGAACGAGGCCGGCGCCACCATCCAGCAGACCTACATCAACGCCCCGGAAGCCACCCTGTTCGGCGTCGAGACCGAGTACAAGAAGTACTTCGACCTGCCCTTCGAGGCGGCGGTGTTCGGCGACAGCCGCCTGTTCCTGTCGCTCAACTACACCTGGACCGACACCGAGGTCTCGGTCAGCGCCGGCGACGTGGTCTATCCGCTGGCCGGCGCCGGCTCGCCGCGCCCGGCCTCGGAGCTGGTGCGCGACGGCAGCCAGCTGCAGGGCCAGTCCGAGCACCTGGCCAACCTGCAGTTCGGCCTCGAGGACGCCAGCACGGGTTCGCAGGCCATCCTGCTGGTCAACCACGCCAGCGAGCGCATCTCGGCTCGCGGTCGCCCGGGCCAGCCGGACCTGGTCCAGGAGCCGGGCACCTTCGTCGACCTGGTGCTGCGCCGCGGCTTCCAGGCCTGGGGCCAGGACCTCACCGTGTCCTTCGAAGCCCGCAACCTGCTGGGCGAGGACTACGAGGAATACCAGGAGCTCGGCGGCGGCCGCGTCGACATCAACAAGTACGACCTGGGCACGAGCTTCTCGGTCAGCGTGACGGCAAGGTTCTGATGCCCGACGCAAGACCGACATCGGCGACGCGCCACCAGGGCCAGCCCGCAAGGGCTGGCCTTGGCCGTGTGGCGGGCCGGATTCCCGAAGGCCTCGCCGCGCGTGCGCCGCGCCTGCTGCAGGCCGCGCTGGTAGTGGCGCTGCTTGCGCAGGCTGGCCACCTGGCCTGGGTGCTGCTGGCGCCGCTGCCGGCCACCGAAGCCACTGCGTTGGTTCCGGCCCGGCGTGCACTGGACCCTGCGCTGGCCGCGTCGGCCTTCGGCGGCTCGGGTGCCGCGGCCACGCCGGGCGTCGACGGCCTGGCCCTGCTTGGCCTGCGCCGCCAGGCCGATCCCGCGCTGTCCACCGCCATCCTCGCCGACGGCGCCGGGCTGCAGCGCGTTTACGGCGTGGGCGAAGACATCCGCCCCGGCCTGCGCCTGCAGGCCGTGGGCGCCGACCACGTCATGCTGGCCGGCGCAGGCGGCGTGCACCGCCTCGCGCTGCCATCGACCGCGACGGCGCTGCCCGTGGCGGCGCCCGTGCAGAAGGCGCCCGCGGAAGCGCCGACACCGACCGGCGCCGCCATCGACCCGCGCCAGCTGCTGGCCGAAGCCGGCCTGCGCCCGCGCCTGCGCAACGGCCGCCTCGACGGTTTCACCCTGATCCAGCGTGGCGACGGCCGCGCGCTGCGTTCGGCCGGCCTGCGCTCCGGCGACGTGCTGCTGGCCGTCAACGGCGAAGAACTCACGCCCGAACGCATGGCCGAACTGGGCCAGATGCTGCAGTCGGGCGCGGTCGCCGGCGGCGCCACCACCCTCACCCTCGAGCGCGACGACCAGCGCCACACCATCACGCTGCAGACGGAGTCCCCGTGACCACGAACCCCGGCCGTTCCCTGGCCTGCGCCCTCGCCCTTGCCCTGCTGCCCGCGTTCGCCGGGGCGCAAGCCCCTGCCGGCGAACCCGCTGCCGAAGGCGGCCAGGCCCTGAACCTGCAGGGCGTGGACCTGCGCGCCTTCATCCAGGACGTGTCGCGCGCCACCGGCAGCACCTTCATCCTCGACCCGCGCGTGCAGGGCAGCGTCACCATCACCAGCCAGGAAGCGCTGGGCCCGGCCGACCTGCTGGGCGTGCTGCTGGCCACGCTGCGCGCCAACGGCCTGGTCGCCATTCCCACCGGCAACAACGCCTACCGCGTGGTGCCCGACGAGGGCGCCGCGCAGCAGCCGGCCTCGGCCGGCGACGGCGGCCTGGGGTATGCCACCGAAATCTTCCGCCTGCGCCACGTGGACGCCCGCACCGCCGCCGAAACGCTCAAGGCCCTGGTCGGCCGCGGCGGCGTGGTGGCGCCGACGCCGCAGGGCAACAGCCTGCTGGTGGCCGACTACGCCGACAACCTGGCGCGCCTGCGCGCGCTGGTGGCGCAGATCGACCAGGACCGCAGCGACATCCGCACCGTGCCGCTGCGCAACAGCTCGGCGCGGGAAATCGCCGCCGTCGTCTCTCAGCTGGTCTCGGCGCCGGGCGGCGGCGAAGGCGCGCGACCGGGCACGCTCAGCGTCATCCCGGTGGAAAGCAGCAACGCCGTGATGCTGCGCGGCGACCCGGCCGCGGTCGAGCGCATCGCCACCGTGGTCACCGACCTCGACCAGCGCGCTTCCGCCAGCGCCGACGTGCGCGTGGTGCGCCTGCAGCACGCCAACGCCGAACAGCTGCTGCCGATGCTGCAGCAGCTGGTGGGCCAGGCGCCGGACGCAGCGGCCGCAACCACCGCCGGCAGCGCCCAGGCCGCCAACACGCCCGCCCCGGCCACGCCCTCCGGCCGCCGCGCCAACCTGGCGCGCTACCCGGGCGCGAACGCCATCGTCATCAGCGCCGACGCCGAAACCCAGCGCATGCTGGCCTCGGTGATCAGCCAGCTCGACACGCGCCGCGAGCAGGTGCTGGTCGAGGCGATCGTGGTGGAGGTGTCCGACGGCACCGCCAAGAAGCTGGGCGTGCAGTTCCTGCTGGCCGGCAAGGACGGCAACGTGCCCTTCGCCGCCACCAACTTCCCCGGCGACGCGCCCGGCCTGCTGCCGCTGGTGGGCGCCGCCGCCGGCCGCGACGCCGAGGACGGCAGTTCCGAAGCCGACCTGCGCGACGCCGCGCTGCAGTCGCTGCTGGGCACCGCCGGCGGCCTGCTGGGCATCGGCGGCAGCAACAGCGACCGGCTGTTCGGCGCCATCATCAACGCGGTCAAGTCCGACAACCGCTCCAACCTGCTGTCCACGCCGTCCATCCTCACGCTCGACAACGAGGAGGCGCGCATCCTGGTCGGCCAGGAAGTGCCCATCACCACCGGCGAAGTGCTCGGCGACAACAACGCCAACCCCTTCCGCACCACCCAGCGCCAGGACGTGGGCATCCAGCTCGAGGTGAAGCCGCAGGTCAACCCGGGCGGCGGCATCACCCTGTTCCTGCGCCAGGAAGTGTCGGCCGTGGCCGGCGTGCTCGGCGCGGGTTCGAACGACCTGATCCTCAACAAGCGCGAGATAGAAACCACCGTGCAGGTGGACGACGGCAACATCGTCGTGCTCGGCGGCCTGCTCGACCAGGGCGAGCAGCTCTCGGTGGACAAGATCCCGGTGCTGGGCGACATCCCGGTGGCCGGCGCCCTGTTCCGCAGCAAGTCGCGGCAGAAGACCCGCACCAACCTGATGGTCTTCATCCGCCCCACCGTGATCCGCAACGCCGACGACGCCCGCAACGCCACCGCGCCGCGCTATGACTACATGCGCAGCCGCGACCCCGGCGTGGACGCCGGCGAACGCGCCGCGCTCGACGCCGTGGTGCAGGACTACCTGCGCGCCGAGCCGCCGCGCGCCGACGAGGCGCCGCAGCCGTGACCGCGCCGGCCGCCCTCGACTACGGCTTCGCCAAGCGCCAGGGCGTGTTGCTGCTGGGCGGCGACGACGTGGCGCGCGTGGCCCTGCGCGAGGGCGCCGACCCGGCCGCGCTGCTGGAACTCCGGCGCGCGCTCGCCCGCCCGATCGAAGTGCTGCCGCTGGCGCGCGCCGAGTTCGACCGCCGCCTCTCGGAAATCTACGCCGGCGACGCGCTGCACGGCGCCACCCTGGCCGGCCACGCCGACCTGGGCCCGCTCGACGCGCTGGCCGGCGAACTGCCCACCGCCGCCGACCTGCTCGAAGACCAGGACGACGCACCGGTGATCCGCCTGATCAACGGCCTGATCGCCGAAGCCGCGCGCCAGGGCGCGTCCGACATCCACGTCGAACCCTTCGAGGCCGCGCTGCGCGTGCGCCTGCGCGTGGACGGCGTGATGCGCGAAGTGCTCAGCCTGCCGGCACGGCTGGCGCCGCTGCTGGTGTCGCGCGTGAAGGTGATGGCGCGGCTGGACATCGCCGAAAAGCGCCTGCCGCAGGACGGCCGCATTTCGCTCACGCTGGGCCAGCGCGCGCTGGACGTGCGCGTGTCCACCCTGCCCGCCCGCGGCGGCGAACGCGTGGTGATGCGCCTGCTCGACAAGGACCAGACCCTGCTGGGCCTGGACGAACTGGGCATGCGCCCCGACGTGCTCGAGGCCCTGCGCGAGGCCCTGGCCCAGCCCAACGGCATCGTGCTGGTCACCGGCCCCACCGGCTCGGGCAAGACCACCACGCTCTACGCCGGCCTCGCGCGCCTGAACGACGGCAGCCGCAACATCCTCACCGTCGAGGACCCGGTGGAATACGCCATCGCCGGCATCGGCCAGACCCAGGCCAACCCCAAGGTCGGCCTGACCTTCGCCGCCGGCCTGCGCGCCATCCTGCGCCAGGACCCCGACGTGGTGATGGTGGGCGAGATCCGCGACGCCGAAACGGCCCAGATCGCCGTGCAGGCCAGCCTCACCGGCCACCTGGTGCTGTCCACCGTGCACACCAACGACGCGGTCGGCGCGGTCACCCGCCTGCGCGACATGGGCATCGAACCCTTCCTGCTGGCGTCCACGCTGCGCCTGGTGCTGGCGCAGCGGCTCGTGCGCCGGCTCTGCCCGGACTGCCGCGCGCCGCGCGCCGCCGACGCCGGCAGCGCGCGACTGATGGGCGCCGCTTACGCCGGCCCGCTGTTCCAGCCCGTGGGCTGCCCCGCCTGCGCCCACACCGGCTACCAGGGCCGCGTGGCCATCTACGAAGCCGTGCGCGTGGACGACGCGATGCGCCGGCTCGTGGGCCTGCAGGCCGACGAAGCGGCGATGGCCACGCTCGCCTTCGCCCGCGCGCCGGACCTCGCCGGCGCCGCGCGCGCCTGCGTGGCCGAGGGCGCCACCAGCGTCGAGGAAGCGCTGCGGGTGATCCGCCAGGACGAACGTGGCCATGGCGGCGTTTGATTTCCTCGCCCTCGACACCGACGGCCGCGAACGCCACGGCCTGCTCGATGCGCCCAGCGAAGCCGAGGCGCGCGCCCGGCTCGAACGCCGCCAATGGCTGCCCGTGCGCGTTTCGCCGGCCGCCGCCGCGCCCGCGCGCGCGCGCACCGGAAAGCTCGGCGCCAAGGCGCTGGCGCTGGTGACGCGGCAGCTGGCCACCCTGGCCAGCGTCACGCCGCTCGAGGAAGCCCTGCACACGCTGGCCGCCCAGGCCGAGAACAAGCGCCTGCGCGACGTGCTCGCTCGCACCCACGCCCACCTGGTCGAAGGCCACCGCCTGTCCGAAGCCATGGGCCGCGTCGAAGGCGCTTACCCGCCGCTGTACCGCGCGATGGTGGCCGCGGGCGAAAGCGCCGGCGCGCTGCCCGCCGTGCTCGAGCGCCTGGCCGACATGCTCGAGCGCCAGCAGGCGCTGCGCAGCAAGCTGCTGACCGCGCTGATCTACCCGGCCGCGCTGGCGCTCACCGCCGGCGCGGTGGTGGTGGCGCTGATGGGTTTCGTGGTGCCCAAGGTGGTCGAGCAGTTCGAATCCATGGGCCGCACGCTGCCGCTGCTGACGCGGGGGGTGATCGCGCTGTCCGAACTCGTCTCGCAGTGGGGCCTGCCGCTGCTGGTGCTGGCCGTGGCGCTGGGCATGGGCTTCGCCGCCACCCTGCGCAAGCCCGGGCCGCGCCTGGCCTTCGACCGCTGGCTGCTGCGGCTGCCGCTGGCCGGCCGGCTGGTGCGCGACGTGCACGCCGCGCTGATGGCGCGCACCCTGGCCACCGTGGTCGCCAGCGGCCTGCCGCTGATGGAAGGCCTGGCCATCACCGCCCGCACCGTGCACAACCGCGCCCTGCGCGAGGCCACCGAGGGCATGGTGGCGGCGATCCGCGAGGGCGGCAGCCTGTCGGCGGCGATGCGTCGCGCCGGCGTGTTCCCGCCCACGCTGCTGCACCTGGCCTCGAGCGGCGAAGAAAGCGGCCGGCTGGCACCGCTGCTCGACCGCGCCGCCGACTACCTCGACCGCGAATTCCACACCTTCACCAGCCTGGTCCTGTCCCTGCTCGAGCCCGCCATCATCGTGCTGCTCGGCGGCGTGATCGCGGTGATCGTGCTTTCCATCCTGCTTCCCATCCTGCAATTCAACACGCTGGTCACCGGCTGAACCGGAGTCATCGCATGCGAACCACCGCCCCGCGCCGCGCCCGCGGCTTCACCCTGATCGAACTGATGGTCGTGATCGTCATCATCGGCCTGCTCGCCACCGTGGTGACGCTGAACGTGCTGCCCAGCCAGGACCGCGCCATGGTCGAGAAGGCGCGCGCCGACGTGGCGCTGCTGGAGCAGGCGGTGGAAAGCTACCGGCTCGAAAACCTGGTCTACCCACGCAACGAGGACGGCCTGCAGGCCCTGCTGAAGGCGCCGGCCGGCCTGGCGCGACCCGAGCGCTACCGCCAGGGCGGCTACATCCGCCGCCTGCCTGACGATCCCTGGGGCAATCCCTACCAGTACGCGTACCCGGGCCGCAGCGGGCGGTTCGACATCTATTCCCTCGGCGCCGACGGCGCCGCGGGGGGCGAAGGCGATGGCGCCGACATCGGCAACTGGCAATAAGCGCGCCGCCGGCTTCAGCCTGGTCGAACTGCTGGTGGTGCTGGCGGTGCTGGGCCTGCTGGGCGGGGCGGTGCTGCTGACGGCGCCGGCCGCGGGCGCGCGCGTCGGCGACCAGGCCGGCCAGCTCGCCGCGCACCTGCAGCGCGCTCGCGAGGAAGCCGTGCTGGGCAACCGCGCCATCGCCCTGCGCGTGGACGCCGGCGGCTACCGCTTCCTGCAGCGCCGCCTCGAGGGCTGGACGGAGCTGGCGGCGACGCCGTTCCAGCCGCGCGAATTCCCCGAGGGCGTGGCGGTGCGTTTCCCGGGCGACCGTGGCCACGCCCGCTTCGAGTTCGACGCACTCGGCGCGGCGACGCCGGCCGAACTGGTGCTGGCCGGCGACGGCCGCGCCCTGCGCATCACGCTCGACGACACCGGCGAGGTGGCCGTGCATGCGGCGCGCTGAGGCCGGCTTCAGCCTGGTCGAGATGCTGGTGGCCCTGGCGGTCTTCAGCCTGGCCGTGCTGGCGCTGCTGAACCTGTCGGGCCAGAACGCACGCACCGCGGTGGTGGTGGAGGAGCAGGTGCTGGCCGGCATCGTCGCCGACACCCTGGCGGCGGAAGCGCTGCTGCTCACCGACGCCGAACTCGCCGCCGCCACCGAGGGCAGCGAAACCGCCGGCGACCGCCGCTGGCGCTGGCGCCGCACGCTGTCGCCCACGGCGCAGCCGGGCCTGGCGCGCGTGGACATCACCGTCATGCCCGAGGGCGAAGCGCGCACCGTGGTGGCGCTGGGCGTGTTCCGGGGGCAGCCATGAAGACGCGGGGATTCACCCTGGTGGAAATGCTGGTGTCGCTGTTCGTGTTCGCGCTGCTGTCGGCGGCGGGCGTGGCGGTGATGGCCTACACCGTGGACAACCAGGACAGCGTGTCGCTGCGCATGGACCGGCTGGGCGAACTGCAGCGCGCCCGCGTGCTGCTGCGCCAGGACCTGGCCCAGGCCGCGGCGCGGCGCGTGCGCGACGGCCGCGGCGAGGCGATGCGCAGCGCGTTTTTCGGCGCGCCCGAAGGCGTGGGCGACCCGGTGCTGGCCTTCACCCGCCGCGGCTGGGAAAACCCCGAACAGGCGCCACGTGCTTCGCTGCAGCACGTGTCATGGCGCCTCGTCGGCGACCGCCTCGAACGCCTCGCCAGCCCCGCCCTGGACGGCGCCGAACCCGGCCCGCCGCAGGTGGTGCTGCGCGGCGTGCGCGAACTGCGCATTGCCTACCGCCACCACGGCCAGTGGAGCCCGGCCTGGCCCGGCGGCGCGGCCTCGGTGCCCGACGCGATCGAGCTGCGGCTGGCGCTGGACGGCGTGGGCGAGCTGCGCCAGGTGTTCCTCCTCGCGGGGCAGCAGCCATGAGCCGCGCGAGACAGTCCGGCGTGGCCCTGCTCACCGTGCTGCTGCTGGTGGCGGTGATGTCGGTGCTGCTGGTGGCGGTGCTCGACGACATCCGCTTCGGCCAGCGCCGCGCCGGCAACGCCCAGGCCCAGGCCCAGGCGCAGTGGTACGCGCTAGGCGCCGAAGCCCTGGCGCAGGCGCAGCTGCGCCAGCTCTGGCGGCGCGACCGCCAGCGCACCACGCTCGAGGGCGGCTGGAATGGACGCGCCGTGGCCTTCCCGGTCGAAGAAGGCCTGATCGAAGCACGCGTGGCCGACCACACCGCCTGCTTCAACCTCAACAGCGTGGTGGAAGGCGCCGGCGAAATGCTGCAGCGGCGCGAACCCGGCATCCGGCAGTTCCGGGCGCTGATGCTGGCGCTGGATTTCCCGCCGCGCCGCGCCACCGCGCTGGCCGATGCCCTGGCCGACTGGATCGATTCCGACGCCGTGGCCGCCGCCGCGGGTGCCGAGGATCCGGCCTACCTGGCCAGCGCCGCGCCCTACCGCAGCGCCGGCACCCTGCTGGCGGAAGTGAGCGAACTGCGCGCCATCCGCGGCTTCGACGCGGAAACCTATGCCCGCCTGCGCCCGCACGTGTGCGCGCTGCCCACGCCGGCGCCGACGCCGGTGAACCTCAATACGCTCGGCCCCGGCGATGCGCTGCAGCTGGTGGCGCTGGTCGAGGGCCGCATCGGCCCCGACGCCGCGCGGGCCGCCATCGCCGCCCGGCCGCCCGGCGGCTGGCGCGAACTGGCCGAGTTCTGGGGCCGGCCCGAGTTGGCGCAGGCCCGGCCCGACGACGCCGCGCTGCAGCAGGCCAGCCTGCGCAGCCGCTACTTCGCCCTGCAGGCGCAGGTGCGCCACCTCGACGCCGAGGTGGTGATGAGCAGCCTGCTGGAACTCGACGACGCGGGCCACGCCCGCACCCTCGCCCGCCGCTGGACGCCCGACGAATGAATGCCACGCTGCACCTGCTGGTCCTGTCCGCCGATCCGGCCGGCCCCGACTTCGAACGCTTCGCCGACGCGCAGGGCCACCGGCTCGACCGCCTGCCGCCGGGCGCCACGCCGCGCCGCGTCCTGGCCGTGCCCGCCTGCGAACTGGCGCTGCACCGCCTCGCGCTGAAGGCCGCCACGCCGGCGCA
>NZ_AVCH01000005.1 GCF_000747075.1 Arenimonas malthae CC-JY-1
GCCGAACCGCTGCGCATCCATGGGCTGGGCGATGCCGCCGCGCGCGCCGCCCGCGTCGCCGAACTGCTGCCGGCCGTGGGCCTGGACCCGGCGCTGGCCGGGCGCTGGCCGCACCAGCTTTCCGGCGGCCAGCGCCAGCGCGTGGCCATCGCCCGCGCCCTCGCCACCCGGCCCGAACTGCTGGTGTGCGACGAAGCCGTGTCGGCGCTCGACGCCCAGCACCGCGCCGGCATCCTGGCCCTGCTCGGCCGCCTCAAGCGCGAGCAGGGCCTGGCGCTGCTGTTCATCACCCACGATTTCGCCGCCGCCCGCGCCCTGGCTGAACGCTGCGCGGTGCTCGACCAGGGCCGGCTGGTGGCCGCCGGCCCCACCGGAGACGTGCTGGCCAGCACGGTCCGGGCGGGCTGATACACTCGGGGAAACCCCCAGGGGAGGGGCAGGTAAGCCGTTGATGCCACACCGCACGCTGTCCAGCAGCGACGCCCAGAACACGCCGGTCCGCCTGCGCGCCGGCGACCCGGCCGCGCTCGCCGCCGAGGTCGAACGCCTGCGGGTGGACGTGGAGCGCCTGGGCCGCGCCGAGAAGCTCCAGCGCGCGCTGTTCGCCATTTCCGACCTCGCCAGCTCCGGCGAAGACACCGCCACGGTGATGAAGGGCCTGCACGAGATCGTCGGCCGGCTGATGTACGCCGAGAACTTCTACATCGTGCGCTACTCGCCCGACCGCGACACGATGCGCTTCATCTATTTCGCCGACAGCCAGGACCCGGTCAAGCCGGATCCGGACGAAGAGCTGCCGGCCAGCGAGATGGGCAACAGCCTCACGCTCGCGCTGATCCGGCTGGGCCGGCCGGTGCTGGGCCCGTCCACCGAGGTCCGGCGCGAGCTGGGCGTCAGCCGCGACGAGGCCCTGGGCCCGGACAGCGAGGACTGGCTGGGCGTGCCCATGGTGGACGAAGGCGTGGTGCGCGGCGCCGTGGTGGTGCAGAGCTACGACCCGCAAAGCCGCTACAGCGAAGACGACCGCGCGCTGCTGAGCTACGTGGCCCAGCACATCCTCACCGCCCTGGCCCGGCGCGACGCCAAGGCCGAACTCGAACAGCGCGTCGAGGAGCGCACCCGCGAACTGCGCCTGCAGGTGATCGAACGCGAGCGCAGCGAAAAGCTGCAGGCGGCGCTGTTCCGCATCGCCGAGCAGGCCGGCCGCAGCGAAAGCATCGAGGTGTTCTACGCCGAGGTGCACGGCATCGTCAGCGACCTGCTCGACGCCCGCAACTTCTTCATCGCCCTGCTCACGCCCGACGGGCAGGAGCTGGACTTCCCGTATTCCGTGGACGAACGCGACCAGGCGCGCCCGCGCCGGCGCCTGGCCAAGGGCCTGACCGAGTTCGTGCTGGCCACCGGCGAGCCGCTGCTGGCCGACCGCGACGGCATCCACAACCTGGTGGCCGAAGGCAAGGTGCAGTCCTTCGGCACGCCCTCGGTGTGCTGGCTGGGCGTGCCGCTGCAGATCGAAGGCCGGGTGGCGGGCGTGATCGCCGTGCAGAGCTACACGCCCGACTACCTCTACACCCGGCGCGACCAGGAGCTGCTGAGCTTCGTCTCGTTCCACATCGCCCAGGCGCTGGAGCGGCGCCAGGCGCATGAATCGCTGCGCGAGGCCTACGCCGAGCTCGAACAGCGCGTGGCCGCGCGCACCAGCGAACTGGCCGACGCCAACCGCGAGCTGCTCGACCAGATCTCGGTGCGCGAGCGCATGGAGCACAAGCTCAAGCACGAGGCCATGCACGACACGCTCACCGGCCTGCCCAACCGCAGCCACCTGCTGGGGCGCATGGGCATGGCGCTGTCGCGCTACCGCTACGACCCGACCCAGCTGTTCGCGGTGCTGTTCCTCGACCTCGACCGCTTCAAGGTGGTCAACGACTCGGTCGGCCACCTGGTGGGCGACGAGCTGCTGAAGGAAGCCGCGCGCCGCATCGGCCGCTGCGTGCGCGACCCGGACATGGTGGCGCGCCTGGGCGGCGACGAATTCGCCATCGTGCTCGACTTCATCCACACCGCCGAAGACGCCGTGGCCGTCGCCGAACGCGTCATCGCCTCGCTGGCTGAGCCCATGCGCATCGCCGGCAAGGAGCTCTACACCTCGGCCAGCATCGGCATCGCGCTGGTGGACGGCCGCTACCGCAGCCCGGAAGAGCTGCTGCGCGACGCCGACGTGGCCATGTACCGCGCCAAGGCCACCGGCCGCCAGCGTTATGCGCTGTTCGACGAACACCTGCACGAAGCCGCGCTCAAGCTGCTCGAACTCGAAGGCGACCTGCGCCGCGCGCTGCAGCGCCAGGAATTCGTGCCGCACTACCAGCCCATCCTGACGCTCGCCGACGGCCACCTGGTGGGCTTCGAGGCGCTGATGCGCTGGCACCACCCGGTGCGCGGCCTGTGCGCGCCGGGCGAATTCATGGGCACCGCCGAGGAAACCGGCGCGCTCGAGCAGATGGACTGGCAGATCTACGACCTCGTCTGCGGCGACATCGCCCGGCTGGCCTCGGGCCGCGCCTACACCACGCTCAACGTTTCGCCGCGGCACCTGCGCGCGCCCGATTTCGACCAGCGCCTGCTCGAGCTGATGGGCCGCCACGGCGTGAAACCCGCCAACCTGCGGCTGGAAGTCACCGAAGGCGCGCTGCTGGAACAGCCCGAGGTCGTGCAGGCCTGCCTGGCGCGCCTGCGCGAAGCCGGCGTGCTCACGCTGCTCGACGACTTCGGCACCGGCTATTCCTCGCTCAGCTACCTGCACCGCTTCCCGCTGCACGGGCTGAAGATCGATCGCAGCTTCGTGGCCGAGCTGCGCAGCGGCGAAAGCGGCGGCAGCACGGCCATCGTGCGCGCCATCCGGCTGCTGGCCGATTCGCTGGGGCTGGAAGTGATCGCCGAAGGCATCGAGGCCGAGGAGCAGCGTTACCAGCTGCGCCTGCTGGGCCTGAGCCTGGGCCAGGGTTACCTGTTCTCGAAGCCGGCCTCGGCCGGCGAAATCCTCGAGCGTTACGGCCTCGCCTCGGCCTGAGGCGGCAGCAGGCCCTCGGCGCGCAGCCAGGCGATGGTGTCGGCCAGCAGCCGCGGCAGCGGCGTGGCGCGGTAGCCGAGTTCGCGTTCGGCCTTCGAGGAATCCACCACCAGGTGGTGGCAGGTGAACGTGGCCGCGGCCGGCGTGAGTTCCGGCGCGCGCCGGGTCATCCGGGACACCAGGTCGAGCACGCGGGCGTAGGCGCGCAGCGCGAAGGCGGGCATGGCCTTCCGGGGCGCGGGCTTGCCGAGCTGGCGGCCGGCCTCCTGGATCAGCGCCAGGAACGTGGCGTGTTCGCCGCCCAGCAGCCAGGTTTCGTCGCGCGCGGCGCCCTGCCAGGCGCGCACGTGGGCGCGGGCCACTTCGCGCACGTCGGCGAAGGCGCCGGAGCCGGGCGGCGAACCGGGCAGCTTGCCGGCGTCGAGCAGGCGGACCAGGTTCGACCAGTTGTTGCGGTCGCCGGGGCCGAGGATGTGCGAGGGCTGCAGCACCAGGAAAGGCAGGCCGGATTCGCGCACCAGGCGTTCGGCGGCGTATTTGTTGCGCTCGTAGTTGATCCACGATTCGGCGCCGCGCTGCGGCACGTCCTCGCGCAGCGGTTCGTGCACGAGGTGCGAGTAGGCCGAGACGCTGGAGGTGTAGGCGAAGCAGCCCACGCCCGCCTCGCGCGCGGCCTCGAGCAGGCGGCGGGTGCCGCCGACGTTGGTTTCGGTCTGCGCGGCGTCGCGCGGGCCCCAGTTGTTGGTGTCGGAGGCGGTGTGGAACACCGCATCGACGCCTTTCACCGCGGCGCGCAGCGATTCGATGTCGCCCAGGTGCCCGCGCACCGGCAGCGCGCCCACCGCGGCGACGGCGGCTTCGCCTTCGGCCGAACGGGCCAGGCCGCGCACGGTGGCGCCGGTGGCCAGCAGTTCGCGCAGCAGGTGCTGGCCAAGGAACCCGGTGGCGCCGGTGACGAGGACGAGGGCAGTCATGGCTGGGTTCTACCCGAAGACGGGGGCCGGGCAAACCCCCTCGTCCCGGTGGCCCCGCTTAAACGCCCGCGGCCCGCGGGGCATCCAAGCCTGCACCGTCCCCCCGGAGGTTCCTCATGGACTCCAGCCGCTGCCTGTGCGTCGCACTCGTGCTCCTGGCCGCCTTCCTGCCGCCCGCCACCGTGGCGGCGCGGACCGTCGACAGCCCCGGCGAGGCGCGCCTGGTCACGACCGACCTCGCGCGCTTCTGGCGGGTGTGGGAAGCCCACGACGGGCGCCCCGGCGCGGACGCCCTGCAGGCCGGTTACCTGGACCCCGGCACCGCAGGCCTGCAGGCCTTCCTCGCCCTGCGCATCGGCTCGGCCCGGGAGCTCGCCGAAACGATCGCCGCGCACCCCGGCTACTACGCCAGCCTGCGTGGCGTCGGGGAAGGCGTCGAGGACCAGCGCGCGGCGTTCCACGCAGCCTTCGAGGCGCTCGAAGCCCTCTATCCGCCGGCGGTGTTCCCCGACACCTACTTCCTGATCGGCCGCATGAATTCGGCCGGCACGCTGTCGGACGAGGGCCTGCTGATCGGCCTGGACATGCATGGCCGGCAGCCCGGCGTCGACCTGTCCGGGCTCTCCCCGTGGCACCAGGGCGTGCTCGCGCGCCCCCGTGACCTGCCGCGGATCGTGTCGCACGAACTGGTGCACTACCAGCAGTCCGGCGGCGCGGCGCAGCCAACGCTGTTGCAGCAGTCGGTCCGCGAGGGCAGCGCCGATTTCATCGCCGAACGGATCGCCGGCGGCCACATCAACGCCCTCGCGCACCGCCATGGCCTCAGGCACGAATGCGACCTGTGGCGCGAATTCGAGCCGCGGATGGCGGGCACCGACTATTCCGGCTTCCTCTACGGCGGCGATGGCGCGGGGGACCGGCCTGCCGACCTCGGCTATTTCATCGGCTATCGCATCGTGCAGTCGTACGTCGAACGCCACGGCCTGTCGGAAGCGACGCTGCGCGCGGTGTTGGGCGGGGTGGATGCCGCCAACCTGCTCCGGGAGGGCGGCTACGCGCCCTGCGGGGGTGGGGGCGGCTGAGGCGGGCGGTGCCCCGGGGGGCGGGGGCAGGTCAAGCCCGGCATGTCCGAATTGTGAAATCGGTCACGTTTGCTAGATTATCCTTGAGCAAAACTGGCTAACCCCCCGCCTGTCATGACTTTCATGTCGCCCCTGCTGCCCCTCCCGCTCCCCCTGGCACCCCTGGCCTGGCTGACCGGCTTCCGCCGGGTCCCGGACAACAGCGTGGTCACCGTGCACCGCTTCGGCCGCTTCGTCCGGGCCCTGGGCCCCGGCTGGCGCTGGACGCTGCCCGGGCTGGACCACCTGGGCCAGCCGGTCTGCCTGATCGGCCACCACCTCGACATCCGCGACGGCGACGGCCCGCACGCCGAGCTCTACTACCAGATCCTCGACCCGGCCCAGGCCGGCGAAGCCCTGGACCGCGTGGACGCCCTGGTCACCGACCAGGCCCGCGACGCGCTGGCCACCCTGCCGGCCGGCGACGCCGCGCCGTCCCTGGCCGACGCCCTCAAGGCCGAACTCAACCGCCGCCTGTCCCGCCTGGGCCTGCGCGTCATCCGCTGCGCCCTGCACGCCTGAGCGAACCCGCCCGCTCGCCTACAATGGGCGGCATGAACCCGCTTTCGCACCTGATGCCCGAACTCGAGGCCGGGCTGGCCGCGCTCGGCCTGCCGGCGCAGCCGCTGGCCGCGCGCCTGCTCGATTACCTGGCGCTGCTCGACCGCTGGAACAGGACCTACAACCTCACCGCCATCCGCGACCCGCGCGAGATGCTGTCCAAGCACCTGCTCGATTCGCTGTCGATGTGGCCGCACGTGCGCGACGGCAAGCTGGCCGACCTGGGCACCGGCCCGGGCCTGCCCGGCATCCCGCTGGCCCTGGCCCGGCCCGGCCTGCAGGTGACCCTGGTGGAGAGCAACGGCAAGAAGACCCGCTTCCTGCGCGAAGTGGTGCGCCAGCTGGGCCTGGCCAACGTGCGCGTGCTCGAATCGCGCGCCGAGGCCGTGGACGAACCCGGCGCCTACGACCAGATCACCGCCCGCGCCATGGACACCCTGGCCGGCATCCTCGAGGTCGGCGGCCACCTGCTGGCCCCGGGCGGCCGCCTGCTGGCCATGAAGGGACAGCGCCCCGACGCCGAGATCGCCGCCCTGCCGCCCGGCTGGCGGGTCGAAACCGTGCAGCCCCTCGCGGTCCCGGGGCTGGAAGGCGACCGCCACCTGGTCACGGTCACCCGCGGGCCGGCCGAGGCGGCATAATCGATGGTTCAGGCCGCGCAAGGAGTCCGCATGGGTCGCATCATCGCCATCGCCAACCAGAAGGGCGGGGTCGGCAAGACCACCACGGCCGTGAACCTGGCCGCTGCCCTGGCGGCCACGCCGCGCAAGGTGCTGCTGGTGGACATGGACCCGCAGGGCAACGCCACCATGGCCTCCGGCGTGGACAAGCGCGAGCTGGAGAACTCCAGCTGCGAAGTGCTGCTGGCCGAGTGCCCGGCCGCCGCCGCCATCGTCAGGGCGCCCGAGGGTTTCGACCTGCTGCCCGGCAACATCGACCTCACCGCCGCCGAGATCCGGCTGATGGACGAACCGGCCCGCGAGCAGCGCCTGAAGAACGCCCTGGCGCCGCTGCGCGACCAGTACGACTACCTGATCATCGACTGCCCGCCCTCGCTGTCGCTGCTGACGCTCAACGCGCTGGCCGCCGCCGACGGCGTGATCGTGCCCATGCAGTGCGAATACTTCGCGCTCGAGGGGCTGAGCTCGCTGGTGGACACCATCAACGCGCTCAAGGGCAAGCTCAACCCGGCGCTCGAGATCGAAGGCATCGTCCGCACCATGTTCGACGTGCGCAACAACCTCGCCAACGCCGTCTCCGGCGAGCTCACCAAGCACTTCGGCGACAAGGTGTTCCGCTCGATCATCCCGCGCAACGTTCGCCTGGCCGAGGCGCCCAGCCACGGCCAGAGCATCGTCGGCTACGACCGGGCAAGCCGCGGCGGCATCGCCTACCTGGGCCTGGCCGGCGAGATCGTGCGGCGCGAGCGGAAAGTTTCCAAGGAGATGGCATGAGCACCAAGAAGCGCGGCCTCGGCCGCGGCCTCGACGCCCTGCTGGGCACGGGCAACAAGGGCGCGGCGCCGGCCGCCGACGCCAGCCCGGTGGAAAGCGGCGAGGGCCTGCGCACCCTGCCCATCCAGCACCTGCAGCCCGGCAAGTACCAGCCGCGTTCGGCCATGGACCCGGCCAAGCTCACCGAGCTCGCCGAATCCATCAAGGCCCAGGGCCTGATCCAGCCCATCGTCGTGCGCGGCATCGGCAAGGGCAAGGACGGCGAGGCGCGCTACGAAATCATCGCCGGCGAACGCCGCTGGCGCGCCGCCACCGAGGCCGGCCTGACCGACGTGCCGGTGGTGCTGCGCGAGGTCGACGACCGCGCCTCGATCGCCATGGCGCTGATCGAGAACATCCAGCGCGAAGACCTCAACCCGCTGGAAGAAGCGCTGGCCCTGAGCCGGCTGATCGACGAGTTCTCGCTCACCCACCAGCAGGCGGCCGAAGCCGTGGGCCGCTCGCGCGCCTCGGTGTCGAACCTGCTGCGCCTGCTCGAGCTGCCCGAAGGCATCCGCAAGCTGCTCGAAGACCGCCAGCTGGAAATGGGCCACGCCCGCGCCCTGCTCACCCTGGCCCCGCAGGCCGCGCTGTCGCTGGCGCGCGAGGCGGTGGCCGAGGGCTGGAGCGTGCGCGAGGTGGAGCGCCGTGCCCAGCTGCTGGCCAAGGGCCAGATCCCGGGCAAGAAGCCGGCCAAGCCGGCCGCCAAGGGCTCCGACGCCGACATCGCCAGCCTCGAGCGCGAGCTGTCCGAGAAGCTGGGCGCCAAGGTGGCCGTGCAGCACGGCCGCGGCGGCCGCGGCAAGCTGGTCATCGCCTACCATGGCCTGGACGCCCTCGAAGGCATCCTCGAGCGCCTGCGCGGTTGAATTCCATGTCCCAGCCCCAGCTCTCCGTCGTCATCCCGGCCTTCAACGAGGAAGGCAACGTCGCCACGCTGGTGGACGAAGTGCTGGCCGCGCTGCGCGGCGTGGTGCCCTTCGAGCTGGTGATCGTGGACGACTGCAGCCGCGACGGCACCTTGGCCGTGCTCCAGGCCGCCAAGGCCCGCGCGCCGGAACTGCGCGTGCTGGCGCACCAGCGCCAGAGCGGCCAGAGCACCGCCATCCGCACGGGCGTGAAGGCGGCCCGCGCGCCCTGGGTGGCCACGCTCGACGGCGACGGCCAGAACGACCCGGCCGACCTGCCCAAGCTGCTGGCTGCCCGCGACGCCGGCCCCGCCGACGTGAAGCTCTATGCCGGCTGGCGCGTGAACCGCCAGGACACCGGCAGCAAGAAGTGGGCCTCGAAGTGGGCCAACGGCATCCGCTCGCGCCTGCTGCGCGACGCCACGCCCGACACCGGCTGCGGCACCAAGCTGTTCGAGCGCGCGGCCTTCCTGGACCTGCCCTACTTCGACCACATGCACCGCTACCTGCCGGCCCTGATGCAGCGCGCCGGCTGGAAGACCACCAGCGTGCCGGTGAACCACCGCCCGCGCGGCGCCGGCGCCTCGAAGTACACCAACCTCGGCCGTGCCCTGGTCGGCGTGCGCGACCTGATGGGCGTGGCCTGGCTCATCAAGCGCAGCAAGCTCACCGACGTCCGCGAACTGGAGTGATGCCATGAACGAGGAACTGGCCTGGCTGGCCTGGACCGGCCTGCATGTCACCGCGTGGAAGCTGATCGGCTACACCGGCGCCCTGATGTTCGGCGGCCGCTGGGTGGTGCAGTTCTTCGCCTCCCGCCAGGCCGGCAAGCCGGTGATCCCCCGGGCCTTCTGGTACATGAGCCTGGTCGGGGCCCTGATGACCCTGAGCTACTTCCTGTTCTCGGCCAAGCAGGACTCGGTGGGCGTGCTGCAGAACCTGTTCCCCACCTTCACCGCGGCCTACAGCCTGTGGCTGGACATCCAGCACCGCGGCTGGAACCGGGACAAGGCCAGCCACTAGCCCCCCTGTGGATAAGTCTTGCCTGGGGGCCCGGGCGCGGGCATAATGCGCGGCTCGCTCCGCACCTGCCCCCAAGGCCCTGGCCCCGGTAGTGCGATCCCGGCCCCTGGCGGAGCGTTCGCTGCATCCCGCATCGCATGCGCCTGCAGGCCACCCGGCCCGCCGCGCGGGGCCGCCGCCGCCCGGGCTATGGGCGGCCAGTCCGACCCAGGAGCTACACCATGAGCCGAATTTGCCAAGTGACCGGCAAGGGCGTGCAGAGCGGCAACAACGTCTCGCATGCCAACAACAAGACCCGCCGCCGTTTCCTTCCCAACCTGCACGAGCGCCGCTTCTGGGTTGCCTCGGAGAACCGTTGGGTGAAGCTGCGTGTTTCCATGCACGCCCTGCGCACCATCGACAAGAACGGCATCGACGCCGTCCTGGCCGAAATGCGCGCCCGCGGCGAAAAGATCTGAGGAGGACTGAACCATGGCATCCAAGCGCGACAAGATCCGCCTGACTTCGTCGGCCGGCACCGGTCACTTCTACACGACCGACAAGAACAAGAAGACCACCCCGAACAAGATGGAGATCAAGAAGTACGATCCCGTCGTTCGCAAGCACGTGATCTACAAGGAAGGCAAGATCAAGTAATCCGCTGCGCGGATTACTTGCCGGAGCGGCTCCCGCCGCGACGCTTTCCAGGAGAACCCGCCCCCGTGGCGGGTTTTCTTTTGCCCGCCGGAATCGTGGCCGACCTCAAGGATTCGTGCGCGGGCGGGCTGCTAGGCTCCGATCGAAACCGCCCGGGACCGCGCCGCCCCATGAGACTGCTCTCCGCGAAAAGCGTGCTGGCCCGGATTGCGCTGATCATCGCCTGCGCTGAAGCGCTGGTGATGGTGCTCCTGCAGTTCAACCCGCACATCGCGGGCAGCTACCAGGCGGCCGTGCTGGATGCGCTGCTGCTGGCCGTGTTGTCCACGCCGCCGCTGTACTACTGGGTGATCCGGCCCTTCGTGCAGGCCCGGGACGAGGCGCTGGAGCAGGTGACCCGGCTCGCCCACACCGACCCGCTGACCCTGCTGGCGAACCGCCGCCTGATCAGCCGTTACCTCGCCATCCTGATCGCCGGCAGCGTGCGCCATGGCACCGTGGGCGCGGTGTTGGTGGTGGACCTGGACGGCTTCAAGGCCGTCAACGACCAGCACGGGCACGATGCCGGCGACGCCACCCTGGTGGAAGTCGCGCGGAGGCTGCGCGAGGCAGTCCGCGCCGAGGACCTGGTGGGCCGCCTGGGCGGCGACGAGTTCGTGGTGCTGGCGCATCGTTTCGACGGTCCCGGCAGCGAGGCCGGCGAACGGGCGCTGCGGATCGCGGAAAAGCTGATCCGCGCCGTGGACGCGCCGATCCCGTTCAATGGCCTGGCGCTGCGGGTGGGCGCCAGCGTCGGCATCCGCCTGCTGCCGCCCGAGCACCTCGAACCCCACGTCGCCATCGCCGAGGCCGACCAGGCGATGTACCGCGCCAAGGCGCTGGGGAGGGGACGGGCGGTGGTGTTCGCGGGAGACGGGCGCGGTGAAGGCGCGAGGTGCTTCCCGGCGGGAGCGGTGCCTGTCGCGGACAGTGGTCGCGGCTGAAGCCGCTCCTACAGGGGGGTGGCTGTCAGGCCGAGGAGCCATTGCCGGCGGGGGGCGGGCTCGAAGTAGCGGCGGTTGGCTTCGTTGACGATGACCGAGCCGACGACGGCGCGGTCGAGCACGTTGGCCACGCGCGCCCAGGCGCGCCACTGCATGCCACCGGCGCGGAAGCGGCGTTCGGCGGCCAGGTCGAACACGGCGTGGCCGGGGGCCGCGGCGGTGTTGCGGTCGTCGGCGAAGAAGCGGCTGGTGGCACGCGCCTCGAGCATGACATCGGTGCGCTCGTCGGCGCGCCAGCGCAGCTCGGCCCAGGCCGAACGCGCGGCGACGGCCGGCAGCTGCTTGCCGGCGACGATCAGCAGCGCGCCGTCCGCGCACGGCGGCGCCGCGCACAGGCCGAAATCGCGCCGGTGGCGGGCGTCGAGCCAGGTGGCGCTGCCCGACAGCGTCCAGTCGTCGGCCAGCGGCGCTTCGAAGGACAGTTCGGCGCCCCGACGGCGCGTCAGTCCGGCGTTGGCGAAGGTGCTGCGCCCGCCCTGGTTCGCCACCACCACCAGTTCGTCCTCGGTGCGGGCGTGGAAGAGCGCGGCGTCGAACTTCGCCGCGTCGCCGCGCCAGCGCAGGCCCAGCTCGGCGTGGCGGCTGCGCGCCGGACGCAACGCGGTGTTGAGCCCGCTGGCGCCGTCGGTGCGGTAGGCCAGCTCGGCGAAGGTGGGCGTTTCGAAGCCCGCGCCGGCGTTCGCATACACGCTGAGCCCCTCGCGGGCGCGCCACAGCAGGCCCAGCACCGGCGACGTGCGTGAGTAGCGCAGCGCGCCGCTGTCATCGGGATTGCCCGGGCGCAGGTAGCGGTCCACCGATTCGAAGCGCACCACGCTGCGGCGCAGGCCGGCGTTGAGCGACCACTCCGGCGCGAACGTCCAATCGGCCTGCGCGTAGATGTCGTGGCTGCGCACGGTGTTGTCCTCGTCGCGGCGCAGCGCGCCGACCACGCCCAGGCGGCCGTCGGCGAAGTTCTCGAAGCCCAGGCGCGTTTCGTCGGCCAGCTCGAACGCACTGCCAGCGGTGAGCGTGAGCTCGCCGTCGCCGGGCCGCGCCTGCCAGCGTGCGTCGAGGCCGCGGTAGTCGCGGTCGAGATCAATCACGCCGCCGCCCGAGGCCGGGCTGGCCTGCGCGGCCACCGGCACCGACAGGCCCTGGAAGGTCTGGCGGCGCCCGGCGTAAGCCACCAGCGCGAGCTCCTGCCATGCGCCCACCGGCTGCACGAAACGCGCGCCGAGCTGCTGCTGTTCCACCGTCTTG
The DNA here is from genome assembly GCF_000747075.1 of Arenimonas malthae CC-JY-1. Lineage (GTDB taxonomy): Bacteria > Pseudomonadota > Gammaproteobacteria > Xanthomonadales > Xanthomonadaceae > Arenimonas > Arenimonas malthae. The sequence goes on from NZ_AVCH01000005.1 coordinate 12,069, forward strand.
CGGGTGTCGAACAACAGGGCGCCCGGGCTGGACGCGCGGCGGTCGCGCGCGAGCTCCGCGGCGGTGAGGCCCTGCGGATCGTCGGCAACCAGGTCGAGGTGGTTCAGCAGCACCGTCAATTCGCCACCGCCCGCCAGCGCGGCGCGGAGCTGCGCCTGCGCGGCGTCGCGACGCCAGGCGGAGTGGCGGCGGTAGCCGTCGGCGGCGGCGCG
>NZ_AVCH01000006.1 GCF_000747075.1 Arenimonas malthae CC-JY-1
GGCAGGGCCAGCGTGGAAGGTGGTCAGCGTGAGAGTCCTCGCCGCCCGGCGGCGGGTGAGGGGTTGAGGCGAAAGGCGCTTCGCCACCCCGGACAGTCCGATCAGACGCCGGAGGCATCGATGTGCCCGCCTCGAACCCACACCCGCCGCCGGGCGGCGAACCGGTTCGTACTGGCCATCTTCCACGCTGGCCCTGCCGCCACACCCCGCGTCCGGAGGGACGCGAACGACAAGACGCGCTGTGGCTCGTGCCCGAACCGATTTAGCCCAGCCTGATCCGCAAGAAAAATGTTTCGCCTTGGCCCCCGAGCGTGACGCGCAAGCATCGGAGCGTACAGCCACGGGCCCTTCGTCCAGAGGACCGGATGCCCCGCACCGGACGCGCCGTGAAGGCGAGGGTCGATTCCCGCGAAATAAGAGGCTTCACTGAGTGGGAATCGACCCTCGCCTTCGCGGTGGGGCCGGCGCCAGGTCGGTGGTCGCGCAGCCCCGCCCAGCCCATCCCTGACTTGGGAAAAGAACCTATTTTTCCCTTTCGTGCCGGGCCAGGGCCCAGGCGACGTGCTCGCGCACGAGGGCGCTGGGGTGGTCGCGGCGGGAGGCGAGGGCGGCGAGCACCGCGGGCGTGGTGGGGGCATTGCCCAGGGCCACGGCGATGTTGCGCAGCCAGCCTTCGTGGCCGGTGCGGCGAATGGCGCTGCCTTCGGTGCGGCGCAGGAATTCTTCCTCCTCCCACGCGAACAGCTCGGCCAGGCTCGCGCGCTCCAGGCCGTTGCGCGCGACGAAATCGGGTTCGTCGTGGCGCACCGCGAACTTGTTCCAGGGACAGGCCAGCTGGCAGTCGTCGCAGCCGAAGATGCGGTTGCCCATCAGCGGCCGCAGCTCCTCGGGAATCGCTTCCTTCAGTTCGATGGTCAGGTAGCTGATGCAGCGGCGCGCGTCCACGCGGTAGGGCGCCACGATGGCCTGCGTCGGGCACACCTGCAGGCAGCGCGTGCAGGTGCCGCAGTGCGCGCTGGCGGGCACGTCCACCGGCAGCGGCAGGTCGGTGTAGATCTCGCCCAGGAAGAACCAGCTGCCGGCCGATTTGTTGATCAGGCAGCTGTGCTTGCCTATCCAGCCCAGGCCGGCGTCGCGCGCCAGCGCACGCTCGAGCACCGGCGCCGAATCGACGAAGGCGCGGTAGCCGAAGGGGCCGATTTCGCCGGCGATGCGGTCGGCGAGTTTCTGCAGGCGGTTGCGCATCACCTTGTGGTAGTCGCGGCCCAGCGCGTAACGCGCCACGTAGGCGTCCTCGCCGCGTTCCAGCGTGGCCCAGGCCGCGGTGTCGTCGCCGGTGCCGTAGTCCATGCGCGCCGACAGCACGCGCAGCGTGCCGGGCACCAGTTCGGCCGGGCGCGAACGTTTGTCGCCGTGCCGGGCCATGTAGTCCATCGCGCCGTGCTGGCCCTTGGCCAGCCAGTCGCGCAGGTGCGCCTCGTCCTCGCCCAGCTCGATGCCGGCGATGCCCACCTGCTGGAAGCCCAGTTCGGCGCCCCAGGCGCGTATGGCCCGGGCGAGGGCGGTCATGTCGGCCGGGTCGCGCATGCCGGCAAGTATAGAATCCCGGCATGAGCGAACTGCTGCCCCTGTACCGCGGCGCCCAGGTGCGGGCGATGGACCGCACGGCCATCGAAACCCTGGGCGTGCCCGGCTACACCCTCATGTGCCGCGCCGGCGAGGCCGCCTGGCGCCTGCTGCGCGAACGCTGGCCGCGGGCCCGCCGCATCGGCGTGGCCTGCGGGCCGGGCAACAACGGTGGCGACGGTTACGTGCTGGCCCGGTTGGCGAAAGCCGAGGGCTTCGCCGTGGTGGTGCTGGCACCGCCCGGCACCAGCCCGCGCGCCAGGGAAGCGCGCCAGGCCCTGGCCGACTGGCGCGCCGCCGGCGGCCGGGTGGAGACCTTCGACGGCCTGCTGCCCGAGGCCGACGTCTGGGTGGACGCGCTCTACGGCATCGGCCTGGCGCGCCCGCCCTCCGACGCCGCGCGCGCCATGATCGAACGCATCAACGCCAGCCACGTGCCGGTATTGGCGCTGGACGTGCCCTCGGGCCTGGACGCCGACACCGGCCACGCCGTCGGCGCCGTGGTGCGCGCCGACGTGACCCTGAGCTTCATCGCCGCCAAGCGTGGCCTGTACACCGGCATGGCCCGCGATTTCGACGGCGAGGTGCGGGTGGATGCACTGGGCCTGGAACTTTCGCGCCTCTCCGACGAAGCGCCGGCCGCCTGGCTGATCCGCCCCGACGGCCTGTCGCGCTGGCTGGCGCCGCGCCACGCCAATGCCCACAAGGGCGAACACGGCCACGTGCTCTGCGTCGGCGGCGAGGTGGGCATGGGCGGCGCCGTGCGCCTGTGCGCGGAAGCCGCGCTGCGCACCGGCGTGGGCCTGGCCAGCGTGGCCACGCGCAGCGCCGGCGTCGCGGCGCTGGTGGCGGCGCGCCCGGAGGCGATGACGCACGCCGTCGAAGACGCCGCCGCGCTGGCACCACTGGTCGAGCGAGCCACCGTGCTGGCCGTGGGCCCGGGCCTGGGGCAGGGCGACTGGGGCCGCGCGCTCTATGCCGCCGCGCTGGCCAGCGGCAAACCGCTGGTGCTCGACGCCGACGGCCTGAACCTGCTGGCCGCCGCGCCGACACCGCTGCCCCAGGCCATCCTCACGCCGCATCCCGGCGAAGCGGGGCGCCTGCTTGGCGTCACCAGCGCCGAGGTGCAGGCCGACCGATTCGCCGCCGCCGCCGCCCTCGTGCGCCGCTTCGACTGCGTGGTGGTGCTCAAGGGCGCCGGCACCGTGGTGGCCGCGCCCGGCGAGGTGCCGGTGGTGATCGGCGCCGGCAACCCGGGCATGGCCACCGGCGGCATGGGCGACGTGCTCTCGGGCGTGGTCGCCGCGCTGCACGCGCAGCGCCTGCCGGCCTTCGAGGCGGCGGTGGCCGGTGCGCTGCTGCATGCCGCCGCCGGCGACCAGGCCGCGCGCATCGGCGGCGAACGCGGCCTGCTGCCCTCCGACCTGTTCCCCTACCTGCGCAGGCTGGCGAACCCCGAATGAGCGCGCGCGAGGTTTTCCTGGCCGATCCCGCCGCCACCGAAGGCCTGGCCGCCGCTTTGGCCGCCAGCCAGCCAGCGCGCGCCGTCGTGTTCCTGGAGGGCGACCTGGGCGCCGGCAAGTCCAGCCTGGCCCGCGCCTGGCTGCGCGCGCTGGGCGTGCGCGGCGCCATCAAGAGCCCCACCTACACGCTGGTCGAACGCTATCCGCTGCCGGCCGGCGAGGCGGCGCACCTCGACCTCTACCGCCTGGCCGGCGCCGCCGAACTCGATTTCCTGGGCTTGGACGACCTGGCCGCCGAGGCCGTGCTGTGGCTGGTGGAATGGCCAGACCGGGGCCAGGGCGGGCTGCCGGCCCCGGACCTTCGGGTACGCCTGGCCGTCGAAGGCGCGGGCCGCCGCGCCCGGCTGGAGGCTGCCAGCCCGGCGGGCCAGGCCTGGCTGGCCCGGGCCCCGATTTGAGGGGCTTTCCGGGCCTCTTCTGACCCAAATCCTAGGAAGGTCCGGCAGGTATCGGATTCCAAAGGGAAAACCCTTGCTTTTCCCCAAACCCGGTGCTTCAATCCGCCGTATGCGCCGGATCTCCGCCCTTGCCTTGTCCCTTGCCGCCTTCGCCGGCCTCGCCGCCGCGTCGGCGCAGGCCGCCCAGCTGCGCGGCCTGAGCCTGGTCGAAGGCGAGGACGGCACCCGCGCGGTGCTCGAGCTCTCGGGCCCGGCGGACTACAAGCTTTTCACCCTGGCCAACCCCGACCGCCTGGTGCTCGACCTCTCGCGCTCCTCGCTGGCCGGCGGGTTCAAGGCGCCCGCGCCGAACGGCGTGGTGTCCGGCGTGCGCACCGGCAAGCCAGCCGAAGGCGACCTGCGCGTGGTGTTCGACCTGGGCCGCGGCGTGCAGCCGCGCAGCCGCCTCGAGCGCGAGGGTGATTCCGCGCGCCTGGTGGTGGAACTGCTGGGCAGCGCGCCCGCGGTGGCCGGCAAGCCGGCGCCCGCGCGCACCGTCGAGGACGTGATCGGCAAGGGCGAGCGCAAGCTCATCGTCGCCATCGACGCCGGCCACGGCGGCAAGGACCCGGGCGCCATCGGCCCCACCCGCAAGTTCGAGAAGGACATCACCCTGGCCATGGCGCGCGAGCTCGCCAGACAGGTGAACGCCGATCCGGGCATGCAGGCCTACCTGGTGCGCGACGGCGACGTCTTCATCCCGCTGCACGAGCGCTACCAGCGCGCGCGCGAGGCGCAGGCCGACCTGTTCATCTCCATCCATGCCGACGCCGCGCACAACCGCGCCGCGAACGGCGCGTCCGTGTACGTGCTTTCGCTGCGCGGCGCCTCGTCGGAGGCCGCGCGCTGGCTGGCCGACCAGGAGAACGCCGCCGACCTCGTGGGCGGCGTCGAGCTCGACGCGCGCGACAAGAACCTCGCCGCGGTGCTGCTCGACCTCTCCCAGAACGCCACCATGCGCGTCTCCGACGACGTCGCCAGCGAAGTGCTGGCCTCGCTCAAGGGCGTGGGCAAGGCGCACAAGCCGCAGATCGAGCGCGCCAACTTCGTGGTGCTGCGTTCGCCCGACGTGCCCTCGATGCTGGTGGAAACCGGCTTCATCTCGAACCCGGGCGAAGAAGCGCGCCTGAGCGACCCCGCCTACCGCAGCCGCATGGCCAGCGCCATCGTCGGCGGCGTGCGCAACTACTTCGCCAACCAGGCGCCCCCGGGCACCTGGTACGCCGCCCGCCAGGGCACGCTGGGCGGCAGCCGCCAGCACGTGGTCAGCCGCGGCGAAACCCTGAGCCTCATCGCCGCCCGCCACGGCGTGCCGATGAACTCGATCCGCGCCGCCAACCGCCTCAAGGGCGACACCGTGAAGGTCGGCGAGCGCCTGACCATCCCCATGGCCGGCGCCATGGCCGGCCTGCCCGAGTAAGCCGCGCCGCCGCTGCTATCATCGGCCTCGGAACCCCCCGAGACCGCGATACGTGCCGATCCAGCAGCTTCCCGACACCCTGGTCAACCAGATCGCCGCCGGCGAGGTGGTCGAACGGCCCGCCTCGGTGGTGAAGGAACTGGTGGAGAACGCGCTCGACGCCGGCGCCACCCGGGTGGACATCGACCTCGAGGAAGGCGGCATCCGCCTGGTGCGCATCCGCGACGACGGCGGCGGCATCCCGCCGCACGAACTGCCGCTGGCCATCTCGCGCCACGCCACCAGCAAGATCGCCTCCATCGAAGACCTCGAGGAAGTCGCCACGCTCGGCTTCCGCGGGGAAGCGCTGCCTTCGATCGCGTCGGTGAGCCGCTTCGCCATCAGCGCGCGTGCGCGCGGCGAGGGCCACGGCGCGCGGCTGGAGGTGGACGGCGGCCGCGTCGGCACGCCGGCGCCGCACCCGCATCCCGAGGGCACCACGGTCGAGGTGCGCGACCTGTTCTTCAACGTGCCGGCGCGGCGCAAGTTCCTGCGCGCCGAGCGCACCGAGCTGGGCCACGTCGAGGAATGGCTGCGCTCGCTGGCGCTGGCGCGCCCCGACGTGGAACTGCGCCTGAGCCACAACGGCCGGCTGTCGCGCCACTACAAGCCGGTGCGCGACGGCGGCGAACGCCTGCGCCGCGTGGCCGAGGCGCTGGGCGAAGAATTCACCCGCCAGTGCCTGGAAGTGGAACACGCCGCCGCCGGCCTGCGCCTGCATGGCTGGGTGGGGCTGCCCACCGCCTCGCGCTCCAGCGCCGACCAGCAGTACTTCTACGTCAACGGCCGCGCCGTGCGCGACCGCACCGTGGCGCACGCGGTGCGCCAGGCCTATGCCGACGTGCTGTTCCATGGCCGCCACCCGGCCTTCGTGCTGTTCCTGGAATGCGACCCGCGCGGCGTCGACGTGAACGTGCACCCGGCCAAGCACGAAGTGCGCTTCCGCGAGCAGCGGCTGGTGCATGAATTCATCTACCGCACGCTGCATGCGGCGCTGGCGTCCACGCGCGCCGGCGGCGCGCTGGCGCAGGAGGCGGTGGGCGCGGGTTTCGCGCCGGCCGCGGCGGGCGAAACGATGGCCGGCTCCGCGGCCTCGTCCGCCGGCTGGGCGCCGCAGCAGTCGGGCCTGGGCCTGCCGGTGCGCGAGGTGCTGCCAGCCTATGCCGCGCTCTATGGTTCGCGCGCCGGCGGGGGGCCGGCCATGCCCGCGCCGCTGCCGGCCGCGAACGAAGCCGAGGCGCCGCCGCTGGGTTTCGCCCTGGCGCAGCTGCACGGCGTCTTCATCCTGGCCGAAAACGCCCAGGGCCTGGTGCTGGTGGACATGCACGCCGCGCACGAGCGCATCACCTACGAACGCCTGAAGGCGGCGCTCGACGGCGAGGGCATCCGCACCCAGCCGCTGCTGGTGCCGGTGTCGCTGGCGGTGAGCGAACGCGAGGCCGATGCCGCCGAACAGCACGCCGAGGCGCTGGCCGCCTACGGCTTCGAACTGCGCCGCGCCGGGCCGCAGGCGCTGAGCATCCGCAGCGTGCCCACGCTGCTGGCCGACCTGGACCCGCGCGCGCTGGCGCTGGACGTGCTGTCCGACCTGCGCGAACACGGCGCCAGCCGCCGGCTCGAGGAGGCGCGCAACGAACTGCTGTCCACGCTGGCCTGCCACACCTCGGTGCGCGCCAACCGCCGGCTGACGCTGCCCGAGATGAATGCACTGCTGCGCGACATGGAAGCCACCGAGCGCAGCGGCCAGTGCAACCACGGCCGCCCCACCTGGGTGCAGCTGAGCAAGGCCGAACTCGACCGACTTTTCCTGAGGGGACGCTGATGCGCTTGTCTTCGCTGCCTGTCCTGGCGCTGTCGCTGCTGCTGGCCGCTTGCGGCGGGTCCTCCGAACAGGACGCCGCCGCCGAGGCCGCCGCGGCCAAGGCCGCCCGCGAGGCGAAGCTGGCCTACGAGCGCGAGGTGCGCGACTGGCGGCACGAGCGCCAGGAGCGACTGCTCCGCCCCGATGGGTTCCTGTCGCTGGTGGGCCTGCACTGGCTGAGCCCGGGCGCCACCTATGTCGGTTCCGCGCAGGACAACGGCACCCGCCTCTCCCTGGGCCCGCCGCAGGTGGGCATGCTGGACGTGCGCAAGGACGGCACGGTCACGCTGCGCATCGCCGACGGCGCCGAAGTGACGGTGGACGGCGAGCCGGCCGAAGGCACGGTCACGCTGGTGCCCGATTCGCAGGGCAAGCCCACGGTCGTCGGCTTCAACCGCGGCGACGCCAGCTTCGTGCTGATCGAACGCGGCGGCCGCTTCGCCCTGCGCGTGCGCAATGCGATGGCGCGCACCCGCACCAGCTTCCCCGGCATCGACTATTTCGACATCGACCCGGGTTTCCGCTTCGAGGCGCGCTTCGAGGCGCACCCGCCGGGCAAGACCATCGACATCGTCAACATGCTGGGCATGGTGGAACCCATGCCCAACCCCGGCCGGGTGCTGTTCGAGAAGGACGGCGCGCAGTTCAGCCTGGAGGCGCTCGACGAGGGCGACGGCCAGCTGTTCTTCGTGTTCGCCGACCGCACCAGCGGCCACCAGACCTACGCCGCCTCGCGCTTCCTCTACGCGAAGCCGGCCGGCCCGGACGGCAAGGTGGTGCTCGACTTCAACCGCGCCTACAACCCGCCCTGCGCCTACACGCCGTACTCGACCTGCCCGATGCCGCCGCCGGAAAACCGGTTGGACCTGGCCGTTGCCGCCGGCGAAAAGAAGCCGCTGCCTTTCCCCGAATGAGCCCCCCGAGGACGAACGAATGCGCCACGCCCTGATCGCCGCGCTGCTGCTGGCCCTTGCCGCCCCCGGCTGCGCCCGGGCCGAGCAACCGCGGCCGCTGCTGTGGAAGGTGAGCGACGCCGACAATTCGCTGTACCTGCTCGGCTCCTTCCACCTGTTGCGCGAGGGCGACTACCCGCTGGCCGCCAGCACCGACGCGGCCTTCGAGGACGCCGAGAAGCTGGTGTTCGAACTGCCGCCGGCCGAGATGGGCGACCCCGCGCTGGGCCAGGCCATGGCCGCGGCCGCCCGCATCGAAGGCGGCGGCACGCTGCAGTCGAGGCTGCCGGCCGACACCTGGGGGCGGCTGCAGGCGCACGCCGCGCAGCGCGGCATGTCGCTGGACTTCCTGCAGGCGCACGAGGCCTGGTTCGTCAGCCTGGTGATCTCGGTGACCGAAATGCAGCGCGTGGGCCTGGACCCGGCCCTGGGCCTGGACAAGCATTTCGCCAACCGCGCCGTGGCCGCCGGCAAGCCGGTGGCCGGGCTGGAAACGGGCGCGCAGCAGATCGCGATGTTCGACGGCATGGACGCGACGCAGCAGGAGCAGGCGCTGGACGACGTGCTCTCCGACCTGTCCGCGCTGGAACAGGAAATCAACCGCATGCACGCGCTCTGGCGCGCCGGTGATGCGGAAGCGCTGCACGCCGAAAGCGCGGCGAAGATGAAGGCCGAGTACCCCGACCTGTACGAGCGCCTCAACCGCGGGCGCAATCTGGCCTGGCTGCCGCGCCTGCAGGCGCTGCTGGACGACAGCCGGGACGACGACGCCCTGGTGGTGGTGGGCGCCATGCACCTGCTGGGCGAGGACGGCGTGGTCGAGCTGCTGCGCGCGAAGGGTTATACCGTCGAGCGGCTCTGAAGCACCGGCCGCGGCGCCGGCGGCACCAGTTCGATGCAGTCCACGGGGCAGGGCGGCAGGCACAGCTCGCAGCCCGTGCACAGGTCGGCAATGACGGTGTGCATGCGCTTGGGCGCGCCGACGATGGCGTCCACGGGGCAGGCCTGGATGCACTTGGTGCAGCCGATGCAGTCTTCCTCGACGATCAGCGCCACGAGCGGCGGCTTGGCTTCGCCGTTGCCGGGGTTGAGCGGCTTGGGCTCGCGGCCCAGCAGCTCGGCCAGGGCGCGCACGCCGGCCTCGCCGCCGGGCGGGCACTGGTTGATGTCGGCCTCGCCGCTGGCGATGGCGCGCGCATAGGGCTTGCAGCCGGGGTAGCCGCACTGGCCGCATTGGGTCTGCGGCAGCAGCCGGTCGATGCGTTCGACCATCGGGTCGCCCTGCACCCGGAACCGCACCGTGGCCCAGCCCAGCACCGCGCCGCAGGCCGCGGCCAGGGCCACCACCACGAGCACCGCTTCCAGCATCAGGCCGCCACCATGCCGGAGAAGCCCGTGAAGGCCAGCGACATCAGCCCTGCGGTGACCAGGGCGATGGGCGTGCCGCGCCAGCTGGCGGGCACGTCGGCGGCCTCGAGCCGTTCGCGCATGGCCGAAAACAGCACCAGCACCAGGCCGAAGCCGACCGCGGCGCCGAAGCCGTAGAGCGCCGCTTCGAGCAAGCCGCGCCGCTCCTGCACGTTGAGCAGGGCCACGCCCAGCACCGCGCAATTGGTGGTGATCAGCGGCAGGTACAGGCCCAGCACGCGGTACAGGCGCGGGCTCTGTCGGTTCATCACCGTCTCGGTGAACTGGACGACCGCGGCGATGACCAGGATGAAGCCGAGCGTGCGCAGGTGTTCCAGCCCCAGCGGCGCCAGCAGCCAGTGGTGCACGCACCAGGCCAGCGCCGCCGACAGCGTGAGCACGAAGCCGGTGGCCAGGGCCATGCCGTAGGCGGCGTCGAGCCGCCGCGACACGCCCATGAACGGGCACAGCCCCAGGAACTTCACCAGCACGAAGTTGTTGACGAACACCGCGCCGACCAGCAGCAGGGCGATGTCGTCCATGGCGCGCTTACCGGACCGGCATGCCCGGCGCGGCGGCGTCGTCGGCGCCCAGCAGGGCCAGCGCGCCGCCGTCGAAGCCGGCCGACAGGATCATGCCCTCGCTCAGGCCGAAGCGCATCTTGCGCGGCGCAAGGTTGGCGATGAACACCACGTGGCGGCCCACCAGCTTCTCCGGCTCGCCGTAGCTGGCGCGGATGCCGCTGAAGATCTGCCGCTGGCCCAGTTCACCGGCGTCGAGCAGGAAACGCAGCAGCTTGTCGGAGCCTTCCACGAAGCCGCACTCGAGCACCTTGCCGATGCGCAGGTCGAGCTTGGCGAAGTCCTCGATGCCGATGTGCGCCGGGGTCGCCGCGGGCGCCTGCGCCGGCGGCGCGGCCGGTTTCGCGGGGGCGGCGGCCGTCGTGGCGGCGGGCTTGAGGTCTTCCTTGCTGGCGTCGGTCATGGATTCGATCTGCTTGGGGTCGATGCGGGTCATCAGGGGTTCGAAGGGCGCGATGGCGTGGCCCAGCAGGGGCGCGGCCACGTCGTCCCAGTGCGAAACGGGCGCGCGCAGGAAGGCTTCGGCCCGCGCCGCCGTGCCCGGCAGCACCGGCTTGAGCGCGGCGGCCAGCAGGCGGAACAGGTTCAGGCCCTGGCTGCACACGGCCTGCAGTTCGGCGTCGGCGCCTTCCTGCTTGGCGATCACCCAGGGCTTGCGCTCGTCGATGTAGCGGTTGGCCTCGTCGGCCAGCGCCATCACCTGGCGCATGGCCTGGCCGACCTCGTCGCGGGCGTAGCTGGCGGCCACTTCGCGCACTCCGGCGACGAAGTGCTCGTACATCGCCGGCTCGGGCAGCGCCCCGGCCAGGCGGCCGTCGAAGCGCTTGGCAATGAAGCCGGCGCAGCGGCTGGCGATGTTGACGAACTTGCCGACCAGGTCGGCGTTCACGCGCGCCACGAAGTCCTCGAGGTTGAGGTCGAGGTCGACCACGCCGGCGCCGGTCTTGACCGCGAAGTAGTAGCGCAGCGCCTCCGGGTCGAGCCCGGCGTCGAGGTAGGTGCGCGCCATCACGAAGGTGCCGCGCGACTTGCTCATCTTCGCGCCGTTCACGGTCAGGTAGCCGTTGACGTGCAGCGCGGTCGGCGCGCGGAAGCCGGAGCCGTGCAGCATGGCGGGCCAGAACAGGCCGTGGAAGTTGATGATGTCCTTGCCGAGGAAGTGGTGCATCTCGGTCCCGCCGGCGCGGGCGGCGTCGGTGAAGGCGGCGAAGTCGGTGCCGGTCTTCGCGCACAGGGCCTTGAACGCGGCCAGGTAGCCGATCGGCGCGTCCAGCCAGACATAGAAGAACTTGCCCGGCGCGTCCGGGATGGGGAAGCCAAAGTAAGGTGCGTCGCGGCTGATGTCCCAGTCGCGCAGGCCGCCTTCCAGCCACTCGGCCAGCTTGGCCTTCACCGCCGGGTGGGCCACGTCGCCGGCCAGCCACTCGCGCAGGAAGGCTTCGAACTTGCCCAGTTCGAAGAAGTAGTGCTCGGAATCGCGCAGTTCGGGCGTGGCGCCGGACACCACCGAACGCGGGTTCTTCAGGTCGGTGGGGGCATAGGCCTTGCCGCAGACCTCGCAGTTGTCGCCGTATTGGTCGGCCGCGCCGCAGTTCGGGCATTCGCCCTTGATGTAGCGGTCGGGCAGGAACATGCCGCGCTCGGGGTCGTAGAGCTGCTGGATCGAGCGGACGGCGATGGCCTTCACGCCGTGGCTGCCGTCGCGCAGGCGGGTGTAGATGAGGCTGGCGAGCTCGTGGTTCTCGTCCGAGTGGGTCGAGTGGTAGTGGTCGAAATCGACCCGGAAGGCCGCGAAGTCGGCCTCGTGGCCGGCCTGGATGCCGCGGATGAAGTCCTCGGGTGCCATGCCGGCCTTTTCGGCGGCGAGCATGATCGGGGTGCCGTGGGCGTCGTCGGCGCAGACGAAGTGGGCCTCGCCGCCGGCCAGGCGCCGCGCGCGCACCCAGATGTCGGCCTGGATGTAGCCCACCAGGTGGCCCAGGTGCAGGGGGCCGTTGGCGTAGGGAAGGGCGGTGGTGACCAGGGCGGGGCGGGGCGTCATCGGGGCGGGGCATCCTCGGCGGGGGCGCCATTATCCCAGATCGCGCCGCCGGGGCGGCCGCCGCGGGCGCAAGAAAGAGGTTCTTCTCCCGAGTGAGGGACCGGCGCCGCCGCCACGGCGGAAGCGAGGG
>NZ_AVCH01000007.1 GCF_000747075.1 Arenimonas malthae CC-JY-1
CGCGCGCTGCTGGCGCACGAACTGGCCCACGTGCAGCGCAAGGACCCCGCCTGGCGCCTCGCCCAGCGCCTGGCCGCCCTGCCGCTGGTGCTGCACCCGCTGGCCCGGCACGCGCTGCGCCGGCTCGAAGCGCTGGCCGAAGACGCCTGCGACGCCCGCGCCGCCGAACTCTGCGGCAGCGGCCGCCCGCTGGCCGAATGCCTGGCCACCTGCCTTTCCCACGCCGGCGACCGCGCCGGCACTCCCACCCTGGCGGTGGCCATGGCCGACGACACCGGCCCCGTGGTCCGCCGCGTCCAAAACCTGCTGGAGGACACCCCCGTGAACCGACCCATCCCCACCGCCCTGCGCCGCGGCGCGCTGGTGCTCGCCATCGCCGCCGCCATCGCCCTGCCGGGCCTGGCCATCACCAGCGTCGCCAGCGAAGCCTTCGCGAGCGGCCTGCTGCACGGCAGCCGCCACGTCAGCTTCAACGGCCGCGACACCTGGGAGTACAGCAACGCCGTCAAGGGCGAACGCCTGAAGCTGCAGGTCAGCGGCGACGTTGGCTTCGCGCCCGACGACAGCGGCATCAGCGCCATGGCCCAGGGCGCCACCTTCGCTTTGTTCGAAAAGCGCGGCGGCACCACCCGTTCGCTGGAAGTGGAGAACGTCGGCGGCCAACTCGAGCACCGCTTCGAGCTCGACGGCAAGGCCCACGCCTTCGACGCCGACGCCCGCGCCTGGCTGGCCCGCACCCTGCCGCACGTGATGCGCGAAACCGGCATGCAGGCCGAGGCACGCGGCAAGCGCCTGCTCGCCGCCGGTGGCCCCGGCGCGTTGCTGGCCGAGATCGACCGCATCGAAAGCGGCTATTCGCGCGGCCGCTACCTGGCGGTGCTGTTCGCCGAAGCCACGCTCGACGACGCCCAGCTCGACCGCGCGCTCGCCATCGCCGGCAAGATCGGCTCCGACTACGAACTGCGCCGCGCGCTCGAGGGCGGCCTGGCCGGCCGCACGCTGTCGCCGGCGCACCAGGCCAGGCTGCTGTCGGCCGCCACCGGCATTGCCTCCGACTACGAGCAGGCGCAGCTGCTGGTGGCGCTGGCCGGCTCGCAAACGCTGGAAGGGCCAGTGCTCGCCGCCTGGCGCAGCGTGCTCGACGGTATCGCCAGCGACTACGAGCAGCGCCGCGTGCTGGTGGCGCTGCTGGAAAACGGTTCGCCGGCCGCGGTGTCGCTGGCGCTGGAGAGCGCGACGAACCTGGGCAGCGACTACGAGGCCCGCCAGTTGCTGTCGGCCGCCGCGCCTGCCACCCGCGGCAACGCCGCCGCGCTGGCCGCGTACCTGCGCGTGGTCGAAGGCATCGCCTCGGACTACGAACACCGGCAGGCGCTGCAGCACCTGTTGGACGCGGGCCCGGTGGACATCGCGGTCGCCGACGGCGTGCTGGCCTCGCTCGCGCGCATGGGGTCGGGCTATGAAACCGGCCAGGCGCTGAAGGCGCTGGCGGCGGTGATGCCGGCCGACGCGGCCTTGGTCGAGCGGTACCGCGCCGTGGCCCGGCGCCTGTCCGACCACGAGCGCGGCCAGGCCGAAAGGGCGCTGGACCGCTTCGCGGTGGCCCGCGTCGACTGAAACTGAACGGGGCGGGTTGGCACGGTTCGTGGCGGGACTTCGAGGGCGCATGCTGCTCTGGCAAACCTGCATCGCCCTCCCAAGGAGGACTGCCCCATGACCACCCGCATCCGTTCAAGCCTCGCCGTTGCGCTCTCGTTCGCCCTGCTCGCCGGTTGCCAGAGCACCGGCGGCTACCAGGCCAATACCCCCGCGCCCGAGGACGAAGAAGGCATGAGCCGCACCCAGCGCGGCGCCCTGATCGGCGCGGCCGTCGGCGCGGTCGCCGGCCTGCTCAGCGGCGACGATGCCACCGAGCGGCGGCAGCGCGCCCTGGTCGGCGTGGGCGTCGGCGCGCTGGCCGGCGGTGCCATCGGCCGCTACCAGGACAACCAGGAACGCGAACTGCGCGAAAGCCTGCGCGACAGCGGCGTCGAGGTCGTGCGCCAGGGCGACAACATCACCCTGGACATGCCCGAGGCCATCACCTTCGGCTTCGACAGCGCCAGCCTCAACCGAAGCGCCTACGGCGTGCTCGACCGCGTCGCCGAAACGCTCAAGGAATACGACCAGACCATCATCGAGGTGGCCGGCCACACCGACAGCGTGGGCAGCGACGCCTACAACCAGCGCCTGTCCGAACGTCGCGCGCAGGCGGTGGCCGACTACGTCATCTCGCGCGGCGTCAGCGGCCAGCGCCTGATGGTGGTGGGTGCCGGCGAAGCCCACCCGGTGGCCAGCAACAACACCGAGGCCGGCCGCGCCGAGAACCGCCGCGTCGAGATCACCATCGTGCCGATCCGCGCCGACTGATCGTTTCGCATTGGCGCAAAGAAGAAGCCCCGGCACTGGCCGGGGCTTCTTCGTTTCCGGGTCAGGCCGCCCGGGCGGGCGCCTGCGGGTTGCGCCAGCGTGCCAGCAGCTCGGCTTCGCGGGCCTTGGCCTTGGCGAAGTGCGCTTCCTTGACGTGGCCGTAGCCGCGGATGTGTTCCGGCACCGCGGCGATTTCCGCGGCCAGGCCCACGTTGCCGCCGTCGAGCGTGGCCAGCAGTTCCTCCACCGTCTTCGCGTAGTCGGTGATCAGCTGGCGCTCCATGCGGCGCTCCTCCGTGCGGCCGAAGATGTCCAGCGCGCCGCCGCGCAGGAACTTCAGCTTGGCCAGCAGCTTGAACGCCGTGAACATCCACGGGCCGAACTCCTGCTTCACCAGGTGGCCGTCGGCGTCGCGTTTGGCGAACAGCGGCGGGGCCAGGTTGAAGTAGATCTTGTAGTCGCCCTCGAACTGCTGCTCGATGCGCTTGCGGAACTCGCCCGAGGTGTACAGGCGCGCCACTTCGTACTCGTCCTTGTAGGCCATGAGCTTGAAGTAGTAGCGCGCCACGGCGGCGGTGAGCTCGGTGGAGCCCGGCGCCTTGCGCGCCTCGGCCTGGCGCACCTTGTCCACCAGGGCCACGTAGCGGCCGGCGTAGGCCTTGTCCTGGTAGTCGGTGAGGAACTTCACGCGGCGCTCGATCAGCTCGTCGAGCGACTGGCTGATGACTTCGTCGTCGAGGGTGGCCACGGCCACCGGCGTGCCGGGCGCGGGCTCGGCCAGGCCGGCGGCCTCGAGCACGGCCTGCGGGTTGATCGCGGCCAGGCGGCCCCAGGCGAAGGCGGTCTTGTTCATCTCGATGGCGGCGCCGTTGAGCTCGATGGCGCGCATCAGCGCATCGAAGCTGATCGGCACCAGGCCGCGCTGCCAGGCCACGCCCAGCATGAACAGGTTGGTGGCGATGGCGTCGCCCATCAGCGCGGTGGCGATGTCGGTGGCGGCCACCTGCAGCGGCTCGCGGCCGCCGAGCGCGGTGCGGATGGCGTCGACGATGCCGGCCGCCGGGAACTGCATGTCCGGCATGCGGGTGAAGGGGCCCGGCATGGCCTGGTAGTCGTTGATGACCACCTCGGTGCGGTCGGCGCGGATCTTCGACAGCGCCCAGTAGTCGTTCACCACCACCATGTCGCAGCCCAGCACCAGGTCGGCTTCGCCGGCGGCGATGCGCACGGCGTGGATGTCGGCCGGGCTCTTCGCGATGCGCACGTGCGTGGTGACGGCGCCGCCCTTCTGGGCCAGGCCGGTCTGGTCGAGCACGCTCGCGCCCTTGTGCTCCAGGTGCGCGGCCATGCCCAGCAGCGCGCCGATGGTCACCACGCCGGTGCCGCCGACGCCGGTGATCAGGATGTTCCAGGGCTGCTCGAGCGTGCCGCGCACCTGCGGTTCCGGCAGGTTGGCCAGCAGGTCCTTGTTGCCCGTGCCCTTGCGCTTGCGCAGCCCGCCGCCCTTGATGGTGACGAAGCTGGGGCAGAAGCCCTTCACGCAGCTGAAGTCCTTGTTGCAGTTGCTCTGGTCGATCTCGCGCTTGCGGCCGAATTCGGTTTCCTTGGGCAGCACGCTCACGCAGTTCGACTTCACGCCGCAGTCGCCGCAGCCTTCGCAGACCAGCGAATTGATGGCGGTGCGCTTGGCCGGGTCCGGCATCTTGCCGCGCTTGCGGCGACGGCGCTTCTCGGCCGCGCAGGTCTGGTCGTAGATGATCACGGTGGTGCCCGGCACCTCGCGCAGGCGCTTCTGCTGCGCGTCGAGCTCGGCGCGGTCGTAGAACTCCACGCCGTTCGGGAAGATGGACTTGTCGCTCCACTTCTCGATGTCGTCCGAAAGCACGACGATGGTCTTCACGCCCTCGCTGCGCACCTGGTGGGCGATGTCGGGCACGGTGAGCGTGCCGTCCACCGGCTGGCCGCCGGTCATGGCCACGGCGTCGTTGTAGAGGATCTTGTAGGTGATGTTCACCTTCGCGGCGATCGACTGGCGGATGGCCAGCGATCCGGAGTGGAAATAGGTGCCGTCGCCCAGGTTCTGGAAGACGTGCTTTTCCTCGGTGAACGGCGCCTGGCCGCTCCAGGTGACGCCTTCGCCGCCCATGTGGGTGAAGGTGTCGGTCTTGCGGTCCATCCAGGTCACCATGTAGTGGCAACCGATGCCGCCGAGCGCGCGCGAGCCTTCCGGCACCACCGTGGAGGTGTTGTGCGGGCAGCCCGAGCAGTAGTGCGGCACGCGCGGGAAGTTGGCGCGCGGCGCGGCCAGCTCCTTTTCCTTGGCGGCGATCCACTTGAGGCGGTTGTCCATCGCCTCGGACTGGAAGAAGCGCTGCACGCGCGCCGCGATGACGCGGGCGATGCGCGCCGGGGTCAGTTCGTTGGTGCTCGGCAGCACCCAGTTCTCGGCTTCGTCGTACTTGCCGACGATGCTCGGGCGCTGGCCATGCTCCCAGTTGTACATGTATTCCTTCATCTGCCGCTCGACGAAGCTGCGCTTCTCCTCGACGACGATGATGTCCTCCAGGCCGCGGGCGAACTCGCGGATGCCCAGCGGCTCCAGCGGCCAGGTCATGCCCACCTTGTAGACGCGGATGCCGATGTCCTCGGCCACCTTGCGGTCGATGCCCAGGTATTCCAGCGCCTGCAGCACGTCCAGGTAGCTCTTGCCGGTGGTGACGATGCCCAGGCGCGCCTTGGGCGAATCGATGATCACCTTGTCGATGTGGTTGGCGCGCGCGAAGGCCTGCGCGGCCTTCACCGCGTACTGGTGCAGGCGCATTTCCTGGTCCAGCGGCGGGTCCGGCCAGCGGATGTTGAGGCCGCCCGGCGGCAGTTCGAAGTCGGTGGGCAGGACGATGTCGAGCTGGTGCGGGTTCACGTTCACCGAAGCCGAGGATTCCACGGTTTCGGCGATGGTCTTGAAGCCGATCCAGCGGCCCGTGTAGCGGCTCATGGCCCAGCCCAACAGGCCCATGTCCAGGATGTCCTGCACGCCGGCCGGGTTGAGCACCGGCATCATGGCGCTTTCGAACTCGCCCTCGGAGCCGTGCGGCAGGGTGGACGAGCGGCAGGCGTGGTCGTCGGCGGCCAGGGCCAGCACGCCGCCCAGGGCCGAGGTGCCGGCGGCGTTGCCGTGCTTGAACACGTCGCCGCAGCGGTCCACGCCGGGACCCTTGCCGTACCACATGGAAAACACGCCGTCGTACTTGGCGCCCGGGAACAGGTTGGTCTGCTGGCTGCCCCAGACCATGGTCGCGCCCAGGTCCTCGTTCAGGCCCGGGGTGAACTCGATGCTGCTGGCCTTGAGGTGCTTGCGCGCCTTCCAGAGCTCGAGGTCGAAGCCGCCCAGCGGCGAGCCGCGGTAGCCCGAGATGAAGCCGGCGGTGTTGATGCCGGCGGCGCGATCGCGCATCTGCTGCATCAGCGGCAGGCGCACCAGCGCCTGCACGCCGGACAGGTAGATCCGGCCCTCCTCGCGGGTGTACTTGGACTCGAGGTCGTACTCGCGGTCGAGCGGGATCAGGGTGTGGGGAATGACGGACATGGCGACGGCTTTCCGGGACTCGAGCAAAGACTCGGAATTATAGCAGCCGGGGGCGTGGCGGCCGGGTCAGGGTGGATTCGCCGGCGCCGGCGGCAGCGCCGGTTTCCCGATTTCTCCTACAATCGGCGAAGCACCGGAGGGGGCCGGGGGAGGCCATGGGCGACGGGGAAAAAGTGCAGGAAGGCGCCGTTTTCGGCCCCTTCCGGCGATTGTCACTGTTGGGCGAAGGCAGCCACGGCACGGTCTGGCTGGCGGACCAGGCCCAGCCCAGGCGCCGGGTGGCGCTGAAGATCCTCAATGGCAGCCTCGCCAGCCCCGAGCTGGCCGCCCGCTTCCGCCACGAGGCCGAACTGCTGGCGATGCTCGAACACCCCGGCATCGCCCGCCTGTACGAATCGGGCGCGGTCGAGGGCCCTTCCGGGCCCGTGCCCTGGCTGGCGATGGAATACGTCGACGGCCGCCCGCTCGACGCCTGGGCCGCGGCCAACCAGCCACTGCGGCAGCGGGTGGACCTGCTCGAGGCGCTGTGCCGGGCGGTGCACTTCGCCCACACCCGCGGCGTCATCCACCGCGACCTCAAGCCGTCCAACATCCTCGTCGACGCGCAGGACCAGCCGCGCATCATCGACTTCGGCATCGCCACGGCCATCGAGCGCGGCGACCTCACGCGCGTCACCCGCGCCGGCGCGGTGCTCGGCACCCTGCCCTACATGAGCCCGGAACAGCTCGACGGCGGCACGCGCAGCGATCCGCGCTGGGACGTGTACGCGCTGGGTGCGATCGCCTACGAGCTGATCGGTGGCGTGCTGCCACACCCCGGCCTGGGGACGGCCACCTCGGTGGTGGCGGCGCTGAAGATCGTCGCGTCGCACGCCCCGACGCCGCTGGGCCGCATCGCGCCGGCGGCGCGGGGCGACCTGGAAACCGTGGTGATGAAGGCCATCGCCCCCGACCCCGGCGACCGCTACGGTTCAGCCGCCGAGCTGGCCGACGAACTGCGCCGCTGGACGCAGGGCCGTCCGGTGGAGGCCGCGCCCGCCGGCATCGGGCGCGTCCTGCGCCTGTTCGTCCGCCGCCACCGCGCCCTGTCCTGGGCCGTCGCGTCCACGGCCCTGGTGCTCGTGGCCGCCACCGTGCTGTCCACCCGCATGGCGCTCGCGGAAGCCGAGGCACGTCGCGTCGCCGAACTGCACCTGGCCGAGCGCGACGCGGTCAACGACTTCCTGGCCGACATGCTCCATTCGTCCGACCCGGAACAGGGCGCCGGCAGCGACCTGAGCCTGCGCGAATGGCTGGTCATCACGCGCCAGGGCTTCGCCAGCCAGTCCGCCCGGCTGCCGGCGGAGGCGCGCATGGCGCTGGCGGCCACGCTGGGCACCTCGCTGCTGCACCTGGGTGAGCCGGCGCAGGCCGCGGAACTGCTCGAGACCGCCGATGCGCTCTCCACCCGCCTTCGCGGCGAGCAGGCCTTCGACACCCAGGCCATCCGCATCAACGCCGCGGCGGCCATCGACCCGGAAATGCACCCCGGCGAAGGCGAGAAGCGGCTTCGCGCCCTCCTGCAATCCGCCGAGGCGCGCGGCGACGACCGCCTGGCCGTGCTCGCCGGCATCGCGCTGACCACGATGCTCGAGACCCAGGGGCGCATCGACGAGGCGCACGAGCTCTCCGCGCGCACCGACGAACGGGCGTCCCGTGCCCTGGGGCCGGACGATCCGGATGCCCTCACCGCCCGCCACAACCACGCCGGCCTGCTCAAGTACCGCGGTGAGTTCGCCGCCGCCGAACCCTTGGCGCGCGACGTCCACCAGCGTCGCCGGGCCGCGCTCGGCGACCACCACCCGCTCACCCTGTATTCCTACAACCAGCTGGGCGGAATCCTCGACCGGCTGGGACGGGTCGAGCAGGCCGAGGCCATCTACCGCGAAACCTACGAGGCGCGCCGCGAAGCGCTCGGGCCGCGCCACCCCGGCACGCTGGTCACCCTGAACAACCTCACCGCCCTGCTGGTCCAGCGCGGGGCGCTGGAAGAGGCCGCGCCGCTGGTGGACGCGCTGGCCCAGGCCACCACCGAACGCTTCGGCGCCGAGGCGCCGCGCACGCTGATGGCGCTGAACCAGCGTGCCTACGTGCTGGAAGACCTGGGCCGGCTGGACGAGGCCGAAGCGCAGCTGCGCGCCATCGTGGCGGCGCAGGCCGCGCATGGCGGCGACGTGCACCCCGAGCGGCTGGCGCCGCGCAGCAACCTGGCCATGCTGCTGTCCAAGCGGGGGAGCCACGCCGAAGCGATCTCCACCATGCGCGCCGTGCTGGACGACGCCACCGGCGCGCTGGGCGCCGGCCATCCCTACGTCGGCATCTTCCGCAGCAACTACGGCGAGATCCTCACCCGCGCGGGCCGCCCGGCCGAGGCGCGCCGGGAACTGCGCCAGGCGCAGTCCGTCCTGGAATCGCACCTGGGGGCCGACCATGCCCGCACGCGCAAGAACCGCGAGCGCCTGCGCGCCGCGGGGGACGCGGCATGAGGCGTTGGTGGCCGTGGCGTTCGGGCCCCCGGCCAGTCGCGGCCGACGAGCCCCTGGCCGCGCTGCAGCGGCAGCTCGATCTTTCGCAGGCGCTGCAGGCGGAACG
The DNA here is from genome assembly GCF_000747075.1 of Arenimonas malthae CC-JY-1. Lineage (GTDB taxonomy): Bacteria > Pseudomonadota > Gammaproteobacteria > Xanthomonadales > Xanthomonadaceae > Arenimonas > Arenimonas malthae. The sequence goes on from NZ_AVCH01000007.1 coordinate 8,627, forward strand.
CCGCCGCATCTACGACGACCTGCACGACGACATCGGCAGCCGCCTCCTGACCCTGCTGCACCGGGTCAGCGAACCCGAACAGCAACAGCTGGTGCGCGAAGTGCTGCAGGACCTGCGCGCCATCCTCGCCCGCGAACGGGGCGTGGAAGGCACCTTGCTGGAGGTGCTGGCGCAGCTGCGCGAAGAAGCCGAACAGCGGCTCGACACGCGCGACATCGCCCTGGACTGGCGGCAGGGCGCCGACCTTCCCGATCCGACGCTCGATCCGGCGCAAGCCATGCACCTGTTCCGCATCGGCCGCGAGGCCATCACCAACGCGCTGCGCCATGCGGCGCCGCACCGCCTGCGGGTGGTGGTGGAACGCGTCGGCGCTGACCTGGTGTTCGAAGTGACCGACGACGGCGCCTTCGACGCCGCCCGCATCGGCAGCGGCCGGGGCACGCGCAGCATGCAGGCGCGGGCCGGCGAGCTGCAGGGCAACATCCACTGGCAGGCCGGGACGCTGGGTGGCACCAAGGTGTGCCTGCGCTTCCCCTTGCCGCCGGCCACGACCCCCGCAGTAACGGGATGGCCACCGGCCAGTGCGCCGGAGAGCATGCGGCCATGAACACGCCGCCCGGCCATGCCTTGGTCCTGGAGGACCTGCCCGACGTGGCCGCCTGGCTCGCCCGGCTGCTGGAGCAGCGCTTTCCCGGCATCCAGGTGGTCCGGGCCGGGACCCTGGCCGAGGCGCGCCGGCAGCTGGAAGCGGGCATGTCGCCCGACCTGGCGCTGGTTGACCTCGGGCTGCCCGATGGCAGCGGCGTCGACCTGATCCGCCAACTCGCGCAACACCACCCGGGTTGCGCCATCGTGGTCACCACCTTGTTCGGTGACGACGCGCACCTGTTCCCGGCGCTGCGCGCGGGCGCACAGGGCTACCTGCTCAAGGACCAGCCCGCCGACCGCCTCGGCGCGGCGCTGGAAGGCATCCTGCGCGGCGAGCCGCCGCTGTCGCCGGCGATCGCGCAGCGATTGCTGCGTGCCTTCAATGAGGCACCGCGGCCGGCGCCGCCGCACGAGCTCGAAACCCTGACCGCGCGCGAGCGCGAGGTGCTGGTGCTGGTCAGCAAGGGCTGCCGGCTGCCCGAGCTGGCGGAGCGGCTGCAGATCAGCCGCCACACCGTTTCCGACCACCTCAAGAACATCTACCGCAAGCTCAACATCAACAGCCGCGCGGAAGCCGCGCTCGAAGCCGTTCGCCTGGGGCTCGTGGCGGGAACCTGAGTGCGCTGGCGCGGCGCGGGGCTCAGCAGCCCGGCCACCCGTCGCGTTCGCCCTGGGCCACCAGGGCGTCGATCATCTTGAGCAGGAAGCGCTCGTTGAGCTCCACCACGCGCGCCGGCGCCTCTTCCGCGTCGATGCGGGCGAAGAGCTTGCGCGCGGCCCTGAATTCCTTGCAGATCTTGACCCGCCCGCGCGCCCGGCCGTTGAGCGCGTCGATCCCTTCGCACAGGCGGCGGAAACCCTGCGAGGCGTGGTTCGGGACCTGGGTCTTGTACATGCCGTACTTGAACATTTCGCCGCCGATTCCTTCGCAGGCCTGTCCCAGCGCTTCCTGCGTGCTCAGGCCCGGGGGCGCGTCGCGGAACGCATGGACGAAACGCTCTGCCCGCGCGCTCCACAGGTCCGCCCCGCCTTCGGTGAAGGCGCTCGCCGCCGCCGCGCCCGCCCAGGCCAGGCTGATGCCCGCCGCCAGCGCCGCCACCGTCTTGCCGATACCCCTTCCTTCCATAGCGCCCCCGGAATTCGCCGGGCAAGGAAGTGCCGGCCTTTGCACAGGCTAGGGGGCGCGGAGGCGGCGTCCCATCCCGCAGTTGCGGGATGGTGGGCCCGCAAGGGCGGCGCCGAGAATCGGGCCACCTCCAAGCCCTCGGGTAAACCACCATGAAAGCGCTCCGCCTCGCCTCCGTGCTCGCCGCGGCCTTTGTCGCGGTCTCCGTCACCGCGCCGTCGGCCCAGGCCGAGTCGGGCAACGCCATCCTCGAGATCAAGCTCAAGGCAACCGGCCTGCCGTTCGAGATCGACCAGGACGGCGACTTCAAGGTGCTCGTCAACTGGGAGCAGGACAAGCGCTCCCAGCTCGTGTACGTCTCGCCGGAGGTCGACGAATTCAGCGGCATGCCGCACTACACGGCGTTCGCGCCGGCCGCGCTGCTGAACGGCGACGTGACGCTCGACGCCGGGCGCATGCGCTCGCTGCTGGAGAAGAACGCCAACTACAAGGTCGGCGGCTGGATGGTGGCCGGCAATGCCCTGTACTTCGGCGCCAAGTTGTCCACCGACGTCAGCCCCGAGCAGCTGCGCAAGCTGCTGGCCGCCCTCGCGGAAGAGGCCGACAACCTCGAGATGGAACTGACCCCCGGGGAAGACGCGCTCTGATCGACCCCGCCGCCGCCTGCAACGGGCGGCGGCGCTTCACCCGCTGAAGCGCCCCAGCCAGACGGCGACGCCGGTGGCGAACGTGACCAGCAGCGATAGCCAGAATGCCCGCCGGGTGGCCGGCTGCACGCGCGCCTCTTCCCGCGTTTCCGGGGTTTGCGCGCGGGCCCGCTTGCGCCGCACCAGCGCGAAATAGACCAGTTGCGAGGCCACCAGCAGGCCGAGCGGAACCAGCGCCCAGGCGGTGGCGAGCACCAGGCCGACGCCGCTGGCGAGCGTGAGTGCCGACCCGACGAACTGGAAGCGGGTGACCAGCGGATCCTCGGGCGTACCCGACAGGGCGCCCAGCAACTTGTCGATCAGGGCTGCCTCGCGCGCCTTGTGGAAGGCGATGCCGCTGCCGACGATCCAGGCGACGCCGAAGCCGCGCAGGAGCCATTCCAGGGTGGCTGCATTCATGGCCCGGAGTCTGCCATCCGGCTTCCCCGGCGGCGCCCCCGCATCCACGGGATGCCCATGCGCGCCGGCGCGTGACCCCGTTCACAGGACTGCTAACCCCAGGGGGGATGCCTTGCGGAACTGCGACGGCCGTCCCGGCGGCTGGCGCGGCGACGGAGCCCAATGGCATCAGGGGGAAATTCCGCCCCCGCCCACCGCCCGCGAGGAGGACAGACCATGTGTACCCGTCCTGCACCGCTGCCCGTGATGCCCGCGGCGTTCCGCGGCCCGGCCGCGCCGGGCATGGCCATCCTGCTGGCCGACACCCTGGCCAGGGCGGCCGGGGCGCTGGTGGGCGCCCTGGACCAGGCCGGCCTGTTCGGCTGCAGCGTGGCCTGGGAAGGTCCCGACGGCGGGCTGCAATGCCATCCCGGCCCCTTGCCGGACGACGCCGGCGCCTGGCGGCGCGAGGCCAGCACCGTGCCGACCGCGCCCGGCCAGGCCCGCGTGCTCT
>NZ_AVCH01000008.1 GCF_000747075.1 Arenimonas malthae CC-JY-1
CCAGCCGGCGCCGTGCCACGCGGCCAGCAACCGCTGCAGGGCGGGATCGTCGAAAGCCACGCCCGCGCGCAGCAGCAGCACGTCGCGCCCCGGGTACGCGGCATGGGCACGCGCCAGCGCCGCTTCCGGCGACGCCGCCACGCCGTCCACGCGCACCAGCCCGGCCGGCGCGCCGGAGGGCGCGGCGGCGGTCGGGTCGGCGGTCCAGGTGCTCAGGACCGGGAGGGCGGGGGCATCCATGCGCAGGTTCAGTCTCGGGTGGGGGCGGGGCGGGGGCGGCCTGATAGACTCGCCGCACCTCCGGATTATCCATGTCCGTGCCTCGTAACGCTTCCCCCCCAAAATCCGGCTCGCCCTCCGCCCGCCCGCGCTGGCGCACCTGGCTGTTGCGCGCCGCGCTGCTGGCGCTCGGCCTCGCGCTGGGCATCGGCGTGCCCACCTTCTACGTGCTCGACAAGCGCGTGCGCGCCGAATTCGAGGCCCTGGTCTGGCAGGTGCCGACCCGCGTCTACGCCCGCCCGCTGAGGCTGGCCCCGGGCACGCGGCTCGATGCCGACACGCTGCTGCTGGAACTCGATGCGGCCGGTTACCGCGCCGACGGCGGCGACCTGCCGGGCACCTGGTCCCGCGACGGCAACCGTTTCCACGTCGGCACCCGCGCCTTCACCGACCTCGACGGCCCGGTGCCGGCGATGCGGCTGGAAGTGGTGCTGTCGGGCGGCAAGGTCGCCCGCGTCGCCGACCGCCGCAGCGGCAAGCCGCTGGACGCGGCCCGCGTCGATCCCGCGCGCATCGCCACGCTCTACGGCGACGTGTCCGAGGAACGCCGGCTGGTGCAGCTCAAGGAAGTGCCCTCGCTGCTGGTCACCGGCCTGCAGGCGGTCGAGGACCGCAACTTCAAGCACCACCACGGCATCGACCCCTGGGGCATGCTGCGCGCGGCCTGGGTGAACGCGCGCGAGGGCGAGCTCGAGCAGGGCGCCAGCACGCTCACCCAGCAGCTGGTGCGCAACCTGTTCCTGACCCGCGAAAAGCGCTGGAGCCGAAAGTTCAAGGAAATCGCCTACTCGCTCATCATCGAGGCGCGCTACGACAAGCAGCGCATCCTCGAGGCGTATTTCAACGAGGTGTACCTGGGCCAGCAGGGCAACCAGTCCATCCACGGCATCGCTGCCGCCTCGGAATTCTGGTTCGGGCGTGATCTTTCCACCCTGCGTGCGCAGGACATGGCGCTGCTGGTGGGCATGATCCAGGGCCCCTCGGTGTACGACCCGCGCCGCCGCCCCGAGGCCGCCAAACAGCGCCGCGACCTGGTGCTGGCGGTGTGGCGCGACACCGGCCTGCTCAGCCCCGAAGAGGCGAAGCGCGCCATGGCCGCGGGCCTCGGCGTCAGCCGCCGCCCGGGCGTGGCCAGCAACCGCAACCCGGCCTTCATGGACCTGGTGCGCCGCCAGCTGGCGCGCGACTATCCGGCCGACGCGCTGCGCGGCGCCGGCCTGAGCGTGCTCACCACGCTCTCGCCCTCGGCCCAGCTGCTGTCCGAGCGCGGCGTCGCCAGCACGCTCGACAAGGTGCAGCGCAAGGACGGCCCGCCGCTGCAGGCCGGCATGGTGGTCACCGACACGCACGGCGGCGAAGTGCTGGCCATGGTGGGCAACCGCGACCCCGACCAGCCCGGCTTCAACCGCGCGCTGGAAGCGCAGCGCCCGGTGGGTTCGCTGCTCAAGCCGCTGGTGTACCTGCTGGCGCTGGCCCAGCCCGACGCCTGGTCGCTGGCCACGCCGGTCGAGGACGCGCCGGTGGACCTGGTGCTGCCCAACGGCAAGCGCTGGAACCCGGAGAACTCCGACGGCCGCAGCCACGGCCGCGTCAGCCTGGCCGATGCGCTGGCGTTCTCCTACAACCAGGCCACGGTGCGCGTGGGCATGGCGGTGGGCCCCGAGCGCCTGGCCGAACTGCTGAAGGTGCTGGCGGGCTTGCGCGCCCAGCCCAACCCGTCGCTCATCCTGGGCTCGGTCGACCTCAGCCCGTTCGCGATGGCGCAGGTGTACCAGTTCCTCGCTTCCGGCGGGCAGATCCAGCCGCTGCGCGCCGTGCGCGGCGTGCTCGATCCCAAGGGCAAGGCCATCAACCGCTACGACTTCACCCCGGCGCCGGCGCAGGAAGGCGACGCCATCGCCGCGCGCTTGGTCACGCTGGCGCTGCAGGACACCGTGCAGCGCGGCACCGCGCGCCAGCTGCTTTCCGACGGCCTGGGCCACCTGCGCCCGGCCGGCAAGACCGGCACCAGCAACGACAGCCGCGACAGCTGGTTCGCTGGCTACACCGGCGACCACCTGGCCGTGGTCTGGGTGGGCAACGACCGCAACGAACCCACCGGCCTGTACGGCTCCACCGGCGCGATGCGGGTGTGGTCGTCGCTGTTCGCCAAGCTGCCCAGCGCGCCGCTCGACGTCGGCATGCAGGGCCTGGAATGGGGCTGGGTGGACGCCACCGAATACGCCACCACCGAAGAAGACTGCGAAGGCGCGCGCCGCTACGCCTTCGTCGCCGGCTACCTGCCGCCCGAACACCTGAGCTGCCAGCGCCGCAGCTGGCTCGACTGGTTCCGCTTCGGCGGCGACGAGCGTGGCCGCGACCGGCGCGATGACGAAGAACCAAGGATCGACTGACGTGAAGACCCGCACCCTCGCCGCCGCCGCCCTCGCGCTGCTGCTTTCCGCCTGCTCCTCCAGCGCGCCGGCGCCCGAACGCCGCGCCGTGGCGAAGAAGGTGGACCCCGCCGCGGTGGTGGCCGACGTGCGCGCCACCGGCGAACACGGCCACGAGCTGGAAGTGCAGCCGCTGCGCGACCCGCAGGTGGAAGACCTGCGCCTGCAGGCGCAGACGCTGGAAGCCGCCGGCAAGCTCAAGCCCGCCGGCGCCGCACTCGACCAGGCGCTGGCCATCACGCCCGAAGATCCCGACCTGCTGCAGTGGAAGGCCGAACTGGCCCTGCTGCGCCGCGCCTGGCAGGAAGCCGAAACGCTGGCCAACCAGTCCTTCGAGCGTGGCCCGAAGCTGGGCGGCCTGTGCCGCCGCAACTGGGCCACCATCGCCCATGCCCGCGAACACCGCGGCGCCAGCGACGCCGCCGCCGTCGCGCGCCGCCAGGTGGCGTCCTGCACGGTGGCGCCGCCGGTCCGCATGTAAGTGGGCGACCTCGCGCAGTGCACGCTCGCCGCGCTGGCCAACGACGGCCCGCTGGCGACCGAACTCGAAGGCTATTCGCCGCGGCCGGCCCAGCAGCAGCTGGCGCGCGCCGTGGCCGAGGCCATGGACGAGCGCGCCACGCTCATCGCCGAAGCCGGCACCGGCACCGGCAAGACCTACGCCTACCTGGTGCCGGCGCTGCTCTCGGGCCAGCGCGTCATCATTTCCACCGGCACCCGCGCGCTGCAGGACCAGCTTTACCACCGCGACTTGCCGCGCGTGCGCCAGGCGCTGGGCGCGGGCGTGAAGACGGCCCTGCTCAAGGGCCGCGCCAATTACCTGTGCCTGTACCGGGTCGAACAGGCCAAGGGCGAGAAGTTCCAGTCGCGCGAAGTCGTGGCGCAGTTCCAGCGCGTGGTGGCCTGGGCCGGGCGAACCATGCGCGGCGACCTGGCCGAACTGGCCGACATCGCCGAAGACTCGCCGCTGTGGCCGCAGGTTACTTCCACGGCCGACAACTGCCTGGGCGGCGAATGCCCGTTCTGGACCGAGTGTTTCGTGGCCAAGGCGCGCCAGCAGGCGCAGGCGGCCGACGTGGTGGTGGTGAACCACCACCTGCTGCTGGCGGACCTGGCGATCAAGCAGGAAGGTTTCGGCGAAATCCTGCCGGGCGCCGCCGCCTTCGTGCTCGACGAGGCGCACCAGCTGCCGGAGCTCGCGGCGCAGTTCTTCGGCGAAGGCCTGGGCGCGCGCCAGTTGCTCGACCTGGCGCGCGATGCGTTGGCCGAGTGCAAGAACGTCACCGCCTCGCTGGCCACCGTGATGGGCCCGGCGCGCGCGCTCGAACAGGCCATGCGCGACCTGCGCCTGGCGATGGACAAGCTGCCCCAGCGCGGCCCGCAGGCGCGCCTGCTGGCGCACCCCGGCGTGCCCGAAGCGCTCGACCAGCTCGGCCACGCGCTGTCGGAGCTGCTGCGCGTGCTCGGCCCGCTCTCCGACGCCTCGCCCGGCTTCGCCGCCTGCGGCGACCGCGCCGCCGAACTCGTGCGCCGCCTCGCCAACTGGCGGAACGTGGAAGGCGAGGAAGAAAGGGGGTCAGGTTCACTTTCCCCCGAGGACGACGCGCCGTCCGACGCACACCCGCCGGAAAGTGAACCTGACCCCCTTTCTTCTTCCGCCGGCGACACGATGGCGGTGCGCTGGTACGAACTGACCCAGCGCGGCTTCACCCTGCAGCGCACGCCGCTGGATGTCTCCGGCCCGCTGCGCCGCTACCGCGAGCAGAGCCGCGCCGCGTGGATCTTCACCTCGGCCACGATGGCCGTGGACGGCAGCTTCCGCCACATCGGCCGGCGCCTGGGCCTGTGGGAGCCGCGCGAGCTGCTGCAGCCCAGCCCCTTCGACTGGCCGAAGCAGGCGCTGTGCTACCTGCCGCGCGCCATGCCCGAACCGAACAGCCGCGACTACGCCCTGGCCGTCATCGACGCCGTGTGGCCGGTGCTGGAAGCGTCGAACGGCCGCGCCTTCCTGCTGTTCACCTCGCACCGCGCCCTGCGCGAAGCCGCCGAGGAACTGCGCGAAGGCCCCTGGCCGCTGTTCGTGCAGGGCACCGCGCCGCGCAACACGCTGCTCGAACAGTTCCGCGCCTCCGGCAACGGCGTGCTGCTCGGCGCCGCCAGCTTCTGGGAGGGCGTGGACGTGGCCGGCGAGGCGCTGAGCGTGGTCTGCATCGACCGCCTGCCCTTCGCCGCGCCCGACGACCCGGTGCTCGAAGCGCGCCTGGAAGCCGTGCGCCGCCGCGGCGGCAATCCCTTCCGCGACGAACAGCTGCCGCAGGCCGTGATCGCGCTCAAGCAGGGCGTCGGCCGCCTGATCCGCAGCGACGCCGACCGCGGCGTGCTGGTGCTGTGCGACCCGCGCCTGCTGGGCAAACCCTACGGCCGCCTGTTCCTGGACAGCCTGCCGCCGTTCCCGCGCACGCGCCAGATCGAGGACGTGCAGCGCTTCTTTGCCGCACAATCGCCCGGTGCGGCGCCCGCCGCGAGCGACGAGGACTGGCCGTGAAGCTGTTGGCCATCGAAACCAGCACCGAAGCCTGCTCGGTCGCCGTCTACGCCGACGGCGCCGTGCTCGCGCGCCACGAACTGGCGCCGCGCCGGCACACCCAACTGGTGCTGCCCTGGGCCGACGAACTGCTGGCCGAAGTCGGCCTGCGCAAGTCGCAGCTCGACGCCCTCGCCGTGGGCCGGGGCCCCGGCGCCTTCACGGGCGTGCGCCTGGCCATCGCGCTGGTGCAGGGCCTGGCGCTGGCGCTCGACCGCCCGGTGCTGCCGATTTCCACGTTGGCCGTGCTGGCCATGCAGGGCCAGGGCGAACGCATCCTCGCCGCCATCGACGCGCGCATGGGCGAGGTGTACCTCGGCGAATTCGCGCGCGACGCCGACGGCCTGGTGACGGCCACCGGTGAAGAAAGCATCTGCCCGCCCGCACGGGCGCCGCTGCCGGAACGCGTCGTGTCCGGCGTCGGCACGGGTTTCGGCGCGGAACACGGCGCGCTGGTCGCGCGCCTCGGCGACACCCTCGCCGGCTTCGATGCCAGCACGCTGCCGCACGCCGCCGACCTGGCGAAGCTCGCGGCCCGCGCCTTCACCCGCGGCGAAGCCGTGGACGCGGCGCGCATCGAACCCGCCTACCTGCGCGACAAGGTCGCGCTCACCCTGGCCGAACAGGGCAAGCCGGCGCCGCGCTGAAATTCAGTCGTCGCTGCGGTCGCCGCGCGTGGTCGGCTGCGACACCACGAGGAAGTGCACGTCCTCGTCGTAGGGGTTCATGAACTGGTGCGGCAGACCGGGCGGCACTTCCAGCCCCTGGCCCGCGGCCAGCGCCACTTCCTTGCCGGCCAGCTCGATGCAGGCCCGCCCCGACAGGAGGTAGAAGAACTGACGCGCCACCGCGTGCCGGTGCCGGCGCTCGCGCCCGCCCGGCGGCACGCGCTCGGCGATGACGGAAAGCTCGCCGCGCTGCACCAGGTGCCAGCCGTCGTTGTCGCCGCCCCAGGCGTAGTGCCGCGCGGGGCCGCGCTCCACCGGCGACCACAGCGCCGCCACCGCGGGCAGCAGCTGGTGGCGGGAAAGCGGCGCGATGACGCGTTCGCCCGGCGCGGCCGGCTCCACCCAGGCCAGCTCTTCGATCTCGGCGCGGGCGGCGGGCTCGCCGTCCACGTCGGCCAGGTAAACCTCGGCGCGCACGCGGGTGTCGGCTTCGTTGACGGCCACGTCCTCGAATTCGCCCAGGCGCAGCGCGCCCGGCCGCAGCGCCACGCCCAGCTCCTCGTGCAGCTCGCGCGCCAGCGTGGCCAGCGGCTCTTCGCCCGGCTCGCGCTTGCCGCCCGGCTGGATGAAGGTGGGCGTGCCGCGCTTGCGCACCAGCAGCACGCGGCCGGCGGCATCGCGGATCACCGCGGCGACGGTGCGGATCAGCCGGGCGTCGGTCACGGCGAATCCGCGGCGGGCGGCAGCGCCTCGCGCCGGCCGGCCGCGCAGTCGCGATAAGCGCCGCGCAGCGAGCCGATGAGCGCGGCGTAGGGCAGGGCGGTCTTTTCCACCACGGCGCCGGCGAACACCACGCCGTCGGCCGGCGAGTGGAAGGCGAAGGTGTTCCAGAAGCCGCTGTGGCCGGTGAGCTTTTCACCGTCCACGTCGAGCTCGAACAGCCCCGCGCCGTAGTCGTTCCAGGCGCCGGCCACGCCGGGCGTGCGCATGGCCTGCAGCGAACCGGCCTGTTCGAACAGCTTGCCTTCGAGCAGCAGGCGCAGGAAGGCCGCCATGTCGGTCGGCGTGGCCACGATGCCGCCGCCGCCGTAAAGGTCGAACGAAGGGTGCCAGCCGTGCGTGTCGCGGCCCTGCCAGTACTGGTGGGCCCGTGGCGCGCGCGCCGGTTCGAGCGTTTCGAACCAGGTGTGGGCCAGGCCGTTCGCGTCCCAGGCCTGCAGCGTTCGCAGTGCCGTCGGCAGCGGCTGCCCCGCGTGCTTTTCAACGATCGAACCCAGCAGCACGTAGCCGGTGTCGGAGTAGTGGAATCCGGCGCCGGGCGGCGACAGCGGCGCGCCGGCGGCCATGGCCAGGTCGAGTTGTTCCGCCACCGTCCATTCGCGCGCGTCGGGCCCGGCCTGGCGGAGCAGGAAGTCTTTGCTCACGTGCTCGCGCAGGCCGGCGGTGTGCGTCAGCAGGTGGCGGATGCGGATGGCCCGCGGATCGTAGCCGCCCTTTTCCAGCGCGGCGACGAAGGCGTCCGGCAGGTGCGCGGCGATGGGGTCGTCCAGCCCCAGTTTGCCCTGCTCGGCCAGGCGCAGCACCGCGGCCGCGGTGTAGGTCTTGGTGTTGCTGGCGATGCGGAAGGCGTGGCCGGTCGTCAGCGCTTCGCCGCGCTCGCGGTCGGCCAGGCCCCGTGCGCCATGCCAGGCGCCGCCGCCCTGCATCGGCAGCACCGCCACGCTCACGCCCACGGCGTTCCCGAGGTCGAGGTCCATGGCCTCGAAGCGCGACTGCAGGCAGGCCTGCAGCGTTTGCGCCGGCGCATCGGCGAAGGCCGGCGCGGCCGAAAGCGCAAGGACGAGGGCGAGCAGGCGCACCATGCGCTCAGCGCAGCAACACCAGCGTGGCCAGGCCGAGGAAGGCGAAGAAGCCCATCACGTCGGTGACCGTGGTCAGCACCACGCCGCCGCCCAGCGCCGGGTCGATGTTCATGCGCCGCAGCAGCAGCGGCACGCCCACGCCGGCCAGCGCGGCCGAGACCAGGTTGATCACCATGGCCGCGGCGATCACGCCGCCCAGGGCGAAATCGCTGAACCACAGCGCCGACACCAGGCCCACCACGATGGCCCAGGCGATGCCGTTGATCAGGCCCACCAGCACCTCCTTGCTCAGCAGCGCGCGCAGGTTGCCGGTGCCCACCTGGCCCAGGGCCATGCCGCGCACCATCAGCGTCAGGGTCTGGGTGCCGGCCACGCCGCCCATGCTGGCCACGATGGGCATCAGCACGGCCAGGGCCACCAGCTGTTCCAGCGTGTCGGCGAAGCGCCCGATCACCCACGAGGCCAGGAAGGCCGTGGCCAGGTTGATGCCCAGCCAGATCGCGCGGCGGCGCGCGGCGCGCGGCACCGGGCTGAACAGGTCCTCGTCCTCGTCCAGGCCGGCGGCGCTCAGCGCCTGGTGCGCGGCATGGTCGCGGATGATGTCCACGACGTCGTCGATGGTGATGCGGCCGAGCAGGATGTTGTTCGCGTCCACCACCGGCGCCGAGATCCAGTCGTGGTCCGAGAACTGGCTGGCCACCTCGTGCGCGGGCGTGTCCACCGGGATGGCCGGCTGCTCGTCGTCGAAGAGTTCGTTGATGGGCGTGCTGGCGTCGTGCGTGAGCAGCGCCGCGATGGCCACGCGGCCCAGGTACTGGTGCCGGCGGCTGACCACGAACAGGTGGTCGGTGTGCTCGGGGATCTCGCCGCGCAGGCGCAGGTAGCGCAGCACCACGTCCACGGTGACGTCGGTGCGCACCGTGATCACGTCCGGGTTCATCAGGCGGCCGGCGCTGTCCTCGGGATAGGACAGCACCTGTTCCAGGCGCTCCCGGTTCTCCCGGTCCATGGACTTGAGCACTTCGTCGATGACCTGGTCGGGCAGGTCGCCGGCCAGCTCGGCGAGGTCGTCGATGTCGAGGTCCTCGACCGCGGCGACGATCTCGTCGGTGTCCATTTCGGCCAGCAGGCTTTCGCGCACGTCGTCGCCGACGTGCACCAGCATCTCGCCGTCGTCCTCCGGGTCCACCAGGCCCCACACGATCTCGCGCTTGCCGGCGGGCAGGGACTCGAGCAGGTTGCCGATCTCGGCCGGCGACAGCGAATTCACCAGCCGGCGCACCGGGCCCAGGCGGCCGGTGTCGAGCGCGTCCGACAGCAGCCGCAGCTGCCGAGCGGTCTTGTCGTGGCGGACGGCTTCGGCCATCAGGCGGCTCCCGGGAAGGCGCCGGTATTATGCGGGGGCCGGCGGTTCCCCGCCTACCCGTGCCTTCAGCAGCGTTCGAGCCAGCGCTCGATCGCGGCGCGGTCGTGGCAGCGCAGCAGGGTGCCCGAGCGCCGGCGCAGGCTGCCCAGGTCGGCCTCGCGGATGGCCTTGCGCACTTCCAGCAGGGTGGACGGGTGCAGGCTGAAGTCGCGCAGGCCCAGGGCCAGCAGCAGCGGCACGTTCGCCGCTTCGCCGGCCATCTCGCCGCAGACCGCCACCGGGATGCCGTTGCGGCGGCCGAAGGCGAACACCTCGGCCAGCAGCCGCAGCACCGCCGGGTGCCGCGGCGTGTACAGCTCGGCCAGCGATTCGTGGTTGCGGTCGGTGGCCAGCAGGTACTGCACCAGGTCGTTGGTGCCCACCGAAACGAAATCCACCAGGTCGACGATGTCGCCCAGGCCCAGGGCCGCGGCCGGCACTTCGATCATCGCGCCCAGCTCGGCCACCGGGCCGACCTGCAGGCCCTCGGCCGCCAGCCCGTCGCGGGCCTGTTCCAGCAGTTCGCACACCTGCAGCATTTCCTCGCGGCCGCTGACCATGGGCACCAGGATGCGCACCGGGCCGTAGGCGCTGGCGCGCAGGATGGCGCGCAGCTGGGTCAGGAACAGCGCCGGGTGCGCCAGCGACAGCCGCACGCCGCGCAGGCCCAGGGCCGGGTTGGGTTCGCTGCGCAGGGCCAGGCCGGTGTGGTCGGCCTTGTCGGCGCCCAGGTCGAGCGTGCGGATGGTGGCGACGCGGCCGGCCATGCCCAGCACCAGGTCGCGGTAGGCCAGGAACTGTTCTTCCTCGGTGGGCAGTTCGCGCCGCTGCAGGAACAGGAACTCGGTGCGGTACAGGCCCACGCCGTCGGCGCCCTGGGCGTGGGCTTCGGCCACGTCCTCGCGCGATTCGGCGTTGGCGTAGAGGCGGATGTCCACGCCGTCGCGGGTGCGGGTGGGTTGGCGCCGCAGCCGCGCCAGCTGGGCGCGTTCGCGGCCGATCTGGGCCTGGCGGGCGTGGTAGCGGGCCAGGTCTTCGGCGCTGGGCTCGAGCACCACCTCGCCGCTGCTGGCGTCCACCATCATGGCGTCGCCGTCGTTGGCGTGCGCCAGCAGGTCGCCCACGTTCACCAGCAGGGGCAGGTGCAGGCTGCGCGCCAGGATGGCGCTGTGCGAGAGCGGGCTGCCTGTGGCGGTGACCACGGCCACCACGCCGCGCGCCTGCCACTCGGCCAGCTCCGAGGGCGCCACCGATTCGCAGACCAGGATTTCGCCCGACAGGCCGGCGCCGTTGGCGTTGTCCCGGCGGTGCAGGGCGGCGTGCACGCGGCCGATGACGTGGTCGAGGTCCTCGCGCCGGCTGCGGAAATAATCGTCGTCCATGCCCTCGAACACGGCGGCCAGGCGGTCGCGCTGCAGCTTCAGGGCATAGTCGGCGCCGTAGCGGCCGGTGCGCACGAGGTCGTCGAGGCCCTGCAGCAGCTCGGGGTCGTCGAGGATCATGGCGTGCAGGTCGAGGAATTCGCCGACTTCCTGCGCCAGCGCGCCGTGCAGGCGCTCGCGCAGGCCGCGCAGTTCGGCGCGCGCGACGTCGAGCGCGGCGTGCAGGCGCGCCAGTTCGCCGGCGACTTCGCCGGCTTCGATGCGTGTTTCCTCGACCGCCAATGCCTGCGGCTGGCAGACGCGGGCCCGCCCGAGCGCGATGCCGCGCGAGGCGCCCACGCCGCGCAGCGCGCGCCGCATCAGCCGTCCTCGTCGAAACCGCGCTCGAACAGCGCGGCGGCGGCGGCAAGGGCTTCGGCTTCGTCCGCACCCTCGGCGCGCATGACCAGCGTGGCGCCGGGCGCGGCGGCCAGCAGCAGCACGCCCATGATGGACTTGGCGTTCACCTCGCGGCCGCGGCCCAGCAGCGTCACCTGCGACTGGAAGCCGGAGAGGAGCTGGACGAGTTTCGCCGCGGCGCGCGCGTGCAGGCCGAGTTTGTTGCTGACCTGCAGTTCACGCTCAAGCATCGTCCACCACCACGCCGTTGCGCGCGCCGGCGGCGGCCGTGCGCGCGAGTTCATCAAGCCCGAGTTCGGGATAGTTCTGCACGCGCAGCAGCATGGGCAGCGACAGGCCGCTGACGCGGCGCGCGGGCGTGCCCAGGTGCACGAGCTTTTCGGCCAGGCGGGCGGGGCTGGCGCCGTACAGGTCGCACAGCACCAGCACGCCGTCGCCGCCGTCCACCTTGCGCAGCGCGGCGCTGGCGGCGGGCAGCAATTCGCCCGGGTCCCCGTCCCAGGGCAGGCCGAAGGATTCGGTGGCCAGCGGCAATCCGCCCAGCAGCCGGCGCGCGGCCGCCAGCAGGGCGTCACCGACGCCTTCATGGCTCAGCAGTAGTATCCCGACCGACATGGCATGACATTACCAGAGCCCCCCGGGGGTCCGGAATCTCTGGCCTGGCCTGGCTTTGCCAGGTAGGTCAGTTGCTCGTGTTCGGTTGGTCTCGGCAGGCGT